>NZ_LIQT01000151.1 GCF_001418415.1 Streptomyces hirsutus
CCGCGACCTGTACCGGGAGGCCGCCGAGAGCGCCCACGAGGCGCTGACCGCGTACCGGGGGGCCGCCGGGGCCTCGGGCGTCCGGGCCCTGCCGCCCGGCACGCCGGCTCCGTCCCCGATGCAGCAGCTGACCCGCACGTTCGAGCGCCTGAGGTTCGGCTCCAGGGCACGCCGTCCGTCGCCCGCCGGCGAAGGTCGCCGGGCCGCCCTGCCCGCCGCCGACGCGCAGTCGACGTCCTCCGGCCCGTAGGGCGGCCCGTCCGGCGGATCGCCGGGCAGGCGAGGGCCGGCCGCCCGTCGGGACGGCACGCCTCCCGGGCCGTACGGCGGTCAGTCCGGCATCCGGGGTGTGCCGGGCGCCGGCCACACCGCCCAGTGTCTGCCGGGGAACGGGGACACCACCCGGACGACCAGCGCCGTCAGCGCCAGGAGCGCGGCGACGACGGCCGCCGCGCCGGCGAGCCACTGCGGGGCGAGTGCGAGGCCGACGGCTCGGGACAGGACGGCGGACGGGAAGGTACCGCCGGAGGCGTGGGTCCCGGCCAGGGCGGCCGGCAGCACGACCGCCGCCGCCAGTACCAGCACGCCGGGGCGTACGACCAGGAACAGGGCCAGCGCCGTGCAGAGCACCGGCAGACCGACCGCGAGGGCGTGCGGGACCAGGGAGAAACCGTCGCCCCGCAGCGGGAAGTGGACCACCGCACACACGGCGAGTGCCACCGCGGCGGACCAGCTCGACCAGGTCATGGACCGGACGGGCTGCGCGTGCGCCCGGCGGGGGCGCCGGATCCGCCGCCTCGAGTGCAGGGCCGCCGCGCCCAGGGCGCCGCGGTACGGGGGCGGGAAACCCGCGTCCGGTCTCCCACGGTGCTCGTCGTCCCGCACGCCCCCGCGCTCCTCCCGGCGCCGGTCCCCGCGCTCGTCCTCGTACCGGGACGGTTCGGGCGTGGGGCGGTCGGGGCGATCCGGCGGGGGCAGCGCGGCCAGACGGTCTATCAGCTCGATCAGTTCCTCGACGGAGCGGCCGGAGGCGGCGGCCCGCAGTGCCTCCTCACGGCAGTGGGG
Source organism: Streptomyces hirsutus (assembly GCF_001418415.1). Taxonomy (GTDB): domain Bacteria; phylum Actinomycetota; class Actinomycetes; order Streptomycetales; family Streptomycetaceae; genus Streptomyces; species Streptomyces hirsutus. Next base: position 1,066 of record NZ_LIQT01000151.1, read on the forward strand.
TGCCAGCTGCTCGCTGTGCAACAGCGCCACCAGCCGGGTCACGTCCTCCACCGGGCGGTGCGCCGCAGCGGCCCGGATCGCCTCGTCCGCACTGTCGGCGTCGCGGGGCGGCCGGGTCAGCAGGGCGACCAGACGGGCCACGTCCTCCACGGGGCGGCTCACCCCGATGACGCGCAGAACGTCGACCACGGCCCGAGTGTGTTCGGGTGAACGGGCCAGTGACGTGATGAGGTCGGCGACCTCGTCCGGGGGGCGGTCCGACACCGCCGCGTACACCAGGTTGCCCACGGGGTCGCCGTACTGCTGCCGATCCCGCTCCTCCTCCTCTGGGCGTAGGGACTCCGCCGGGTCCGCGTCCAGACGCAGTCCACCGGTGCCGTAGACCGTTCCGGCGGCCGGGAGGGGCGTCGGTGGCGGCTCCGGCGGGAGGACCCCGTCCGTTCCACCGGATATCCCGGAGACAGTCGAGACGGTCGGGCCGCTCGAGGGACTCGAGGTGTCCGACGGGGGTGTCGATGAGCAGGTGGTCATGCTCGGCTCCATGAATGAAGACTCAGGCCGCTCCTCGCCCCCCCCCGGACGTACGACGAGCGACGTTACGTGGACCATTACTAAGCGCCCCCGCCCGGCACGGCCACTCGGCTGGGCCACCGGTATGACCTGTGCCACTCCGTCGGCTCCCCCGGGGGGTCATACCGGAGCCGTTCCCGGGCATCCAAACAGGGAGACCGGTGTCGCGCCGCACCCTGAGGAGGACAGCCCGTGGACACGACCACCGTGGTACTCGTCGTGGCCGCCGTCGCCGCGGCCGCCGTGCTGGCCTGCGCCGTGGCCCTCATGGTGCGACTGGTCCGCACCCGGCGCGAGCTGCGGCGCGCCGGTCTGCCCACGGGCCCGCGCTGGGTGTTCTGGGGCGCGGTCCTCTACCTCGTCCTGCCGACCGACCTGCTGCCCGACCCGGTGTACCTGGACGACATCGGCGTGCTGCTGCTCGCACTGCGCTCCCTGCGCGGATCCCTCGGCGCGGGGTCACCCGGAGCGACGCCCCGGCGCCCGGATCGCGAACCCGCCCGCGACTACGCTCCGTGAGGAAACCAACCACCCGTTCGATTCGTATAAGTCTCTGGAAGCCAAAACAAGTCGGCGGACCAAGCAGCGGTGCACAGTGGGCCGTCGCCTGGTCGGCGCAGCACCGACGAGGGAGAGACGATGCAACCGTTCGCGCTCAACTACGCACGTCCGGCACGGGAGTTGGTCGTAAGCACTCCGTATGTGTACGACTCCGGACTGCAGTTGAACGTTCTCGCCGACGGACGAGTGGCGGCCTGCGATCACGCACTGTTGCGAGAGGTGGGCACCACGACGTCCACGGCGGGTTCCAAGACCCACTTCGACGACTGACCGTGAGTCGCAGACGATGACCGTACTGATCCTCACCTGCGAGGAGGATGTGACCGCCGACATGGTGGTCGTGCACCTGCACGGCTCCGGAGTTCCGGTGGTACGCCTCGACCCTGCCGATCTGACCGCCGGCGTCTCGCTCTCGGGTGAATACGTGCACGGCCGTTTTCGCGGCCATCTCTCCACCGGGGGGCGACTGGTGAGCATCGGCGGACTGCGGTCCGTGTGGGTGCGCAGGCCGGGCACCCCGGCCGGGCGGGCGGCCCAGCCGTCGCCCTGGCTGACCGAGGAGGCCGCTCAGGCTCTCTACGGGATGCTGCGCGGCTCGGACGCCCGCTGGATGAACCATCCGGACGCGGCCCGGCAGGCACGTCACAAGCCGTGGCAGCTCCGGCTGGCGCAGCGCTGCGGCCTGCCCGTGCCGGCCACCCTGATCACGACCTTCCCGCGCGCCGCCCGGGAGTTCGCCGAACGGTTCCCGGACCTGGTGGTCAAGCCCGTTTCCGGAGCGCATCCGCAGGATCCGCCGCGGGCCGTGCCGACCAGCAGGGTGGCGCCGGACACCGACTTCACCGCCGTGGCGTTCGGGCCGACGCTGCTCCAGCGGCGGATCGCGAAGCGCGCCGACATCCGGCTCACCGCCGTGGGCGAGCGACTGCTGGCCGCCCGCAAGGCCGCGTACCCCGGCGCCGAACCGGTCGAGGTGGATGTACGTTTCGCGCCGCCCGGGGCGCCCTGGGAGCCGGTCGATGTGCCGCCGCGCCTCGCCGACTCCGTCCGCACCTATCTGCGTGAGGCCGAACTGGCCTACGGGGCCTTCGACTTCGCCGAGGACGCCGACGGGACGTGGTGGTTCCTGGAGTGCAATCAGTCGGGGCAGTTCGGGTTCGTCGAGGTGGAGACGGGCCAGCCGATCGCGCGTACCGTCGCCGAGTGGCTGGCGCGGCCCGTTCCCGAGGAGACGGTGGAGGTCGACAGGACGCCCACCACGGCATGCTGAGGGCCCGCCACCACGTGGGAGCGTGGTGGTACGGGTCCGCCCTCCGGGGCGGTACCCGGATCAGTGCGGCCTGGGGCCGGGCAGAAGGGCGGTGCGCTGCCAGCCGTTCCCCGGGGACTGCTGGCGGTCGTGGCCGCCCTGGGAGTACCCGGGGGACTGCAGGGGCCCCATGACCAGCTCCAGTTCCCTGTTCACTCGTTCGGCCTCGCTGCGGACCTGTGCGGGCACATCACCGCGCTCCGTGATGAGTCGGTCGTAGATGGGGGATTCCTTGAACACCCTGCAACGCGCCTCTCTGCTTCGTCGGCCCCGGGACGGGGACGCGACTGACGAGTGTATGCGTCCGGACATCCTTCAGGGGGAATCCATCCATACGACTTGACGCAGATGAGTACACGAGGGATAGTCCCCGCGCCCCGGCGGCAGGAGGCACGGGGCGGTGCCGGATCCGGTCAGGCGCCCGTGGTCGAACCGGGGCGGACGATCATGAGAACCGTGACCGTCGCCCACAGCAGGTTGAACACACCGGTGAACATGGCGAGTCGCATCGTCTCCCGCCGGTCGACGGACCGTTGCTGGGCCAGCTGCTCGACGAGTTCGTCCTGCCGGGGCAGCACGAAGGCGATCAGGACGGCCGCGGCCGCCGCCGTGAGCGCGATGGAGGTGATGAGCCAGCCGTCGCCCAGAACTCCCATGGCGAGCGCGGTGGCCAGCCCGAGCACGGGTACCGCGACACCGATGCGGGAGTAGACCCTGCAGATGCGGTGCAGCACCTCGACGGTGGTCACCGCTGCCGCGACGGGCCCGTCACCCCCGGCGGGCACGACGCGGCGCGCGGCCGGCGGGAACATGCTCGCCGCGACGGTCACGGGACCGACGGCGAGGATGGCGGCGAGGACGTGCAGGGACAGCAGGAACTTGGTCACCGGGGCTCTTTCCTTGGCGTGATCAGCGGTGAAGGGCTCACGCTAAGGGCCCTCGGGGTCTTCACCCAGGGGCTGGATCGACAGCTTCCGACGGATTCCCGCCAACCGGCCCGTCTGCCTTTCCTCCGGTCCGCCGCATCACCTCCCCACTCCTGCCCCGACCCTTACGCGTGGCGGGAATCCGCCTATCGTGGCGTTCATGCACTCCGTGGCGATTCTTCTGCTCGACCGGGTCATTCCGTTCGACATGGCGGCACCCATGCAGACCTTCGACTGGACGCGGCTGCCCGACGGCCGGCCCGCCTACCGGGTGCGGCCGTGCGCCGAGGCACCCGAGGTGGCGGCGGACGGCGGTCTGCTCCTGCGCGTCGACCGCGGACTGGAGGCACTGGACGACGCCGACACGATCATCGTCCCGGGCCGTGCCGAAGGCGCCCCGCCGCTCTCCCCCGCGGTCGTCACGGCGCTGCGCCGGGCGGCCGGAGCAGGCACCCGGATCGCCTCGGTGTGCGTGGGCGCGTTCGTGCTGGCGGAGGCGGGGCTGCTGGACGGGCTGCGCGCCACCACGCACTGGGTGGCCGCGGACCAACTGGCCCGCTCCTTTCCACGCGTCGACGTACAGCCTGACGTGCTCTACGTCGACAACGGGCAGATCCTCACCTCGGCCGGTGCCGCCGCCGCGCTGGACATGTGCCTGCACATGGTCCGCCGGGACCTCGGCTCGGCGGTGGCCGCGAACACGGCCCGGATGTCCGTCATGCCGTTGGAACGGGAGGGCGGACAGGCCCAGTTCATCGTGCACAAGCACCCGCCCGTGCCTCGTGGGTCGGCCTTCGAGCCGCTGTTCGAGTGGATCGAGGACAACCTGGCGCACGAGGTCACCCTCGGGGCGATGGCGGCACGTGCCGGGATGAGCGAGCGCACCTTCGGCCGCCGTTTCCGCGAGCAGACGGGCACCACGCCGGTGCAGTGGCTGCTGCGGGCGCGGGTACGGCGCGCCCAGTACCTGCTGGAGAACAGCGACTACACGGTCGAGCGGATCGCCCAGCAGTCCGGGTTCGGCTCGCCCACGGCGTTCCGCGAGCGGTTCCGCAAGGTGGTGGGCACCACGCCGTACGCGTACCGGTCGGCGTTCCACGGCCGACGGCCCGTCGGCCGGCCTGTCGCGGGCACCGGCTCGTAGCCGCCGGTCACACGGTCAGGCACCGGCCGTTCTCGCCGTCCGGGTCCGCGGTCCGGCCGGCGGGCGCGGTCTGCCCCTGGGCGAGCAGCGCGTCCGCGCGGGTGACGGCCTCACGGATGCCTGCCGTTCCCGTCATCACGCAGAGCGTGTAGGTGATGTCCTCCAGCTCGCGCGCCGCGACGGGCGAGGGCCGCTCCGCCTGCGCGATCCGCAGCGTCGCGTAACGCGTCAGCAGTCGTCTGACGGTCTTGGGATCCGGTACCAGCACGAAGGCGCCTCTCTCTGGGTGTGTGGCTGCGCCTACCCGCATCGCCCGGAAGTAGTCCATTCCGTCCGGCCGACCAGACGGCCGGCGGGCCGGCCCGCCGGAATGGACTGGATGGACGCCTGACGGGTGGCCCGGCCGCCCGTCAGGCCGCCTGCCCGCTGTGCAGTGCGGTGTACGCCCCTCCCCGGCGCAGCAGTTCCTCGTGGGTGCCGATCTCCTGGATTCGGCCGTCCGCCATGACCACGATCCGGTCGGCACCGCGCACGGTGGACAGCCGGTGCGCCACGACGAAGGTGGTCCGCCCGCGCAGCAGCCGGGCGAGCGCCTCCTGGACCAGCGCCTCGGAACGGGTGTCCAGCGCCGAGGTCGCCTCGTCGAGGACGAGTACCTTGGGGTCCCTGATCAGGGCGCGGGCGATGGCGAGGCGCTGGCGCTGTCCGCCGGACAGGCGGGCTCCGCGCTCCCCGACGAGGGTGTCGAGGCCCTGGGGCAGCCGGTCGACGAACTCCAGCGCGTTGGCGTCGCGCAGTGCGGACCGCACCGACTCCTCGTCGGCGTCGTCCATGCCGTAGGCCACGTTCTCCCTGATCGTGCCGTCGAAGAGGATCGACTCCTGGGGCACGACCGACAGGAAGCGCCGGTAGGTGCGCAGGTCGAGGCCGTTCATGTCGGCGCCGTCGAGGAGCAGGCGGCCCGAGGTCGGGCGGATGAAGCCTATGACGAGGTTGAGCACGGTGGACTTGCCCGCCCCCGAGGCGCCCACGAGGGCGACGGTCTCGCCCGGGGCGACGTCGAGGGTGAAGTCGCGTACGGCAGGACGCTCATCACGCTCGTAGGCGTGGCCCACGCCCTCGAACGTGACCGCGCCGCGCAGGACGGTCACCTCCGACCTGCCCTCGTTGTCCTCCAGTTCGGGCGCCTGGAGAACCTCGCCGACCGAGCGCACGGACTCGAGGCCCTTGGTGATGACCGGGGCCAGGCCCGCCAGTGTCGTCGTGGAGTTGGTGAGCGTGGTCAGGAAGGCGCTCAGCATGACGATGTCGCCGGCGCTGACGCCCCAGACGTCGTAGTACGAGATCAGCGCCGCGCCGGCCAGGACGAGGACGCCCACCACGTTGAGCGCCACCCAGGCCAGCGAGCCGAACCGGCCGTTGACCAGGTCCAGGCGCATCCCGGAGGTGAGCAGCCGGTTCAGGGTGCCGTCCATCCGGCGCAGGGCCTTGCCCTCCAGCCCGTGGGCGCGGGTGACCGGGATGAGCCGGGTCATCTCCGTCACCCGGGACGACAGGGTCTCCACCTCGTGCCGGAAGTGCTCGTTGTGGGTCCGCAGCCGGGACCGCAGCCGGGCCACGAGCAGGGCGGCGGTGGGCACGACGACCAGGAAGACGGGCAGGAACTCGGGCGTGCGGAGGGCGATGATGACCAGTCCGCCGATGAGTACGGTGATCGCGCCGAGCCCCATCTCCGCGGTCTGCTGCACCATCTGCTCGACGGTCTCCACGTCCCGCACGACCTTGGCCTGGAGCACACCGGCGCTCACGCGGGAGTGGTAACCGATGGAGAGCTGCTGCATCCGCGTGCACAGGGCGGAGCGCAGGGCGGTGCCCATGCGGCGGACGCTGCCGTACAGGAGGCGCACGTAGAGCAGGTGCAGCGGGTAGTTGACCAGCAGGATGAACATGATGACGCCGGTACTGGTCCAGAGCTGCGAGATCGGCCGGTGCTGCACCACGGTGTCGATGATGGATGCGGTGATCAGCGGCAGCAGCCAGATGGGGCTGTGCTTGACCGTGAAGACGCCGACCGCGGCGGCGAGCCGGCCGCGGTCGGCACGGAGGAGATAGGCGAGGGTCCGGACCGGGTGCTCGCCCCGGTAGCGGTGGTCGAGTGGTCTTGCCGGCGACGACGCCATCGGCGGTGGTCCTCCCCTGAAGCCGGATACGGCAGGTGCAGCCCGGTTACGGCGGTGCGGCGAACGTTCTCTGCTCCCCCGCACCGGAAAGCGCTTTCCCCCTTATCGGGCAGAAGTACACCAGACCCGCGCGCACGACCGCACCGACGGTCGCGGCCCGAGACCCCTCAAGCGGCGTCCGGTGCGGCGTGGACGGTGGACAGGGAGCGCGCCTCGCCCGGCCGCCCCTCGATCGACACGCGCATGGCGCCCCGCCCGATCGCACCGACCTCGACGTCACCGATACGGCGGGTGTGCATGTATGCGCGACCTCTTCCGGATGTCGACTCGCCGCATCTGACAAGCGGTTCCAGCCTGGGCCCCGTACCGCGGGAAATCCAATAGGAAAATGCGAACGCATTCAGCAGGTACGACTCTGAATCGCAGGGGAGGGCCGGCCACCGGAGGCCGGAGTCCTCCAGGACGGGCGTCCGGCGGTGTGCCGCGATACGCCGGGTGCGACGGCGCCTCCGGCCCGTCCCGGAAGGTTCCCGCGACTTCACGCCGAGGGGCTCCGACACCACGGCAAGCAGAGAGCGCTCTCCCCACACCAGGTGCCCCTCCGCCCGATCCGGCTTAAGCGACCCTTAAAAAGCGCTTAAGCACATGCGGGGCTCTCGCAAGCACGTCAAGTAAGCCCTGATCAGAGCGACTCGAGGGACAAGTCGGACCCATTGGCGGGGGTGGTTCCGGTCCGTACCATCAAGGCCAGGCGCCGGCACGACCTGCGGCGTGAGAGCGCTCTCATCACCGTCGGGGAGCGCTCGGCCCCACCCCCACGCCCCGGGCGACATCTTGTCAGGTACCGCTCACCAGGAACGGCTCGTCAGAGCCGCTCGATCACCTCAGGAGACCCCCACATGACTCCTCGCCACCAGCGTTCCCTCGGCCGCCGGAAGGTTCTCTTCGCCCTCGGCGGGGCGGCCGTGGCCGTGCCCGCCGCCGCCGCGCTCGCCCCCCACGCCCTCGCGGAGACGTCCCCGGACACGCAGGCCGTGGCGGCCGCCGCGGCCCCTCTCCCGCTGACGATCGTCAACAACAGTGGCTCCTTCGGCAACGCGAACGTGCACCTCTACGTCGTGGGCAACCAGGACGGACGTCAGGTGCGGCTCACCCCGGACGGCACCCTGGCCCCGGTCTCCCTGTCGGACAACGGCGCCGACGGCTTCACCGACTACGCGATCAGCCTGGCCGGCAGCGGCGAGACCCGGCTGTCCCTGCCGTACATGTCCGGCCGCATCTACGTGGCCCTCGGCCGAAAGCTCAAGTTCAAGGCCGTCGCGGACGGCAACGGCAACGCGGCGTTGCAGTACCCGGCCGGCTGGGTCACCTCGGACCCCAGCTACGGTGTGCTGCACGACTGTGCGGAGTTCACCCACAACTCCGCCGGCATGTTCTGCAACACCACGATGGTCGACATGTTCAGCGTGCCGATGAACATCCGGCTCACCGGTTCCAAGGACCAGTCCACGGGCGTGTTCCGGAACGGGGGCCGCGGTGCCGTGTTCTCCGCGCTCAGGCAGGTGGAGGCGTTCTCGCGGCTCGTCGTGGACGACACCCGGATCATCGCGCCGGGCCACGGCCTGGACGCGGGTCTGTTCGCCAAGGACCACCTCGCGCCGTACATCGACGAGGTGTGGAGCACCTACACCGGACGCGACCTCAGGATCACCACCAACGCCGGGACCTTCACCGGCCGGGTGCGCGGCGACCGGTTCACCTTCGACGGGCCCGCCCAGGTCTCCTTCGGCAGGCCGTCCACCCGGGACGTCCTCTTCTGCGACGGGGCGCTCGCCGCCCCGAACGACGGCACGACCGGCCCGGTCGCCGCCGTGCTCGGCGCCGGCTTCAACCGTTCGACGCTGCTCAGCCACCCCGACCAGCCGACCACCGACGCCTCGGTCTTCTACCGGACCGAGCTCACCAACCACTACTCCAAGGCCGTGCACACGGCCACGGAGGACGGCAAGGCATACGGCTTCGCCTTCGACGACGTCGCCGACTTCGCCTCGTACATCCAGGACACGGCCCCCACGGGCGTGCGCCTGACGCTGTCGCCCTTCTGAAGCCGGCCCCGAAAGCCCTGAACGGCCGTCTTCCGGCCCCGCCCGCGGCACACCGCGGGCGGGGCCGGAAGACGGC
>NZ_LIQT01000152.1 GCF_001418415.1 Streptomyces hirsutus
CCGGACGCCCCCGACCCCCAGCGCGCGGGAAAGCCCTCTCCCGGTATCCCGGACTCCGCACTGCACCTCCGCCTCGCCCGCTCACCGAGGACCGCCGGAGCGGCCGGGGCGGCACCGCACACGGCGACGGACGCCCAGGCGAACGCGGTTCCCCCGGAGCGGGCCGCCCGTGGCGCGCACCCGTCAGGCAGCCCACAAGGCGCGGAGCCGGCACTCCCGGCCCACGACGCCAGCGCCCTGCAGACGTTCCGCTGCTGAACCACGGCAGTACCGCCCGAGGCCTGCACCACGCGGCCCGAGCACTGCCCGGCGACCCCGCGCCCCGCACGGCACCGCAGCAGACAGGCCCTCGTGCGTCCCGGCACCCGTGACGACACAGGAGACCCGCATGCCCCGAAAGCACCTTCTCGTTCTGCGGCCGGACGAACTCGGCCCCGGCGAGCACAAGACATGGAGACACCTGCGCGGCGAGTCCGGCGCACCGGAGAACCCTTTCCTCGACCCGGCATTCGCCACGGCCGTCGGGCACGACAGGCCCGGTGCCAGGGTCGCCGTACTCCACGAGGACGGCACCACCGTCGGCTTCTTCCCGTACGAGAAGGGGCCGTTGGGGCAGGGCCGGGCCATCGGGCTCGGGGTGTCGGACAGCCAGGGGGCCGTCCTGCACCCGGGCATCCGGGTCGACCCACGCCGGCTCCTGGCCGCCTGCGGGCTCTCCTCGTGGGAGTTCGACAACCTGGAGGCCGGTCAGCACCTCTTCGTACCGCACGCCACCGAGCGACTCGTCAGCCCGGTCGTCGACATCGGCGAGGGCTTCGCGTCCTACACCGGACTTCTGCGGGCGAACGCGCCGGGCTTCCTCAAGCAGACCCTCGCCAAGGAACGCAGACTCGCCCGTCAGATCGGAGAGGTGCGGTTCGTGTACGACGCGCGGGACCCGGACGCGTTACGGGCGCTGATGCGCTGGAAGTCCGCGCAGTACCGGCGCACCGGGCGCCGGGACCGGTTCGCGCAGCCGTGGATCACCGCTCTGGTGGAGCGGCTCGCGAGTGGCGACGACCCCGAATGCCGTGGACTGCTCTCCGTGCTGTACGCCGCCGGCCGCCCCGTGGCCGCCCACTTCGGGCTGCGCTCGCCCACGGTCCTCTCCTGGTGGTTCCCGGCGTACGACCGCGACTACGGCAAGTACTCACCCGGGCTGGTGCTGCACCTGCGGATGCTGGAGGCCGCGGCGGCCGACGGGATCCGCATGGTCGACCTGGGCAGCGGGCCGGCCCGCTACAAGGACTCGCTGAAGACCCGTGAACTGCCCGTCTACGAAGGCGCCGTGGTACGCCCGGGGCCGGGCGGGGCCGCGTACCGCCTGAGCCGCGAACCGGCGCGGGCCGCCCGCCGCTTCGTCCGCGACCGCCCCCGGCTGGCCGGTGCGGCGAGGCACGCGCTGGAGGAGGTGGGCCGGCTGCGCGACCGGTGAGGGGCTTTTCGCGTACGCCGAGGCCAGTACCCGGGGTTACTCCCGCTGCGGGACGCCCCGGACGTCCGGGCCCGGCACCGTGGGGCAGGTGAAACTCAGCCGCCCCGCACGCCGGGCCCTCCTCGTCGTCCATGTCGTCTCCTCCGCGAGCTGGCTCGGGCTCACCCTCGGGCTGCTCGCGCTCGGTGTCACCGCCGCCACCACCGATTCCGAGGCCGCCGTGGAGGCGTCCGTCCGCGCCATGAAGCTCTTCGCCGACCGGCTCATGGTTCCGCTCGCCCTGCTCACCCTGACCAGCGGGCTGGTGCTGTCCCTGGGCACCCCGTGGGGACTGGCGAGGCACCGGTGGGTGTACACGAAGTTCTGGCTGACCCTGGCGACGACCACGGCGACGGTCTTCGCGCTGCGGCCGGGAGTGAACGCGGCGGTGACCGCCGTGGCCGGGGGGAGCCCCCTGCCCGACGCGGGCGATGTCCTCTTCGGTCCGGTCGTGTCCCTGTCCGCCTACGTCTTCATGACGGCGATCTCGATCCTCAAACCCTGGGGCCCGACCCGCAGGGGCCGCCGTCTGCGCGCCGGGGCCCGCGCCCCGAAAGCGGCAGAACCGGTGGGTGCCCCGGCGCCGGGCGCCCACCGCCCTGTCGGAGGCGCCTGACACAATTCGACGCACCCGGCGTGTTTCCCGGCACGGAAGGCAGGCACCCGCTCCGGGCACCCTCGTGGGTCGGGGGAATGCGGCCGGAGATCACGGGTAGGCGCGCAGTGTGATCGGTGAGTGAAGGCGGATTGGATGGAAGCAGTTCCTGCCGGCGAAGGGGATCCGGCGTCCGGCATACCGCGGCGGGCGTCCTATGTCCTGGACGGTGACGGCGCGTGGATAGCGGAGGCCCGGCGGCTGGCCGCCGCGTTCCTGACGCGGGCTCAGGCGGAGGACGCGCTGCCCGTGTCGGCCCGCGCGATGGAGGTCACCCAGCTCGTGGTGAGCGAGCTGGTCACCAACGCCCGCAAGTACGCTCCCGGTCCCGTCCGGCTGGACCTGCGCATCGCCGGAGACGCCCTCGAGGTGATGGTCCGGGACGGCAGCACCGCGCTGCCCGTGGCCGGGGCCGCGAACCCGGACCGCGTGGGCCGGCACGGCCTGGAGATCGTGCTGGCCGTCGCCCGCGGGGTGGACGTGCAGCCCGAGCCGACCGGCAAACGCATCACGGCCCTGATCTCCCTCACGGAGACCGGCGGCCGGTGACGGCCGGTCGCGCCGTACGGCTCCGCATCGCACCCCCTGCTTCCGCTTTCCCGCTTTCGGGTCCCCGTTTCTCACGCTCCTGCGTCCGGGCCCGGCGGGTGCCCGGAACCCCCGGCGACCGGACGGCGCGCGGCGGCTGCCCGGCCCGGGGCGCCGGGCAGGAGCCCGGCGCCCCGGGCGAGATCTCAGGCGCCGACGTAGGACGCGAGGTGCTCGGCGGTGAGGGTGGAGCGGGCGGCGACCAGGTCGGCGGGGGTGCCCTCGAAGACGATGTGACCGCCGTCGTGCCCGGCGCCCGGCCCGAGGTCGATGATCCAGTCGGCGTGCGCCATGACCGCCTGGTGATGCTCGACGACGATCACCGACTTGCCGGAGTCGACCAGCCGGTCGAGCAGACCCAGCAGCTGCTCGACGTCGGCGAGGTGCAGACCGGTGGTCGGCTCGTCGAGGACGTAGACGCCGCCCTTCTCCGCCATGTGCACGGCCAGCTTGAGCCGCTGCCGCTCGCCGCCGGACAGCGTGTTCAGGGGCTGGCCGAGAGTGAGGTAGCCGAGGCCCACGTCGGCGAGCCGGCCGAGGATACGGTGCGCCGCCGGAGTGCGCGCCTCACCGGCGCCGAAGAACTCCTCCGCCTCGGCCACCGACATCGCGAGCACCTCGCTGATGTCCCGGCCGCCGAAGCGGTACTCCAGCACCGACGCCTGGAACCGCTTGCCCTCGCACTCCTCGCAGGTGCCGGCCACCCCGGCCATCATCGCCAGATCGGTGAAGACGACGCCGACGCCGTTGCAGGTGGGGCAGGCACCTTCGGAATTGGCACTGAACAGCGCCGGCTTGACGCCGTTGGCCTTGGCGAACGCCTTGCGGATCGGGTCCAGCAGCCCGGTGTACGTCGCCGGGTTGCTCCGCCGCGAGCCGCGGATCGGGCTCTGGTCCACCGACACCACACCCTCGCCACCGGCCCCCGACCACTTGACCAGCGACCCGTGCACCAGCGAACTCTTGCCGGAACCGGCGACACCGGTGACGACCGTGAGCACGCCGAGCGGGATGTCGACGTCGACATCGCGCAGGTTGTGCGTCGTCGCCCCGCGGATCTCCAGCGCCTCGGAGGACTTGCGCACCGACTCCTTGAGCGTCGCCCGGTCATCGAAATGACGGCCTGTGACGGTGTCGCCGCGCCGCAGCCCCTCGACGGTCCCCTCGAAGCAGACGGTGCCGCCCGCCGTCCCGGCACCGGGGCCGAGGTCGACGACATGGTCGGCGATCGCGATCGTCTCCGGCTTGTGCTCCACGACCAGCACCGTGTTGCCCTTGTCCCGCAGCCGCAGCAGCAGGTCGTTCATCCGCTGGATGTCATGGGGGTGCAGGCCGATGGTGGGCTCGTCGAAGACGTACGTGATGTCGGTGAGCGGGGAGCCGAGGTGGCGGATCATCTTGACGCGCTGCGCCTCACCGCCCGACAGCGTGCCCGACGGCCGCTCCAGCGCGAGGTAGCCGAGCCCGATCTCCACGAACGAGTCGAGGGTGCCGCCCAGCGAGGTGAGCAGCGGCGCCACCGAGGGCTCGGACAGGCCGCGGACCCACTCGGCCAGGTCCCGGATCTCCATCGCACAGGCGTCGGCGATGCTGATGCCCTTGATCTTCGACGACCGGGCCCCCTCGCTCAGCCGGGTGCCGTCGCACTCGGAGCAGGTGGTGAAGGTGACCGCCCGTTCCACGAACGCCCGGATGTGCGGCTGCATCGACTCCTTGTCCTTCGACAGGAACGATTTCTGGATCTTGGGAATCAGTCCCTCGTAGGTGAGACCGACGCCGTCGACCTTCACCTTGACCGGCTCCCGGTACAGGAAGTCCCGCATCTCCTGCTCGGTGAACTCCCGGATCGGCTTGTCCGGGTCGACGAAGCCCGACTCGGCGTAGACCCGGACGGTCCAGAAGCTGTCCGACTTCCAGCCGGGAATGGTGAACGCGCCCTCGGCCAGCGACTTGGAGTCGTCGTAGAGCTGGGTGAGGTCGATGTCGGAGACGGTGCCCCGGCCCTCGCAGCGCGTACACATCCCGCCGGTGCGCTCGTAGGTCGCCTTCACCGCCTTCTTGTTGCCGCGTTCGACGGTGATCGCCCCGCTCGCCCGGACCGAGGCGGTGTTGAAGGAGAACGCGCCGGGCGGACCGATGTGCGGAGTGCCGAGCCGGCTGAAGAGGATGCGCAGCATCGCGTGGACGTCGGTGACGGTGCCGACCGTGGACCGCGGGTCGGAACCCATCCGCTGCTGGTCGACGACGATCGCGGTGGTCAGCCCTTCGAGGACGTCGACGTCGGGCCGCGCCGGGGTCGGCATGAAGCCCTGCACGAAGGCGCTGTACGTCTCGTTGATCAGCCGCTGCGACTCCGCCGCGATGGTGTCGAACACCAGCGAGCTCTTGCCCGAACCGGAGACGCCGGTGAACACCGTCAGCCGGCGCTTGGGGATCTCGACGCTGACGTCCTTGAGGTTGTTCACGCGAGCGCCGTGCACGCTGATCAGTTCGTGCCTGTCGGCGCCGTGCGATGCGGGCGACTGCGTCCTCGTTCTCGTGGTCATGCCGGTGGTGCCGTCCTCTCGTGTACGGTCCGTGGTCCTGGTGCCGGCCGGGGGCGTCCCGGAGCCCCCGGCCGGCAGCGCGGCCGGGGTACGGCTCAACGCAGTTCCTGAATGCGGATCAGGTTGCCCGAAGGGTCGCGGAAGGCGCAGTCGCGCACACCGTACGGTTGCTCGGTCGGTTCCTGGACGACCTCGGCGCTGTCGGATGCCTGCAGTTTCGCGAACGTGCCGTCGAGATCGTCGGTGGCCAGGAGCAGGCCCGCGTAGGTGCCCTTGGCCATCATCTCGGTGATCATGCGGCGTTCGTCGTCGGTGACCCCGGGATCGGCGGCCGGCGGGGTCAGCACGATGGACGTGCCGGGCCGGCCGACGGGACCGACGGTGATCCAGCGCATGCCGCCGTATCCGACGTCCTTGCGCACCTCGAAGCCGAGGGTGTCGCGGTAGAAGGCCAGGGAGGCCTCGGGGTCGTCGTGCGGGAGGAAACTCGCGTGAATGCTGATGTCCATGGACGTCACGCTAGAGCTGTCCGCGCCCCGGGCGCTTCTTGATTCCTGACCGGTCTGGTCACCTGCTTCGCCACACACGCCGGCATCCCCTCCGTCGCGTCGGCCGCCAGGCGCCGGTAGGCGCTGGGCGGCATGCCGACGAGTTCGGTGAAGCGGGTGCTGAACGTGCCCAGTGATGAGCTGCCGACCGCGAAGCAGACCTCGGTCACACTCAGGTCGCCGCGGCGCAGCAACGTCATCGCCCGCTCGATGCGCCGCGTCATCAGATAGCTGTACGGCGACTCGCCGTACGCGGCCCGGAACTCCCGGCTCAGATGCCCGGCCGACATGTGCGCGCCCCGGGCGAGCGCCTCGACGTCCAGCGGCTGCGCGTACTCCCGGTCGATCCGGTCACGGACCCGGCGCAGCCGTGCGAGATCGCGCAGCCGCTGTGCCGAGGAGGGGGAGCCGGTCATACGCGAAATCGTACACATGTCCGCCGTCCGGCCAGGGCGGATCCGCCGGGGCGGACGGCCGCGGACGGAACAACAGGGCTCCCGGCATGGTTGTGAACGGTGCGCGTACGGCCGCGGCCGTACGGAATCATGAGTGCGCGGCGGACGGGTCCGTCGGAGGACGCGGGAGAAGGGCGAGACGAGATGACGAGGACCGAGGAGAAGGCGCTGCTGGCGGGCGGTTGCTTCTGGGGCATGGAGGAGCTGATCCGCACGTTTCCGGGCGTCCTGAGCACACGCGTCGGCTACAGCGGCGGCGACGTCCCCCACGCCACCTACCGCAACCACGGCACCCACGCCGAATCGATCGAGATCACCTACGACCCGGCGGTCACCGACTACCGCACGATCCTGGAGTACTTCTTCCAGATCCACGACCCGAGCACGAAGAACCGGCAGGGCAACGACATCGGGCTGAGCTACCGCTCCGCCGTCTTCTACTTCGACGACGAGCAGAAGCGCGTCGCCGAGGAGACGATCGCCGACGTCGACGCGTCGGGTCTGTGGCCGGGGCCCGTGGTCACCGAGGTCGCACCGGCCGGCCCGTTCTGGCTGGCCGAGCCCGAGCACCAGGACTACCTCCAGCGGTACCCGGACGGCTACACCTGCCACTTCGTCCGTCCCGGCTGGCGCCTGCCCCGGCGCGCGGAGTCCTGAGCCGCTGAGGTCCCGGCACGTCGGACCGGATGGCACCCACACCATGTCTCACCCCAGGGGGCGCGCACGCGAGGCGGCGCGCCCCCTGGGCGTGGGACACCGCGGCTCCGGGCCGTACCCGGCCCGGAGCCCTGGGGGGCACTCGACGAGCTCGCCCTCGGAGGAGACCTCCCGCATCAGGGAGGAGATCTCCTCGGGCATGGGCGGGACGCTCTCGCGGGTGACGCCCGTGGCCGGGGGCCGGACGAGGCTGACCCGCAGTTCCGGGTCCATGTCCGGGTAGCCGCTGCGGGTGGCAGCCCCGGGTCCCGCGGCGTTGAGAGCCGCGATCGCTCCGATCGCCGGGGTCGTCACTCACCTCTACAGGGCGGGCGAGGAGCCTGTGACACGGCCGCCGCGCCCTCACTGCCGGGAGGGGCGCCGCCCGCTCCGGTCCCGACCGGGCCCGACCGGGCCTGAGCGGGCGGACGCCCGTCAGCCGAACTGGCCGGGCCGGTAGGCGCCGGCGGGCTGCTGGTTGATGACGTTGATGCGGTTGTAGGTGTTGATGACTGCGATGAGGGAAACGAGCGCGACGAGCTGGTCCTCGTCGTAGTGCTTGGCCGCGTCGGCCCACGCCTCGTCGGTGACGCCGCCGGCGGCGTCGGCGATACGGGTGCCCTGTTCGGCGAGTTCGAGTGCGGCGCGTTCGGCCTCGGTGAAGACGGTGGCCTCGCGCCAGGCGGCGACGAGGTGGAGGCGCTGGGCGGTCTCGCCGGCGTGGGCGGCGTCCTTGGTGTGCATGTCGGTGCAGAAGCCGCAGCCGTTGATCTGGCTGGCGCGGATCTTCACCAGTTCCTGAGTGGCGTGCGGCAGACCCGACTCGGACGCCGCCTTGCCCGCCGAGTTGATGTGCCTCAGCACCTTGGCGCCGAGTGCGTTGCCGAAGAAGTCGAGACGGGCATCCATGGTGATCTCCTGGGTCGCGATTGCGGTTACGTACTCCTGACGGGACAGCCCGCCGAAGTGTGACAGGACGTGGGGTGTGACGTACGTCTCCCTTCCGGAGGAGGCCCGTGAAAAGTCGGAGGAGGCCCGTGAGGAGGGGGTCGGCGGGGGTGCGGCGGGCCCGCGGAGGTGTCGTCAGGGAAGCGGTGGACGAGCGATAGCCTGGCCGCATGCAGGATCACGCCTCCTCACCCGCCGGGAGCGGCACCGCCCCGCCGCGTGCCCTGGGCGCGCTCGGCGGCCCGGTGCGGCTCGGCACCGTCCGGGTGCTCTCCGGCGCCGGGTTCCCGGGGGTGCGGTCCGCACCGCTTTCGACGGCCGTCGCCGGGCATGCACCCGAGACCCGTGACGAGAACTGACACCCGGCCCGGGTACGGGAACAATGAGGGGACTGGAAGCCCGGACGGGGGAGCGGAGCGTCGGTGAGCGAGCGTCAGGAATGCGACTGGACGGACATGACGCCAGGAGATTTCGACCGGGACGCTCCCCTGTGCCTGAACGTGGGCACCGGACCCGTCGTGGTCCCGGCGGAACCCGACGAATACGGCACGGTGCCCCTGTTCGGCGAGGAGGCGCCGGCCCGACGCCCCGGCCCGCGCCGGCCCGCGCGCGGCGGCACGCCCGCCGAGCAGGAGCACCTGTTCTGATCCGGCCCGGGGCGCCGCCGTCGGCGGTCATCAGCCGGTGGGCAGGGTGCGGGCGGGCAGCAGAACGTGGGCGGCGGACCGCAGGGTGTCCTGGTCCGAGGTGAACGCGTCCAGGGTCGCGAGGTCGCCGGGCTCGGCACCGGACGGCCAGGGCCGGGTCGTGAAGACGAGGTAGACGTGCCCGCGTTCACCGACGGCGTCGGCCCACTTCGGTGGGGGGACGAACTGGGCGTCGAAGCCCGGCAAAGTGAGCGACGCCGCGCCCGGCACGACGACGACACCGGACGGGCCGGTCTCCTCGGAGGCGTCGACGAGGCGGCCCGCGGGAGACAGACCCGCGCCGCGCAGCAGGTGCCGCGCGGCGTCCGCGGTGGCGTCCGGGCCGCTCGCCCCGTTCCCCAGGGAGCAGGCGAGGAGGAAGGGGATGCCGCCGTCGGGTGTTTCCCCGCGCCAGGCCATGACGACGACGGAACCCAGGTCGGCGGAGTTCCATGGCTGCGCTGCGGTGGAGGTCGTGGACACCGCGGAACCGTATCGGCGCGGCGGTCCTCATCCGGTCGGCCGTCACCCGTCCGGGCGATACCCGTAGCTGCTTTCCACACGTACGAGGGATGAACGGCCTTACAGGGCGGCCGTGTTCGGGGTTCCGGAGCGCGAAGCCCGGCGGGCCGGGGGCGCTCCGGACGTGACGACATGACGACATGGCGGGTCACGAGTACGGGCGCGGCCGCGGACTCCGCCGCGGTCCGGTGGCCGCAACCGGCTTTGTCGCAGGTCACCACTGAATAACGCGAACTAAGGGTAGGCTAACCTTGCAACGTGAAACCTGGTGAAGAGGCGTTCTCCGGCCCGCGTGGCCATGAACTGGCGGCTACCGATGTGACCGTGGCGTACGACGGCGTGGACGTCGTCCACGCCGCGGAGTTGACCCTGCGTCCGGGCGAAGTGACGGCACTGGTCGGTCCCAACGGCAGCGGCAAGTCGACCCTGTTGCGCACCGTCGCGCGGCTCCAGTCGCCCCGCCGGGCCACGCTCACGATCGACGCCGACACCGACGGCCTGGCCCTCGGCCCTCGCGAGTTCTCCCGCCGTGTGGCCCTGCTGCTGCAGGGACGGCCCACGCCCAGCGGTCTGAGCGTGCGCGACGTCGTCGAGTTCGGCCGCTACCCCCACCGGGGCCGCTGGGGCGGCGCCGACCCCGGCGGGCGAGCCGCGGTCGACCGCGCCCTCACCATGACGGGCGTCGCCGAGCTCGCCGACCGCGGCGCCGAACACCTCTCCGGCGGACAGCTCCAGCGCGTCTGGCTGGCCGGCTGCCTGGCCCAGGAGACCGGAGTCCTCCTCCTCGACGAACCCACCACCTACCTCGACCTGCGCTACCAGGTCGAACTCCTCGACCTGGTCCGCGATCTGGCGGACGACCACGGCATCGCCGTCGGCGTCGTCCTGCACGACCTCGACCAGGCGGCGGCCGTTGCCGACCGGATCGTGCTGCTCGCCGAAGGGCACGTCGTCGCCGAGGGCACGCCCGAAGAAGTCCTGACCCCGGAACGCCTGACCGAGGTCTACGGCATCCGGATCGAGGTCGGCACCGACCCGCTCACCGGCCGGCTGCGCACCCGCGCGATCGGCCGTCACCACACCCGCACCGAAAGGCTCAGCACCTCCTCATGAGACGCCTTCTGCTCACCACCCCCGTGGCCGCCGCGGCCCTCCTGCTCACCGCCTGCGGAACCACCGAACCCGCCGCCACCGAGGCGAAGGAGTCCGCCGGGACCATCACACTCACCGACGCCTCCGGCACCGAGGTCGAACTCGACGGCCCCGCCAAGAAGGTCGTCGGCACCGAGTGGAACGTCGTCGAGACCCTGATCTCGCTCGGTGTCGACCCCGCCGGCGTCGCCGACGTCAAGGGCTACAAGACCTGGAACACCGCCGTTCCGCTCACCAACGAGCCCAAGGACATCGGCACCCGCGGCGAGCCCAGCATGGACACCATCGCCTCGCTGAAGCCCGACCTCATCGTCGCCACCAGCGACCTGCAGCCCAATGCCGTCAAGCAGCTGCGCAAGGTCGCCCCCGTCCTCACGGTCACGTCCGCCGACGCCTCCGGCCAGATGGAGCAGATGCTCGAGAACGTCGACCTCATCGCCGAGGCCACCGGCACCACCGAGCAGGCGGCCACGCTGAAGAAGGACTTCGACGCGAAGCTCGCCGAAGGGGAGAAGGCCCTCGCCGACGCCGGCCTGGACGGCGCCGAGATCGCCTTCGCCGACGGCTACGTCACCTCCAACCAGGTCTCCGTCCGCCCCTACACCTCCGACTCCCTCATCGGCGAGGTCAACGAGCGGCTCGGGCTGAAGAACGCCTGGAAGATGAAGGGCGACGAGGCCTACGGCCTGGCCGCCACCGATGTCGAGGGGCTGACGGACCTGGGCAAGGACGTCCGGTTCGCCTACATCGGCAGCGACGACGACCCCAACAGCGACCCCTTCGGCAACCAGCTCGCCAAGAACTCCGTGTGGAAGTCCCTGCCGTTCGTGAAGGCCGGCGACGTCCACCGGCTGTCCGACGGCATCTGGATGTTCGGCGGTCCCGGCTCGATGGGGGCGTACTCCGACGCCGTCGTCGAGGCGCTGACGAAGTAGCCCGATGGCCGTCACCGCCACCCCCGGCCCCGTCCGTCCGGAGACGGCGCCGGCCGCGGCCGCGTCCCGGACGGGCGCGGCCGTGGTGACCGGGGCCCTCGTGCTCCTGGTCGCCGCCCTCGCAGTCGTCGACATCACCCAGGGCACCGCGGCCGTCGGCCCGGCCGAGGTCCTCAAGGCACTCACCGGCCGCGCCGACCCGGCCGACGCGTCCGTCGTCATCGCCTCACGGCTGCCCCGGATGGCCGCCGGACTGCTGGTGGGCGCCGCACTCGGCACGGCGGGCCTCGCCCTGCAGGCCGTCAGCCGCAACGTCCTGGCCTCCCCGGACACCCTCGCCGTCAACGCGGGCTCCTACCTCGCCCTCGGCCTCGTGGCCGTCACCGGGGTCTCCCTGCCCCTGCTCGCCTCCTCCGGCGTCGCCTTCGCCGGCGGACTCGCGGCGGCGGCCGTCGTCCTGGGGCTGTCCGGGCTCGGGTCCGGAACGGTACGACTGGTGCTCGCCGGCACCGCCCTCGCCCTCGGCCTCACGGCCGTCACCCAGGGCCTGTTGCTGCTGTTCCCGCAGCAGACCGAGGGTCTGTACCAGTGGAACCAGGGCAGCATCGCCCAGAACGGCTTCGACGGTGTGCTCCAGATGCTGCCCGTCGCGGTCGTCGGCCTGGCCGGCCTGCTGCTCGTCGCCCGCCGCGTCGACGCCCTCGCCCTCGGCGACGACACGGCGCGCGGACTGGGCGTCCCGGTGCGGGCGACCAGGGTCACCGCCGTGGTGCTGGCGACGCTGCTCTCCGCGGCGGCCGTCACCCTCGCCGGCCCCATCGGGTTCGTCGGCCTGTGCGCCCCCGCCCTGGTCCGGCCCCTCGCACGCCGGTTCCGCGGCATGCACCGGCTGCGGGCGGGCGTACCCGTCGCCGGACTGGTCGGCGCGGCGCTGGTCCTCGGGGCGGACGTGCTGCTGCGTACGTTCGTGAGTGCGGACGTCTCCGTCGCGGTGCCCACCGGCGTCGTCACCAGCCTCGTCGGCGCGGTGTTCCTGGTCGTCCTGGCGGCCCGGCTCCGCGACACCGCGGGTTCGCCCGCGCCGGACAAGCTGCGGATCCGCAGCCGCGCCGTCTTCGTGGCCACGCTCGCCGTGCTGGCCGTCGCCCTGATCGGCCTGACGATCGCCGCGACCCTCGTCGGCGACAGCATGCTCCTGCTGGGCGACGTGCTCAACTGGGCGCAGGGGCGGGCCGGACGGACCGTCTCCTTCGTCCTCGACACCCGCGTCCCCCGCGTCCTGGCCGCGCTCCTCGCGGGGGCGGCCCTGGCGCTCGCCGGCACGCTGGTGCAGGCCGTCACCCGCAACCCGCTCGCGGAGCCCTCGGTCCTGGGCGTCTCGGGCGGCGGCGCGCTCGGTGCGGTGATCCTCGTGACGACCGTGCCCGTCGCCGGGGCGTGGGGCGTCGCAGGAGCGGCGTTCGCGGGGGCCGCCGTCACCGCGGTCGTCGTCTTCGGGCTCGCGGCGCGCGGAGGCTTCCAGCAGAACCGGCTGGTGCTCGTCGGCGTCGGCGTGGCGGCCGGGACCACAGCCCTGATCAGTCTGCTGATCGTGCTCACCGACCCGTTCAACGCGACGAAGGCCCTCACCTGGCTGTCGGGCTCCACCTACGGCCGGACCATGCCCGACGTCCTGCCGCTGGCCGCCGTCCTCGTCGTCGGTATCGCGGTGGCGGCGGTACGGCACCGGGAACTCGATCTGGTGTCCCTCGACGAGGACACCCCGCGGCTGCTCGGGCTCCGCCTGGCGCGCGGCCGGCTGGGCTTCCTCGCCGTCAGCGTGCTGCTCACCGCCACCGCGGTGGCCGCCGCGGGCACCATCGGCTTCGTGGGCCTGGTCGCCCCGCACGCGGCCCGGGCCCTCGTCGGGCGCCGGCACACCCGGGTCCTCCCGGTCGCGGTGCTGCTCGGCGCCGTACTGGTGTGCGCCGCCGACCTGTTGGGCCGCACCGTGATCGCACCGGCCCAACTGGGCGCCGGCCTCATGACGGCCGTCATCGGCACGCCGTACTTCCTGTACGTGCTCGTGCGCAGCCGGCGGTAACGGAGGAAGCCGGATGCCGCCGGGCCCTCGGGGCACTCGGCGGCATCCGGCCGGTCCGGGAGGGAACGGTCAGCCGAAGGCCCTGACCGCCTGGTAGTACGTCCACGCGGTGCTGTTGCAGGCGGTCTTCGTGGCCCCGGTGTAGCCGGCGCAGACACGCTTGAGGTCTTCGTGGAAGGCGTTGTCGAGGCGTGCCTTGTTGGCGTCGAAGGAGCCGGCCGCCTTGTAGTTGCGGTAACCGAAGTCGTGGCGCGCGCAGGACGTCGCGAAGGGGAAGCCGAACGGGTTGTCGGGGGACGTGGAACAGTAGTCGGTGCTCCAGTCGAAGCCGTAGGCGGACCAGGCGGCCTGGTTGGAGCGCGCGGCGACCCACTGGTTGTAGCTCGACGCGCTGGTCTGCGTCCAGCCGGAGAGGACCTGCGCCTTGTCGGCGGGAGCGGCCTCGGCGGCTGTGGCGGTACCCAGGACACCTACGGCGACGAGAGCCGACGTGGCCAGGGCAGTGGCGAACTTGCGGTGCATCCCACACCTCCACGGGACTGCGGCCCGACCACCGGGCCGCAGGTTCATGACAGAAAGATGCCCGTGTCGTCCACGCCTTCACACCATGGTCGGCTCAACAGACTGTCAACGTTCGGGTCGGGCAGGCGTCGTGATCGCATCCATGGGCCAACTCCAAGGCTGGAGAACGGAGTCCGGACTCGCGGGGTCGACGGGTGGGGCGGAGAATAATCGCTGGGCCCGTGGGGGCGGGGGAGTTATGCTCCTGGTGATGATCACTCACTTCGTTCCGAGAACGGGGGTTCCGTCCGCGCAAGGTGAGCGCTGATGCTCACACCGACCGCGAACGGGGACACCCGTCTTCTTCTCTGGCTGCGCGTGCGGAAGTTCGCCGTGCCGCCCTCCATGATCGAGACCGCGACCGCCCGCCGACGCGTCGGCGACTGGGCGGGGGCCTGCGCCGCCGCGGGCATCGACGTCGACCTGGACCTGCGGTCCCTGGCCCGCACCCATGGCCGGGCCCTCGCGGGCGAAGTCCGGTCCGACCTACGCCACTTGGCGCCCGACCTGCTGCGCTGGCAGTTGCCGCGGATCGCCCCCGACGGGCTGTTGCGTCCCGGCCTGACCGTCGCCCTGGCCCGGTACGGCAGTGGCACCGGTGGTGGCGGTGACGGCCTCCGGGCCGACACCGCCACCGACACCGGGACCGGTCCGGTGTACCTCGTGGTCCGGACTCCGCCCGCCTGGGCGGACGGTGGCCAGCGGTTCGGCCTGGAACTGTGGGACGGCCGCCGGCTCAGAGCCGACGCCCGTCACCATCCGCGCCCGCGCCCGAGCCCGCGCTTCCGCCTCGATCTGCACCGCCACCTGTGGGACGCCCGCCGGAGCGGCGAACTGCGGTCACGCTCCGGGGCGGACCGGCCGGCCGGCGCCAACGACCGGGCGCTACCACCGGATGCACCGGAACTGCTCCCGCCCGGTCATCGCTGCGCCGTCGACCGGTGGCGCGACGAGGCCGCGCTCGTCCTGCGCGACGCGGGGCGCACGACCGGCACGGTCGTCGCGCGGATCGGCAGCGGGCACCGACTGCTCCTGCACCTGGCCGGCGGCGGGGACGACGCCCCGGGGCCGCCCGCCCTCCGGATCTCCTCCGCGCCCGCCGACGGCAGCGCCTCCACCCTGCCCCTCCTGCCCTACGCGGCCACCCACGTGCTCCCCGACCTGGAGTTGCTCCGCACCGGTGCGCTCGACCCCGGTCAGCTGCACCCGCTGGTCGCCTCGGCGCTCGCCCCGGGTTCCGTACCGGAGCCGATGCCCGGACCGGGGCCGGCCGGTTCCCGGCGCGCACCGGACCCGGCGGACGAGCCGCGTCTCGTGGAATGCCGGGGAGAGCGGCACCGCATCGGACCGGTCGACGGGGTGCTGGCCGCGCTGGACCACGACCCGGCCGAGATCGGGCGGGAGGAACTGCTGGCCGCGCTGACCGGCACGCCGCTGCCCTGCCTCCAGGCCATCGACCGGGCACACCGGCGCCCGGACTGCCTCACCGGCGTACGCGAACGCCTGGACCACGGCGACATCACCGGCGCGCTGGCCGTGGTCGAGGGACTGCTGGGTCCCGGCGCGCGCCTGCGTGACGGCCCGTTGCGGGACGAACTCGAGGCGGCCGCCGAGCGGCGGATCGCCTACGGCCTGTACCGGGCGGGGCTCGGCGAGCCCGCGCCGGGCCGGCTCCCGCCCGGCAGCCGTCGCCCTCACGACCACCGCCCCCGTCCCCGCCTCGCCATGTGACGCACCGGTGACACCACCGGGGCCGCTTCTCACGGCGCCCTGCCACCTCGCCCGCACACCCCCGCCCCTGCTCGCTCCTCACACCCACAGGTGATGACATATGCCCACATACAGCCCTTCTGTCTTCCGTCCCGTTCCCCCTCCCGTTTCCGACGCCACCACGACATCTTTCGACCCGCCCCACGCCTCCCGGCTCGACGTCGCCGGTGATCTGCTCGCCCTCCTGAGCGACACCACCACCGAGCCCCGCCCCGACACCCAACTGGAGGCCCTCACGCTGGCCGTGGCCGCCGACCTGCCCGTCCTGCTGTGGGGCGAGCCGGGGATCGGCAAGACCGCGGCCCTCACCCAGCTCGCCACCGCACTGGACCTGCCGCTGACCACCGTGATCGCCAGCGTGCACGAACCGTCCGACTTCTCGGGGTTGCCCGTCGTCGGGGACGACCCGGCCGAACAGGGAGTGCCGATGGCTCCGCCGGACTGGGCCGTGCGCCTGGTGCGGGCGGGCCGCGGACTGCTGTTCCTGGACGAGCTGTCCACCGCTCCTCCGGCCGTGCAGGCCGCCCTGCTGCGCCTGGTGCTGGAACGGCGCATCGGAACCCTTCAACTTCCTTCCGGCGTACGGATCGTGGCCGCCGCCAACCCCCGCGCCTCGGCAGCGGACGGCTGGGAACTCAGCCCGCCCCTGGCCAACCGGTTCGTGCACCTTCAGTGGACCCACGACCACGGGGTCGTCGTCCGCGGCCTCGGCGGGACCTGGCCCCGGGCGACCCTGCCACGTCTCGACCCGGAGAAGCTGCCCGAGGCCGTGGACTTCGCCCGCCGCGCGGTGTGCGGGTTCCTCACCGCCCGCCCTCCGCTGGTGCACCGGCTGCCCGACAACGAGACACGCCGGGGCGGGCCCTGGCCCTCACCGCGCAGCTGGGACATGACCCTGCGCCTGATCGCCTTCGCCACCGCGGCCGGCTCCGCCCGCGACGTACTCTCCCTGCTGGTCAGGGGCGCCGTCGGCGACGGCCCCGGCCTGGAGCTGCTGGCGAGCCTGGACCGGATGGACCTCCCCGACCCCGAGACGCTGCTCGCCGACCCGACGGGCGCCGAACTGCCCGAACGGGGAGACCTGCGCCAGGCCGTGCTCGACGGGGTGGTGGCCGCGGTACGCGCACGCCCGGAGAAGCCCCGCTGGGACGCCGCGTGGGCGCTGCTCGTCCGGGCCGTGGAGACCGGCGCCCCCGACCTCGTGGTCGTCCCCGCCACCACCCTCGCCACCCTGCGCCGCGAGGACTGGGACGTACCGGAGGCGATCGAACGCCTCGCCGGAGTGGTCGCCCTGTCCCGCCGGGCCGACCGGGCGGCGGCC
>NZ_LIQT01000153.1 GCF_001418415.1 Streptomyces hirsutus
GTGTAGGGGCGGGTGGGGTCGAGTTCGGCGACGACGCGGGGCAGCAGGTCCAGGTAGTACCCGCCGCCCCAGGAGTCGCCCCGCAGTCCGGGCTCCCAGTCCCAGTCGCGGAACCCCCACAGGTTCTCGTTGTTGCCGTTCCACAGGACGAGGCTCGGGTGCGGCATGAGCCGGACCACGTTGTCCCGCGCCTCGGCCTCCACCTCGCCGCGCAGGGGCTGTTCCTCCGGGTAGGCGGCACAGGCGAAGAGGAAGTCCTGCCAGACCATGAGGCCCAGCTCGTCGCAGAGGTCGTAGAAGGCGTCGTCCTCGTAGATGCCTCCGCCCCAGATCCGCACCAGGTCCACGCCGGCGTCGGCGGCCTGGCGCAGCCGCGTGCGGTAGCGCTCGGGGGTGACGCGGGCGGGGAAGACGTCGTCAGGAATCCAGTTCACGCCGCGGGCGAAGACCGGTAAGCCGTTGACGACGAAGGTGAACGCGGTGCCGTGTTCGTCCGGTGAGCGGTCGAGGGTCACGTCGCGGAACCCGATCCGGCGCGTCCAGGAGTCGAGCGGCCGGTCCTCCGCGGGGGTTTCGGCGGTTGCCGCTCCCTGGTCGACGAGGGTCACCTCCAGGTCGTACAGCGGCTGTTCGCCGTATCCTCGCGGCCACCACAGCCGCGGGTCGGGTACGTCGAGGGTCAGCACCGCCCCGGTCCCGTCCACCGCGGCACGGGCCTGCGCGCCGCCCACCGCGGCGCGTACCTCCAGGCGGTGGTCCGCGCCCCGCCCGGTGCGCTCGACGTCGACGCGCACCTCCACCCTGCCCAGGCCGTCGCGGACCGTCACCAGGGGGCGGACGGTCGCCAGACGCGCCGTCGACCAGTGCTCCAGCCGGACCGGGCGCCAGATCCCGGCGGTGACCAGCGTCGGCCCCCAGTCCCAGCCGAAGCCGCACGCCATCCTGCGGATGTACTGGAACGGCTCGGGGTAGGCGTTGGGCCGTTCCCCGGTCAGCGCGCGCACCGCCGCGGCCTCCTCGTAGGCGGAGGTGAACGCGACGTGCAGCGGGCCGTGGCGGCCCGTGACGTCGAAGCGGTGGCGCCGGTGCATGTTCCGGGTCCGGCCGAGCTCGTACCCGTCGAGGGTGATCACGGCGGCGGTGTCGAGGCCGTCGAAGACCAGGTCGGTCCGCTCGTGGCGGTCCGCGGCCGTCTCGCCGGGCGCCAGTTCCCGGGTGTAGGTCCAGGCCCGGCGGCCCACCCAGGCCACCTCGGACTCGTTCAGCCCGACGCAGGGGTCCGGGATCAGGCCGGCCGCGAGCAGGTCGACGTGCACACAGCCGGGGACCTGAGCGGGTAGAGGGCTCCCGTCGTGGACGAGGTTCCATCCCTCGGTGAGCTGGACGGCTTCCTTCATGAACGGCTCCTTCAGCAGGACGGTCCGGCCCTCTCGTGTACGGCTCCGCTCAAACTAACGGCAGGTATCTGAACCGGTCTAGTACACCCCGGCCCCGTACTCGAAGCACCGGAGCCGTTTCAGGAAAAGCGCAGGCGGAGGACGTTCCGCAGAGCGCTGCCGTGACATCGACCGGATGACCACGGGCAGCACGGAGACATTCTCGGCTTTACCGGTTCATCAGCAAGGCCCGCTCAGGAGCATCCGGGGGTACCGGGGCGTCGGGAGCGTCGGGGCGCCAGGGGTGGAAGAACTGGCGAGGGCACGCACCATCCCTGCCCGCGCTCCCGTCGGCCCGGAAGAGGGCCCGACCGCCCCGCCTGCCGCCCAGGCTGCCGCTCCGCTCACGACGCGATCCCGGTCGCCCCGCGGGCAGCGGGGCGACCGGTGACGGAGTAAGGCGTCCGGCCGGCTCGGTGGGCGGCTCCGAGAGGTGCGGTCACTCCGGCCAGGCGGAGTTCTGGATGACCTCGACGAAGTCGGTGCGGCGGAAGCCGGGGACGAAGTGTTCCAGCACGTCCGCGTTGACCGTGCCGAAGGTGGTGTCGGGGCGGTGCTTGAAGCCGTCCGTGAACGCCTGCAGGATCTGCTGCTTGAAGTCGGGGCGGGGATGCGCGGCGGTGACCTCGTCGATCTCGGTCCGGCTGATGTTCGCCAGGCGCAGCCCGAGGACGTCGGTCTCGACGCCCGCGGTGGTGGCCGCGATCTCGGGAGCCATCTTGTACGGCACCTCCGGCGTGGTGTGCAGGGCGACGGCCGTCCACACCGTGTCCGCGTCGCCGGCCGGGATGTCATGGCTGAGCAGGAAGGCACGTGCCTGGTCCGCGCCGTCCATCTCGAACCGCTGGTCGTCGCTGCGGTACGGCGGCACCAGACCCGTGTCGTGGAA
The DNA here is from genome assembly GCF_001418415.1 of Streptomyces hirsutus. Taxonomy (GTDB): domain Bacteria; phylum Actinomycetota; class Actinomycetes; order Streptomycetales; family Streptomycetaceae; genus Streptomyces; species Streptomyces hirsutus. The sequence continues at coordinate 2,326 of NZ_LIQT01000153.1, forward strand.
GAGTGCCGCCACGTACAGCAGCTCCGGGTCGGGCCGGATGCCCAGGGCCCGGGCCTGGAGGCTGCCGAAGAGGTAGACCCGCCGGGAGTGGTGGAAGATCAGCGGCGGGGTGGTGTCGCGGATCAGTTCGGTGGCGTCCTGGGCGAGCTTGCTGTCGGGGATCTCGATGCCGGCGATCTTCTCGGTCACGGTGGCCTCCCTGGGAAACGGTGACGTCGGTGGTCTGCTGTCCTTCCACTCTCCGCCGGAACCGCCCGCCGTGTCCGCTACCGGACGGCCGACAACACCTCGGAAACGGTCACGCCCCCTCGCGGCCGTCCGGATCGGCAGGCGGGACGGCGCGGCGGCGGCGAGGTGCGGGGCTGGTGGTGGTGAAGCGGTCCCGGTAGCGGGTCGGTGACACACCGAGGTGGCGGGCGAAGGCGCGCCGCAGGCTCTCGTAGCTGGGGAAACCCGACAGCAAGGCGGCTTCGGTGGCGCCGTGTCCGGAGTCGAGGAGGGCCTTGGCCATGTCGAAGCGGATCAGTTCCACGTATTTCATCGGCGTGGTCCTCAGTTCGGTGCGGAACATGCGGGTCAGGTGCCGGGGGCTGACCCGGGCCCGTTCCGCGAGCGTCTCCGGGGTGTGGTCGGCGGCCGGGTCGGCCTGCACGAGGTCCTGGATCAGCCGCAGGACCGGGGTCCGGGGCGCGGGGCCCTGGAGCGAGGCGGAGAACTGCGACTGTCCGCCCGGCCGCTGCATGAAGACCACCAGTGAGCGGGCGACGTCGCGGGCCAGGCCGGGGCCGTGGTCCTCCTCCAGCAGAGCCAGCGCCAGGTCGATCCCCGCGGTGACCCCGGCCGAGGTGTAGATCGAACCGTCCTTCACGTAGAGGGCGTCCGGTTCCACCCGCGTCGACGGATAGCTGCGGGCCAGCAACGCGGTGTGCTGCCAGTGCGTGGTCGCGCGTCTGCCGTCCAGCAGTCCCGCCCCGGCCAGGATGAACGCGCCGGTGCAGATCGAGGCGACCCGTCCGGCGCCGCCCGCGAGCCGGAGGGCGGCCGCGCGGAGGTCCGGCTCGACGGGGCGGACCGGCAGCAGGTCACCACCTGCGACCAGCAGGGTGTCGAAGGCGGGTGCCGACGCCGTGTCCGAGTCCACCGGCACCCGCAGGCCGATGGACGTGCGCACCGGGTTCCCGTCGACCGAGACCACGCTCAGCCGGTAGTTCGCCCCGTACCGGTTGGCCTCGCTGAAGACTTCCGCCGGCCCGGACAGGTCGAGCATCTTCATGTCGTCGAACACCAGAACGCCCACGCGATGCTCTTTCGCCGCCACCAGTCGTTCCTCCGCCTTCCACCGGTTCCTCGGACCCGGCCGACGCGCGACCCGGCGGCCGACCGCGCTCAACTCTGGCAGCAGGAGGGCCGCGGAAGGGGCAGGACGCCGGCCGGGGAGTCCGGCGCGGGCGCGGTCTCCATGGCCGGATGCGTCGCCGTCTCACCGATCGTCGGCTGAGCCGGTACCCCGTGAGGGCGGCGCCACCCGGCTGAACGCCTCCCCCCGGTTCCGCTCGCCACCCGGGCCGGATCGCCTCGGGCCGGATCACCTCGGGCCGGGAACGGAAAGGCGCCATTACTCCATGGGAGGGAAATTCGGCGCCGCGCAAGCAGAATCCACCCGACTGACATAGGTTTCCGGTAATGGGGAGGACAAGCCTGCGCCATTCCAGCCGAGGAGAACCGATGGCTGAACGCATAGCCCATCGACGTGGTTACCGAAAAGGTCTCGCCGGTGAGATGATCGCAGAGTTCCTGGGGACGTTCGTCCTGCTTCTATTTGGTATCGGGTCGGTGGCCGTTGCCGTCGTCGGCCTGCCCGGATCAGGTCGGCAAACAGTGGACTTCGGTCCCGCCAACTGGCTCATCATTTCGTGGGGCTGGGGTCTCGCCGTGGTGTTCGGCGTGTATGTGGCCGGCGGTATCAGCGGCGCCCACCTCAATCCCGCGGTGACTCTGAGCTTCGCCGCATGGAGGGGCTTCCCCTGGCGGAAGGTCCTGCCCTACTGGCTGGCGCAGGTCGCGGGCGCCTTCGTCGCCGCCGCGCTCGTCTACGCGTGCTACCGGTGGGCGATCGACGCGGCCAATGTCAAGGCGGGGATTCCTCGGGACGAATCACTGGCGACCTACTCGATCTTCGCCACATTCCCCGCCGAATACTTCGGAGATTCCTGGTGGGGCCCCTTGCTCGACCAAATCGTGGGCACCGGGATTCTGCTGCTGCTGATCTGCGCGCTCATCGACACCCGCAATACCGCTCCGATGTCGAATCTCCACCCGTTTCTCATCGGTCTGGTGGTCGTCGCGATCGGTCTGGCGTTCGGCACCAACGCCGGATACGCGATCAATCCCGCACGCGACTTCGGTCCACGACTTTTCACCTTCTTCGAAGGCTGGGGTGCCATCGCCCTACCCGGGTCATTCGAATGGTTCAGCGGCTACTGGTGGATCCCCATCGTCGGCCCCCTCGTCGGCGGACTCCTGGGGACCGCCGTGTACGACCTGCTCATCAGTCCGGTGATCAAGGCCCGGATGGGGGCGTCCGAGGAAGGCCCGGCCACCGAGGAGACCTAGTAACAGCAGTGGGCGGGCGCCGCCCGTCGTACCGCACGACCACGAGAAGAGGTGGCCACGATGCCCGAATTCGTCGGCGCGGTGGACCAGGGCACCACCAGTTCACGCTTCATGATCTTCGACCACGACGGGAACGAGGTGGCGAAGCACCAGCTCGAGCACCGCCAGATCCTGCCGCGGTCGGGGTGGGTCGAGCACGACCCGGTGGAGATCTGGGAGCGCACCAACACGGTGATCCAGAACGCCCTCCGTGCCGGAAACCTGTCGGCCACCGATCTGAAGGCCATCGGCATCACCAACCAGCGCGAGACGACCGTGGTCTGGGACCCGCGCAACGGCCGCCCGTACTACAACGCCATCGTCTGGCAGGACACGCGCACCGACAGCATCGCCGCCGCCCTCGAACGCGACGGCCACGGCGAGGTCATCCGCCACAAGGCCGGCCTGCCGCCGGCCACCTACTTCTCCGGCGGCAAGATCAAGTGGCTGTTGGAGAACGTGGACGGACTGCGCGAGGCCGCCGAGGCGGGCCACGCCCTGTTCGGCAACACGGACGCCTGGGTGCTGTGGAACCTCACCGGCGGACCCAACGGCGGTGTGCACGCCACCGACGTGACCAACGCCAGCCGCACCATGCTGATGAACCTGGAGACCCTGGACTGGGACGACGAGCTGCTGGGCATTTTCGGCATCCCGCGCGCGATGCTGCCGGCCATCTGCCCTTCGTCCCATCCCGAGGCGTACGGCCAGGCCCGGACCTCCCGGCCGCTGGGTGCCGCCGTGCCGATCACCGGCGTGCTCGGCGACCAGCAGGCGGCGACCGTCGGCCAGGTCTGCTTCTCCCCCGGCGAAGCCAAGAACACCTACGGCACCGGCAACTTCCTGGTGCTCAATACCGGTACGGAGCTGGTGCGTTCGCAGCACGGGCTGCTGACGACGGTGGCGTACCAGTTCGACGGCAGCCCCGCGGTCTACGCGCTGGAGGGATCCATCGCCGTCACCGGCGCGGCCGTGCAGTGGCTGCGCGACCAGCTGAAGATCATCAAGAGTGCCCCGGAGAGCGAGGAGCTGGCGCGTTCGGTGGACGACAACGGGGGGATGTACTTCGTACCGGCCTTCTCCGGCCTGTTCGCCCCGTACTGGCGCTCCGACGCCCGCGGCGCCATGGTCGGCCTGGCCCGCTACAACACCGGCGCCCACATCGCACGGGCCACGCTGGAAGCCATCTGCTACCAGAGCCGCGACGTGGTCGATGCCATGGAACAGGACTCGGGCGTCCACCTGGACGTACTCAAGGTCGACGGCGGCGTGACCGCGAACGACCTGTGCATGCAGATCCAGGCCGACGTACTGGGTGTGCCGGTCAGCCGTCCGGTGGTCGCCGAGACCACCGCGCTGGGCGCCGCCTACGCCGCCGGCCTCGCCACCGGCTTCTGGCGCGACACCGACGAACTGCGCTCGCACTGGCAGGAGTCGAAGCGCTGGAGCCCGGCATGGAGCGAGGAGCAGCGCCAGAGCGGCTACCAGGACTGGAAGCGGGCCGTGGAACGCACCCTGGACTGGGTCAAGGTCACCTGACGACCGGCTGCCGACGCGACGGTCAGCGGTCGGCGATGTCCTCGCGGAGACCGTCGGAGAATTCCCACCACGACAGAGGAAGCCAGTCGCCGTTGACGAAGGCGTCGACCGTCGCACCGCGCCCGCGGACCGTGACGGTTGTTCCTGGCGGGTAGGTGGTGCCTGACAATCCTGGCACGGGGACGAGCAGGGTTCCCAGCCTCTGGGCTGCCATAGTCCGTCACTCCCTTCCTGGTGCGGCGCCGAAAACTTATATGCCCAGAGAGTACCGGTTTGCCCGATCCGGCAGACCGGAGAATCATGAGAGATGAGTCACGCGGGGAGCGGGCCGGGGCGTGACGAGCGGATACGTGTGCCATCGAGCAGGAGGTCGCATCCATGAAGGCCGTCGTGTACAAAGAACCGTTCACCGTCGCGGTCGAAGAGGTCGACAAGCCCAGCATCCAGCATCCGAACGACGTGATCGTACGGGTCAGCTCCACCGCGATATGCGGCTCCGACCTGCACATGTACGAGGGCCGCACCGCCGCCGAGCCCGGCATCGTCTTCGGTCACGAGAACATGGGAATCATCGAGGAAGTCGGCCAGGGCGTCACCTCGCTCAAGGAGGGCGACCGCGTGGTCATGCCCTTCAACGTCGCCTGCGGCTTCTGCGACAACTGCGTCGAGGGATTCACCGGCTACTGCCTGACCGTCAACCCCGGTTTCCCGGGCGGCGCGTACGGCTACGTCGCCATGGGGCCCTGGAAGGGCGGCCAGGCCGAGTACCTGCGCGTTCCCTACGCCGACTTCAACTGCCTGAAGCTGCCGCCGGGACAGGAGCACGAGACCGACTTCATCCTGCTCGCCGACATCTTCCCCACCGGTTACCACGGCTGTGAACTCGCCCAGGTGCGTCCCGGCGAGAGCGTTGCGGTGTACGGCGCAGGGCCGGTCGGGCTCATGGCCGCCTACTCGGCGCTGCTGCGCGGCGCGAAGAAGGTCTTCTCCGTGGACCGGGTCCCCGAGCGGCTGCAGAAGGCCGAGGAGATCGGCGCGGTTCCGATCAACTTCGCCGAGGGCGACCCGGCCGAGCAGATCAAGGAGCAGACCGAGGGCGTCGGCACGGACAAGGGCGTCGACGCCGTCGGCTACCAGGCGACGGCGCACGGCACGGACCACGAAGAACCGGCGACTGTCCTGAACTCGCTCGTCGCTACGGTCCGGGCCACCGGAGCGCTCGGCGTGCCCGGCCTCTACGTCCCGTCCGACCCGGGAGGCCCGGACGAGCAGGCCAAGCACGGCATGCTCCTCGTCGCGATCGGCAAGCTCTTCGAGAAGGGCCTGCGGATGGGTACGGGACAGTGCAACGTGAAGCGCTACAACCGGTACCTGCGCGACATGATCATCGAGGGCAGGGCGAAGCCCAGCTTCGTCGTCTCCCACGAACTTCCCCTGGACCAGGCGGCGTCGGCCTACGACAAGTTCGACAAGCGGATCGAGGGCTACACAAAGGTGGTGCTGCACCCGTAGCGCCACAAACCTTCGGGAATCGCGCCCCCGGCCGCAGGTCGGCGTCAGCCCAGTGGCAGCACCGCCGCCACCGAGAACTCCCGCTCCTCCGGCCCGGCACACAGGGTTCCGCCCAGTGCGACGACCTGACCCTTGAGCCCTGCCAGGCCCGTCCCCCGCCCTCCGGTCGCCGGAGGGCGGGGTGACACCGATCCGGCGGCGACGCCGTCGTTGCGCACGGTCAGCCGTATGTGGTCGACGCCGGTACGGAGTTCGATCTCGCAGAACCCGGCCCGGCTGTGCTCCAGCACCTTGCCCACCGCCTCGTGCAGCACCGACCGCAGACAGTCCGCCACCGCGCCCTCCCACCGGAAATGCGGGGGCAGCGAGGTGCGCACCGCTATCCCGGAGGCGGTGAGGAGCCGCTGGACGTACCCGAACTCGTCGGCGAGTGAGAACGTCGCCCCGGGACTGCTGATGCGCCGCACGTCCTCCTGCGTCCGACGCGTCAACTCCACGATCTCCGCGAGCACCACCCGGGCGGACGCTTCCGGAGCGTCCGCCCGCAGGGGGGTGCTCTCCGTCCGCCCCCCCCTGCGGTCCCATGCGGTCCCGCCGCCCGGGTCGTGGTCTCGAGGTGGCACAGTGGAAGCCCGCCACCGACCTTCCTGGAGACAGGCCCGTCCACATGCGCTTGCTGCTCATCCGCCACGGTCAGACCCCGTCCAACCTCAAGCACCTGCTGGACACGGCCGCACCGGGGCCGGCACTGACTCCCCTGGGCCAAGAGCAGGCGGAAGCCCTCCCCACCGCACTCGCGGAGGAGAAGATCGGCGCGCTCTACGCGTCCACGCTGCTGCGCACCCAGCTCACCGCCGAGCCGCTGGCGGCCCGGACGGGGCTGGAGGTCCGGGTGCGGGACGGCATCCGGGAACTGTCGGCCGGCGACCTGGAGATGCGGGGCGACGACCAAGCCGTCGAGACGTACCTGACCACCGCCTTCGCCTGGTCGGCGGGAGACACCGGGCTGCGCATGCCGGGCGGGGAGAACGGCGTGGAGGCGCTGCGGCGCTTCGACGCGGTGGTCGAGGAGGCCGCGGGCACGGGGGCGCGGACCGTGGCCATGGTCAGCCACGGCGCCGCCATCCGTATGTGGGCGGCGGCGCGGGCCGAGAACGTCGACGTCGGCTTCGCGGCCCGGCACGCGCTCCGGCACACCGGTGTCGTCATCCTCTCCGGCGCCCCCGACGAAGGCTGGCGGGTCCATACCTGGGCAGGCCGGTCCGTCGGTCCCGCGGCCGGCGTCCCCGGCGCGAGCGGTCCGGCGGGCGAAGCCGTGGACGGCGTCGAGGCCTGACCGGTCTCGTCCGTCCGTACTCCGCCGCAGGTCCGTACCCCACACACAGGTCCGGAACAGCAACGACGCCAGCGACACTGTGCCGCTGGCGGGCCCCTTCCCTCCCGGCGCGCACCATGTGTACGTGGCGACCGGGTTCGGTGGCTGGGTTCGGCGGCTGGGGCATGAGCGGTGGCGCCATGGCCGGACAACTGCCGGCATCGCTGATCACCGGCGCGGAACCCGAGTGGGCGGGACTCTACGACCCTCGTCGGCTGCGCAGCACCGTCCGGGAGGGCGCGTCGCTGCTGAAGCAGCAGGCGGAGGTCGCCCGGCACTTCGTGGGCGACCGGCTGAAGAGCGGCCACGTGGACTCCATCGCCGAGATCGCCCCCGGATCGGACGCGGTCGTGCGCGTCGAGGGGCGGCGCTGCGCCGTCTACCGCGACGAGGGCGGAGCCGTGCACGCCGTGTCGGCGCGGTGCACGCATCTCGGGTGCCTGGTCGCCTTCAACGAGGCGGAGACCGCGTGGGAGTGCCCCTGCCACGGTTCACGGTTCGGCGTCGACGGCGAGGTGCTCCACGGCCCGGCGGTGCGACCGTTGCCCCCGCGGACGACCTGAGCGCCCGCCGACGGCCGGGCGGCCGGGGCGCTCCACCACTCCCCGGCCGCTGTCCCTCACACGCTGCCGGCTGTCATCCCCGACGCTGACGCAGCGCCGACCGTCCGTTCCGCCATGCCTTCAGGAGATGGGACGCCAGCCGGTTCTCCAGGTGGACGGTGGCATCCGCTCCGAAGGCCACGTCCGGCTCCAGGTGCGGCTCGTCGGCGAGCAGGCCCCCGATCACTTCCCGGCGTACGACCTGTTCGTGCACGGCGTCCGCTTCCACGTGCTCCGCGTAGAAACGCTCGGCCGCGGGGCCGGCGCCGGTGCGCCGCATCGCCGCGGCGAGCCGGCGGGAGCCCGGCGACGAGGTGACCTCGACACAGGCGAAGTGGCCGACCAGTGCTCCGCGCAGCGCGCGGTGCAGGCCGAACAGCGTCATCACGTTCACGACGGCGAGGGCGCAGGCGGGCGCCGCCTCCACGTAGTGGCCGTAGCGCGTGTCCAGTCCCAGGTCCGCCATCAGCTCGGCGAAGAGCTGGGCGTGGATGTTCTCGGCCCGGCCCGCACCGAACTCGTCGTACTCGATGGCGACCATGCCGGCCTTGGCCCGTCCGCGCAGCCGGGGGATGACCCACGCGTGGGGGTCCGCCTCCTTGAGGTGATAGAGCGAGCGCAGCGCGGCGTACTCCCGGATCTGCCACAGCTCCCCGTGGTGCTCGAGGTGGTGGGCGACGCTGTCGCTGTGGTCGGTGGACTCCACCAGCAGCTCGCCGAACGCCTCGTCCGTGGTGCGGCCGGCCGGCACGTCGGCACGCAGGGCGCCGAGGAAGCGCTCTTCGAGGGCCCGGCGCAGGGGCATGAGCGCGGGGTCCCACTCACGGTCCTCCGCGATGTCGGCGAAACCGCGGTAATGCAACTCGTAGAGCACGTGGAGGGCCAGGTGCAGGTCCTCCCCGTACGGGTCGGCGGCCGCGGCCTCGCCCGCCTCGGGAGGGGCTTGGCCCGGTGAGGCGAGGGCGGCGAACAGTCCGGCCGAGAGCGGTCCCCTGGGCGCGGGCACGGAGGCGGCGGCAGGGCTGTGGTCAGTGGTGGTCGCCGTCATCGGTGTCCTTCGGGTCGTGGCTGTGCGGCTGGTCGCCGTCCTCGCGGGGCGCGGCGCCGGGGGGTTTCCTGCGGCGGCGGTGGCTGGTGTCGCACCACGGGAGGATGCGGCTGCGGCGGCAGGTGCAGACGGCGACGACGAACCGGTCGGAGGTGGCGATCGTGCCGTCCTCCCGGACGATCTCCACCGGTCCTTCGATCAGCATCGGTCCGTTGCCGTCGACGGTCACACGCCTGGGCCGGTCAGCTTCGTTCGGCACGGATGACCACCAGTTCCTCTTTGTCCTCGCCGGGGCCGATCAGGCCCTGGGCCCGCAGCCACGGCAGCCGCTCGGTGATCACGGGACCGAAGGGCACGTAGGAGCGGTCCGTCACCGAGCAGCGCAGACCGCTGTCGGTCAGCTGTCGCAGCGTTTCCTCCACATCGCAGAGCCCGGAGTGCACCATGAGCAGGACGCCGTGCGGTCGCAGCGCGTCCCGGGCGTGCGCGCAGATCCGGTCGACGGTCTGCCGTCCGCGGCGCCCTGCGTCCCAGGCGACCGCGGGTCTGTGGCGGCGGGGGCGGTGCGCGTGGGGCGTGGGCACGTACGGCGGGTTGCTCACCACCACGTCGAAGCGCTGCCGTGCCACCGGTCCGGTGAGGTCGCCGCGCCGGACCCGGACGCGGTGTCCGGCACGGACGGCGTTCATCCGGGCGGTCAGCACCGCCCGCCAGGAGATGTCGGTCGCCGTCACCCGGGCCCCCGTCCGCGCGGCGAACAGAGCGAGCGCGCCGCTTCCGGTGCAGACGTCGAGAACGTCCGTGTCCGCCGTGACGCCTTCGGTGTGGAGCGCCTGTGCGAGCAGGTAGGTGTCGGCCTGGGGGGCGTAGACCCCGGGCAGGGTCCACAGGCTCCCGAAATCGGCGGGCCGTACGGCAGCAGTCGCCATCTGAAGCCTCCATGGGGATACGAACAGGGACCGGTCTTCGTCCGTCTCACCAGGCGCGTGCCCACCTCATTCAGGTTCGGTGTGCCCACGGCACGCTGCCACTCGAGCAGTGGTCCCCGATCGCTCTCCTGCCCTGTGCATGCTGTCGCATGCTGAGGAACTGGTGGACAACGCCGCACAGGGGACGCAAGCGGCACGAGGGACGCGGGGTGGGGCCCTGCCGACCGGTGCGCGGTCGGGGCGGCACGAGTGTCCCGGAACTCCGGAACTCTCCTGCCGCTGTCCCCGGAACTCCGGAACTCTCCTGCCGCCCCTTCCGCCGTGTTTCCGGACGGGCTCACCTGCTCGCTCCCCGGCCGGGCGTACTCGTCAGACGGCGGGGGTGAAACGGTCCCAGGCGCGGTGGCCCGAGAGGAGATCCGTCATGTCCCGCAGCACCGCGGCCGCGCGCTCGCCGACCACCACGCCCACGGAGGCCGCAGACAGGCCGGCCGCCTCCAGAACACCGGTCCCTCCGCCCCAGGCCCCGAGAGCCTTGCCGTGGCAGTACGCCTCGGTGACCATCAGCAGCAGCCGGTGGCCGCGGCGGCCGTGCCCCCGGTGTGGTGATCACGAGCGTCGGCGATGGCGGCCGGGTCCTGAACACGGCGAAGCCCCCGGTGCGGCGGGAGCTGTCCGGGAACTCACCGCACGGAGGTCTTCGTGTCCCGCCGCAACGCCCGTTCGGTCTTCTTCGGGAGGCTTCTCCTGGTCGAACGTGTCGTATGCGAAGCGTCGTCATCGCCCCGGAGCACCGCACCCCTCACAGCAGTACGCCGAGCCGTGCCCCAGGCTATGTCTCCGCGCCGGACACCCGGGCGAGAGCCGTGTCGAGCAGGCGGCGCAGCTGGGCGGGGGTCGGTGCGACAGCGGTGGCGAGCAGTGCCGGGCCGTCGGCGAGCGGTGCCAGAACGCAGTGTCCCTCCACCGGGCCGCCGAGGAGGACGGCTGCCGGGGGCACGTCCAGCCCGGGGTCGACGAGGAGGAGCTGGCCGGTCGCGCGGTGGCCGCCCAGGACGGCGGGCCCGTCCCAGGCCGGCGTCGGGGCGCCGTAGACGGTGTGCTGGTCGAGGATCGGCCGGCCGTCGCGCCGCACGGTCAGCCGCGTGGACAGGTGGCCCGGCGGCTCGGCGGTGCGTCCGAGGAGCTGCTCTTCACGCAGGAGCAGCCGGGAGCCGCCGGCGAGTTCCACCCGGTACGTCTGGTGCACGGTGCTGCCCCGGGTGCTGATCAGCGGCTGGGGCAGCCAGCGCAGGGAGGCGTCCTCGCCGACGGTGAGCCGTACGTCGTAGGTGGCGGGGTCGGCGGTGGGGCCGCGCAGGGCGATGGTGGCGGCGGCCGTGGTCACCTCCAGCCGGGTGCGCGCCTCGGCGGTGACGTCGAGCGCGAGTCTGTCCCCGCCGAGGGGTGCGCTCATCGCGCCCAGCACGCAGACCCGTGCCCACTCCCCACGGGGCCGGAGCCGGCGCAGGTGGAAGGGCCCGTCGTTGTGCAGGAGAGGGACCGTGGTGGCGCGGCCGTTGTGGGTGGCCCGCAGGCGGGCGGTGGCGTGGACACCTGCGGGGTGGACACCTGCGAGGTGGGCGGG
>NZ_LIQT01000154.1 GCF_001418415.1 Streptomyces hirsutus
CACCCCAGCTACCCGGCGGCGAGCGATGAGCGCTTGGGACGCGTACCTCGCCACGAGCGGCCGGACGCCGGCGCAGTCGGCAGCCGACGTCGCGCCGCCGGGCGCGGCCGCAGATCCGGCTGCCGCACGGGCGGTGACGGTCGCCCAGCTGGAGGAGGAAGGGGCTCTGGGGCCGGGCCCGGTCCGTGACGCCCTGCTGGTGCTGCCTCGTGAGGTACTGATGTCGCAGGCTTATGTACGGCGCAGCGCCTCGGGCGAGACGCCGCCGCGGTGGGACCTGCTGGACTGGGCGGCGGTGCAGGACCGCCCCGAGCTGCTCGGGCTGCTGTATGGCGGCCAGTGTGCTCGTCCAGCACGACGGGGAACCGCTCCTGGGCCGGGCGCGCGGATCCCGGTCGGGGGCGTCCATCACGTCGATGTCCACCGTGATGGGCCTGACCGCCGAGCTGTTGGAGGAGTTGGATCTACGCCCTGGTCACCGGGTGCTGGACGTCGGCACGGGCGCGGGGGTGACCGCGGCGGTGGCCTGTCAGGTCTGCGGCGACCGCGGGTGGACGATTCCGCCGACTTCTTGCGGCTGATCGACCTCGAGCGCAGCGAGCCCGGGCCCGCCGTACGGGATCTGGTCCGCCTGTCCGACGCCTGGGCCGGCCGCCCTCTACGGACCCGTCGCACTGCCATGACGCCGCCTTCATTCACAAGCAAGGAGCGATCTGTGGGATACACCCGGACCGACTGGTCCGAGCACTACAACGACGGGCGCGACTTCCGGCGGCTCGGGGACGAGGAGAGGAACCTGCTCGTTGAGCACACACCGGCGCCCGAGGGCGGCCGTGCGCTCGACGCCTGCTGCGGCACCGGTGAGATGGCCGCGTACCTCGCCTCGCTCGGGTACACCGTCGACGGCGTCGACTTCGCCGAGGGGGCGCTGGAGCGTGCCCGTACGGAGCACGCCGGAGTGGAGGGGGTGCGCTGGCTGTGCCTGGACGTGGAGCACGACGACTTGGCCGGGCTTGCTGAGGACGGCTACGACCTGGTCGTCATTCGGCTGTCCATCGTCTTCATCCGTGATCGCGCCCGGGTGCTGCGTCGGCTGTCCGCGCGGCTACGCGAGGGCGGGACGCTCGTCGTCATCACGCCGGTCGCGGAGAACACCCCTGAAGAACGTCGCCACATCGCGCTGGACGAGAACGAACTCGACGCTCTCATCGACGGGTTCAGCACGTGCGAGCGGTTCGACGCGAAAGGTCTGGCAGTGCTGGTCCTGCGCGGCCCGGGCGGGTCGTTCAGCGCAGAGGAGAAGCTGCGGCCCGATCCGCAGGCTGTTTTCGGTGCCGCGGTGGTGGTCACCGACGCGTTCGGGCGGGTCCTGCTGGGCCGCTCGACCCGGGGCCTGTGGGAGCTGCCGGGCGGCCGGATCGAGAAGGGCGAAACCGCGCCGGCTGCCGCCGTGCGGGAGTTGGCCGAGGAGAGCGGGCTGACGGCGCGCGTTGAAGATGCTCATGTCGTTACCGTGATGCACGATGACCGGCTGGACGTGCACCGTGTCACCGCTGTCGTTCGCCTCACCAGTTGGGACGGTGAACTGGGTCTGCCCGAGCCGCACCATTTCTTGCGCTGGGAGTGGCACGACCTGAACACTTTGGCCACCCTGGGACGGATCTTCACGCCCAGCGCGCAGGCCTTGACCGCGGTGTGGCCCGGGGTGCTGCCGGGGCTGCCGCCTGTTCACTCCTACGCGTGTGCCACCACCGTCCCACCGGTGCCCGGTGAGCCGGCAGAGGCGGTCCGGCTGCGCGAGCGGATGGCGGGCATCGTGATCGGCAAGGGATGGGCGCCCTCCGCGCGGGTCCAGGCCGCGCTGCACGAGGTTCCCCGGCACCGGTTCGTTCCCGAGACCCTGTTGGAGACGGCCTACCACGACGACCTCGCCGTGGTAACGGTCCGGGAGTCGCCCGAGAGCGCCGTCAGCTCCGTCTCAGCAGCCTGGCTGCAGGCCGACATGGTTGAGCAACTCCGGTTGGAGCGGGGGATGACCGTGCTGGAAGTCGGATCGGGCGGCTACAACGCAGAGCTCCTCGCACACGTGCTCGGGGAGCGTGGCCGCGTGGTGACCGTGGACGTCGACCCGTATGTCGTGCACCGCACACAGCGACTGTGCGCGGAAGCCGGCAGCGGCCGGATCACCGCCGTTCTCGGCGACGGCGGCCTCGGCGCACCCCACCATGTCCCGGCCTGCGGATTCGACGGCATGGTGATCACGCACAACGCGTACGACATCGCCCCGGCCTGGCGTGAACAACTCGCCGAGGGGGCGCGGTTGGTCGTGCCGCTGGAGATGGGCGGCTACACCCGCTCCCTCACCCTGGTCCAGCGCGGCAACGTGCTGCACACCGAGAACTGGACGTACTGCGGGTTCGTACGGGACCGCGGCGCCGCGGCCCGCACCGCCCCCGCCGCCCGCCTGGCCGACGGTGCCGTCACCGTGTGGTGGGAAGACGGCGCTCCCGGCGACGTCACCGGGCTCGAAGAGGCTCTGCGGGGGCCCCGGCACGAGCTCCCTACCGGCCTCATCGTCCAAGGCGTTTTCAATTTCGAGACTTTGCAGATCTACGCCGCGACCACGCTGCATGGGTTCTGTCGTCTGGCCGTGCCGGAAGGGTCCATGCTCGTGGCGCAGCGGGACGCGGCCGCGATGGTGGCGGATAGCTCCCTCGCCTACCTGACCTACGTCAAGGTCAAGGACGCCCCGGATCCAGCCGACCGTCTCACCGAGTTCTTCATCCACGCTTACGGCCCAGCCGCCGAAGAGCTGGCGGAGCGCTTCGCCGAGTGCGTGCGCACCTGGGACCGGAAGGTGCGCGAGAGCGGCTACCCGCCGATGACCGTCCACCCGGCAGGCACTCCTGACGAGCAACTGCCGGCTGGTGACGTGCTCGACAAGCCGTCCGCCCGGCTCGTCTTCCAGTGGCCGGGCCGAACCCCTGCCGGTGCGCAGGATCTACTTGCGGCGGGCGGACAGCGTGCCTGACTTCGACGAGCTGATCCCCGCGAAACCCGGGCCGGACAAAGCTGACGAGGCCGTCACCGGCCGGCCGCCGATCTCGTTCTCGCTGCGCGCCCACCCCTCGTTCGCCGCGTACCTGACCGGGGAGGCGGCGAGTCTGCTGGGAACGTCGGCGCACGCCGTGGCGCTGCCCGCCCTCGCGGTTCTCGTTCTGCACGCGAACCCCGGTCAGGTCGCCACCCTCGCGGTCCTCTCCCAGGCCCCCGCGTTCGTGCTGGCCCTGGCGGCCGGGGCGTACGTCGACCAGCACCCGAAACGGCCGGTCCTGATCGGCTCCGACCTGGTTGCCGCGGCGGCCGTCGCCGCGATCCCTCTCACCGCGCTTGGCGGGATGCTGTCCTTCCCCGTGCTGTACGCCGTCGCGCTGATCGTGGGATCGGCGACGGTGCTCCACTTAGCGGCCGCGATCGCCGTGGTCCCTGAGTTGGTGCCCGCACCCCTGCTCCACGAGGCCAACTCCCGGGTCGGCAGTGCGTTCAGCCTCGCGGACACCCTAGGCGCTTACGCCGGCGCCGGGGTAGTGGCCTCACTCGGCGCGGTCCGCGCGTTCTGGCTGGACGCGCTGTCGTACGCCCTCTCCGCCTGGTGCGCGACACGCGTCCGCCTCGAGCACCGCGCCCGTCCCGCACAAGAGCGGGAGCGGCTGGGCCCGGCCATGTGGACGGGCCTGGTCTTCGTCGCGCGCACCCCCGTGGTCCGCCCACTGGTGCTGAGCCTGTCCCTGACCGGCGTCGGCGCAACCCTGATCGAGGTGTACCGCGCGTACTACCTGCTCACCGTGCTGGACGCGGGCGCGCTCGGGCTGGGCATCGTCACAGGCGTCTGCGGCATCGGAGGCGTCATCGGCGCGCTGAAGGCCCCGCGGCTCGCGAGGCGGTTCGGGCCGGGGCCGGTGATGCTGGCGGCCTTCGGGCTCTACCCGGTGTTGGGTGTCCCACTGCTCCTTGCCCGGCCCGGTCCCGGGTGGCTGGCGGTGCTCGCCCTCACCGGCGCCGTGCAGATGGCGGCCGCGACCTGTGCGGGAACGACGCAGCGTTCGGTACGCCAACAGCTGACGCCGGCCAAGTTGCAGGGGCGAGCTCAGCAGACCTCGACCTGGCTGGTCTCCGGCACCCGGCCATTCGCCTCGGCCGGCGCCGGTGTCCTGGCCGGCGCCTTCTCGGTCCCTACGGCGATGTGGACCGGCACCGCGATCCTGTGCCTACCGCCCCTCCTGCTGTTAGTGAGCCGGGTCGGCCGCCTGACGGCCATGCCCCTGGCCGTCGTTTCGCCCATCCAGGAGGCAGCGTGACGCCGCGAGTGGACGTGGTCGTGCTGACCATGAACGACCGCCCCAAGGAAGAAGCCTTCGCGCAAAAGACACTGCAGGCCCAGACCGGCGTCGAGGTGCGCGTGTGCGTGGTCGGCAACGGGTGCACCCCGCAGGTCGTGCCACCGGGCGCGATCACCGTCGCCCTGCCTGAGAACGCCGGCATTCCCGGCGGGCGCAACGCGGGCGTCGACGCGCTGCGCGAGGCCGGTGACCCGGCCGAGTACGTGTTCTTCCTGGACAATGACGCCTGCCTTCCGCGCCCTGACGTCCTCGTCCGGCTCGTCGCGTCGGCCGAGGAGCATCCAGACGCCGCGTACGTGCAGCCGCGGTTGACCGGCCCGGACGATACGACCACGCCGCGCCGCTGGGTGCCCCGGCTCCGTACGGGTGATCCGGAGCGGCCCGGGATCATCACATCCATGACCGAAGGCGTCGTCCTCATCCGCCGCCACGTCTTCGACGAGGCCGGCGGGTGGGAGGGCAGCTTCTTCCTCTACCACGAAGGCCTCGACCTGGCCTATCGGTTCTGGTCAGCGGGCTACACCGGCTGGTACGCGGCCAGCATCCGGATGCACCACCCGCTCACTGCCCCGATCCGTCACCCCCTCTTCCACCGGCTCTCCGCTCGCAACCGGATCTGGGTCGCCTACCGCAACTTCCCCACTCCGCTCATCCCCCTCTACCTCGGCACGTGGACTGTGATCACCCTCGCCCGGGCCCTACGCATGGGCGGTCTGCGCGAGACGCTGTCCGGTCTGCGCGAGGGCTGGGCCACCCGCCACGAACAGGTCCACCGGCCGATGGACTGGAGCACCATGCGCAGACTCACCGCCGCCGGACGCCCCCCGATCATCTGACCCGTCACGTCCTACCTGATTGTCTGTTCCGGTGAGCCGACCCGCCCCTGCCGCGCCTCGCTCTTTCAATTCCAGGAAAGGCCGCTCCGTTGAAGCCATCGGCTCTCCCCTCATTGATGGGGGTCTTCGCGCACCCGGATGACGAGTCCCTGCTCGCCGGAGGCGTACTCGTGCAGCATCACGTCTCTGGCGCTCGCACCGCGGTCGTCACCGCAACCTGGGCAGCGAACAGCCGCCGGGCACCCGAACTCGCCCATGCGCTGGCCATCCTGGGGGCCGGTGCACCTCGGCTGCTCGGCTACGCCGACGCCCGCAACCCGGAGTCCGCACACGAACAGCCCCGTCTCGTCGACGCGCCTCTCGACGAGGCCATCGGCCGGCTCGTCGCCCACATCCGCACGTTCAAGCCCGATCTGGTGGTCACCCACGACGCGCTGGGCCAGTTGACCGGCCACCCGGATCACCAACACACCCACCGGATCACCCTGCTCGCCGTCGAGGCGGCCGGCCTCGCCCACCTCTACCCCGAAGCGGGCGCCCCCTGGCAGCCCGTGGCGCTGTACGCGGCCACGCACCCGGAATCGGGTGTGGACGGACTCAGGCCGCTGCTTGAGGCCGTGGGGAAGGCCGTGCTCGCCGTGCCTGACTCCTACGTCACCACCACCGTCGACGTAAGCCTGTGGGCCGAGACGAAGTGGCGCGCGATCCTCGCGCATCGCAGCGAAGCCGCTCGTGAGCGCTCCCTACCCGGCCTCCTCGCCCGTCTCCCTGAGCAGGCGCGTCGCAGGATTATCGAGACCGAGTACTTCACCCGCCTCACGCCCGGCCCCGTCCCGGGTGACCGGCACCGGCTCACCGTCTGACCACGCCGCCGTGCTCCCTGCCCCCATGCTCCCGTTCCCGTTTTGGAGAGACATGACAACGAGCGAGGCCCCTGCCCCCGACGAGCTTCCGGGCTCTGCGTCGACCGATGAGGAGTACGGGGCCCAGCGCGCCTCGGCCGCGTTGTGGACCGGCGCCTCTGTGCTGATCACGAACCAGCACGGCGAGGTGCTGGTCCAGCACGTCGACTACCGCGACACCTGCCTCCTGCCGGGTGGCGCCGTCGACAAGAGCGAATCCCCCTCCCGCGCCGCCGCCCGAGAACTGCGCGAGGAACTCGGCGTCATGGCACGCGTCGACCGCGGCCTCGCCGTCGACTGGGTATCCCCGGGCAGCGTCAGCATCCCTGCCGCCATGCGGTTCCCCGACGAGATCCTCCACGTCTACGACGGCGGCACCTGGACCGACGAAAAGATCGCGTCCGTGCGGCTGCCCGACAGCGAGATCACCGGCATCGAGCTCGTCGAGCCCGCCCGTCTGCCTGCCCTGATGTCCCCCAGCGACGCCCGGCGTGCCCTGTCCGCGCTCCGTGCCCGCATCAACGCCGCCGGCGCCGTACTCCTCGAGAACGGCGCCCCGATCGCCCCCACCCTCCTCGACCACAGCCAAGTCCTGTGCACCGCACGCGTCGAGCGCCGCTGCACCTTCCACCCAGGCCAGAACCCACAGGGCCGGGCAGTACGCGGCTGGCAGGGATGGCTGTTCACGCCGGACGGCCGCGTCGTCATCCTCCTCCAGCCCAACACCGGGAACGTCCGCCTCCCCGCCGACCCCGTCCAGTCCCGGGAAGGCAACCCTGTGAATGCTCTGATCCACGGAGTGAGCCAAGAGACCGCCGTCCGGATCGGTGAACCGCTGCTCCACGGCCACCTCAACGACCCCGACACCTCGCACGCGTACGCCCGATACGCCGCCGCCATCACCGGCGTCGAACCCATGCCGACCGGCAGCAGCGCCCGCGCCTTGGCCACACCCGAACAGGCCCTGGAACTCCTCGGCTCAGACTCACCCGCAGGTGTCCAACTTGCCGCCGTCCACCAGGCACGCAAGCAACTCGGCATCCACAGGGCTGCACCCCAGCCCTTCATCGAACTCACCGCCCCCAGCACCGGGTAGACGCGTCCGCGTTCAAGCCTCAGCGGCTCCATGCGGACAAGGAATACGTCATGCCCCGTCTACGGAAATGACTGCGCGGGAAAGCACATTGGTGTGCGCATCGCCCGCGAGGGAGTCGAGTCCCGCGAACATCTCGGCCGCCACAGATGAGGGATCGAACGGACCATGTCTTGGCTATCGGGCTACCGGCGCATCAGCCCTCGCTACGAGGGAAACCCTCGCAACTACCTGGCCTTCCTCGGCCTCACCGCAGCCCTCTGCCGCTATAAACAACTCGTCCGTCTCACCGCATAGAAAACATTTCAAGTCGGAAGATTTGACGCCCACAGTCACTCTTGCGGGGGATGGTGAGGGTCCTCGTGGTGTGCCACGGTGGGTTCATACAACACCCGGCGCTCCTCTTTGCATTACCCCACGCTCTCCGCCCACAACAGGGTGGGCGGCAACGGGAGAGGAGCCCAGCATGCAAAGAGAAAACCGAACCCCAGTTCCCCGTGAGATGCTCAACCCTTGCGGGAGGGAGAAGGAGGAGAGTTGCCATGTAGAAGAGATCGCGTCGGCCGAGCCCGGCGACACCTCTACCAATGATGCAACCCGCAATAGGTCCAGGCGTCGATGGTTGAGTTTGAAGAACTCATACCGCACCACCAGTCGCGTCCTCGGCCCCGTTTTTTCAACACTCACCGTTGTTAACTACTTCTTCCCTGATTTCCGTGATGCGATCATCGAATTTTTGAAGATCTGCATGCACTTCGTTCTGGAAATTATTTAAGGGACAGCGTCGCCCCGGCCGTTGGGGCGACGCTACTTGCCTGTTAGGCCCAGGTGGGTCTCGGTCCGCCGAACTTCCGGTCGAGAGCGTGCCACCTGACGGCCCTCGACACGGACGCGGCACGAGGAGTGCGCCTTGCGCTGTCGTTCATAGACCTCCTCAGACCGCGTTTGAGGTCTGCCATCTCCTTTGGCGGAAGTGGTCGTTGAGCCTGCCGTGACCGGTATTGGGGGTATCCGCCGGACCTGACCGATGAGCAGTGGACGCTGGTGGAGTTGTTGCTCCCGCCGCCACGGGCTGGGCCGAAGGGTGGGCGACACGAGAAGCTGTGCCGTTCGGAAACTCATCGCTGCTGCTCGGAGTGGGGCCGGCGCGCCACGACGGCTTACCGAAACCCTGTCCGGGCGGTTGTCTCACTGATGTGCCAGGTGGCACGGAAGCTACTCGCGGTCCCGGCGGTGCCGCTGCGCCGGGACACGGCCAAAGACGCCGAACCGCTGGTGCCGCGGCATGAGAACGCGGTGCCGCACAGGCAGCTCACGAGCCCGGTGCGGTACCAGTGCGCGGACCGGCTGTGGTTCACGGCGCCGTCCCCGCTGATCCCCCGACTCCGGCGGGCTCAGGTGTTTTCGGTGACGCCCAAGACCTTGCCTGTGAGGCACCCCAGGCCGACCACCCAAAACGGGACCACTGCACGCACCCGAGCAAGCCCGGAAGGCCACCCACGACGCGCGGTGAAGAAGCTGGCACTGCGACCGGCCAAAAACAATCCGCGCCAAGGCCGCCGCCAAATCCAGGGAGAGCTTGCCCGCCCGGGCCACTCGGCCGGTGCGAGGACGGTCCAGGAGATCCAGACGGCGGCCGGCAGCGAACCAACCCCACGCCACGCCGGCCCGACATGGCGGGAGTCCCCGCCCGCGCAAGCCGAGAACATCATCGCCTGCGACTTCCTCCACCTCAACCTGGTCGACCTGCGCCGGGTGCACGCCCTGGTGTCCCTCGAACACAGCACACGCCGCCTGCGCATCACCGGGGTGACCGCTCATCCGACGGGATCCTGGACAGTGCGGCAGGCCCGCAATCTCGCCGTCGAGTCGGGCGTACGCATCGACTCGCCGCACCTCCTGGTCCGCGACCGGGACACGAAGTACACCGTGTCCTTCGACGCGGCCTTCGCCGCCGAGGGGATCGAGGTCGTCAGGACCGCGCCGCGGGCTCCTCGGATGAACACCCACCGCGAACGGGGCATCAAAACCCTGCCGCGCGAAGCCCTGGACCATCTGCTGATCCGGAACGAGACCCGTGCCCGGCACGTCCTTGACGCCTACGCCCGTCACCACCAACCGGCGACGATGTCGGGGCGCGCGGGCCGCAGGCCGAACTCCCACATCCTCATCGGCGGTGGACACTGACGGCATAGCCGCCGCCGTCGTAAGGGGCGGCGTCCCAGGTGGCGAAGCGGTCGACGAGGGTGAGGCCGGCTACGGCGCAGCAGTCGTCGTACGCTGACAGCGTGATGCTGGGCGGCACGGGCAGGTGGGCTTCGTCCAGGCCGAAGCCGGCGACCATCAGACCGCCCGGACGCAGGGCCGCGGCCAGGCGCTTGACCACCGTGGCCTCGGTGCCGACGGCGAGCAACGGGAAAACGTTGCCTGCGGCGACCACAAGATCGAAGTCCGCTGCGATGCCGAGCAGGTCCGGCTCGAACCCGGCCAGATCGGCCTGGAACCAGGGCAGTTCCGGCGCCTGCTGCTGTGCCACTGCCAGCATCGACGCGTCGAGATCCACCCCGACACAGTCGTACCCGAGCTCCGCAAGCCGGATCATGACCCGTCCGGTGCCGCACCCGGCGTCCAGCACCCGCGCTCCGGCAGGCACGAGAGCTGCGCAGAAGCGTGCCTCACCGTGCACTTCCTTCCCGCTACGGGCCAGGGCCGCGAACCGTGCAGCGTAGTCCTCCCCGGACGTCTCCCCGGTCAACTCTCTCCAACGGCTCATGAGGCCAACTATAGGTCGACCGTGTGCCACTCGAAGAAGTGCCCGAACTCGCGGCGCTGAAGGCAGCAGCAGCGGGAACATTCTGGCGGGCCACCTCGTTGCCTCTGGACCCGTCCACGTCGCCACCCCTGGGAGCACCGTGCCCGAAACCACGCACGCCACCTCCACCGTTCTCCCCGCACTTCCGGCTCTGAGCGCGCAGGCCGAGCGACTGATCGAACTGGGGGTGCACGAAATCATCGGGCTGTCCACCACCGAGCTTCGCACCTTCGCCGGTGCCACCGAAGCCCCCGCGGGCGGCGACGGCGCCCTGCTCGCCGTTCACCCAAACCAGGCCCCCGCCTCCGTCCTCGCGCCGCTGCTCAGCCGCGACGGCAAGCCGGGCTTCGTCGTCACCGACATGTCCGACGTCGATCTCTTCGCTCCGCTCGACACGGCCACGCTGCCCGACGCCCCGCTCTACCTCCTCACCGGCCTCGACCGCGGCGACCGGATGGCCAACTGGAGCCCGAACGAGGCACTGCCCGCCCTCACCGCAGAAGCCCGCACCCCGTTGCTGCTCACCGAGGGCATCCACTGGGTGCTACAGCAGCCCGCCGTCCTGGAGCGCAACCACTGCTTCATGACCATCGGCTCCCGGCTACGCAAAGCCCATGGCACGTTGGACGCCCGCACGCCGGCGATCTGGATCAGCAACGGCACCGGACGGGACGGCCGCGAGCGCCGCAACGCCCCCAAGGTGGGCTGGTGCTGGGCGGGCAACCGGCACACCTGGCTGGGCATCGCCTCCGCAACAGGCCGCCGGACCCAGGACCGGTAGGAAGTGGTGATCAGGCGGACGAAAACCACAGGGCCGGCTGACACCGAGTGCGATCTCCCGGCTTCATGTCAGCAGACCACCTGGGGATCTATCGCCTCATGACAGTGAAATCCGATGCCCGTGTCAGCGGCGGACCGTCATGTGCCTCCACGGTGACCAGCGAGAAGATGGCAGGCAGCGGCCGACGGTGACTGCCGGCCACCGGCACTGAAACGAAGCCGACACATCGCAGTCCGGGTCGTCGACCAGCTGCCCTCGCGCCACGACCGCTGCCCATGCAGTTCTCCGGGCCATACGGGCTCGACCACGGTCCGTCCACCTACCCTCAGCCGACCACGCTCCGGGGAGATTCAGCTCGGCCAGCGGGAGGGTCGGATGCTCAAGCGCAGGACCAGGCCGACATTCCCTGGAGACGGGCCAGGCGTTTGGCCACGGCGATCTGTTCCTTGCGGGTGGCCAGGTCCGCGCGCGGGGCGTACTGGAGCCCACCGGCCGCGGCCCAGCTCGACTGCGTGAACTGCAAACCGCCGTAGTGGCCGTTTCCGGTGTTCGCCTGCCAGTCGCCGCTGGATTCGCATGCGGCGATGGCGTCCCAGTCTGGCCCCGAGACGGTCGACGGGGAGGCCACCGCTTGGGTGGGCGTGCCGAGGGCAGCCGCGGTGGCCAGGACCATCAGGACGGTGCGGATCCGGCTGTCGTGAGCCCTGCGCCCGCTGCCCGCATGAGCGTTTCGTCTGCTAGTCATAGAGAGACTGTTACTCCACTCGACGGGGGGACGGCATGTCGGCTGCCGTTTCCTTGGGCCGGACGGACGGATACTGCACCCCTCCTGCTACTCGGAGTGAACCGATCCGGGATCGGTGGAGGCTCTATGCGTTGACTCCAGCCGCCGGTTGGGGCTGGTGTTGAGCGTGGTGGTTGGTCTCGTACTCGTGGGGCGGGATGTCGCCGGTCGCGCTGTGGAGCCGTTGGTCGTTGAACCAGTCGCCCCGTTCCGCGGTAGCGAGTTCGACGTCGGCCAGGCCGTGCCATGTCCGACGGGACCGAGATCAAGCTCGGCATCTGATACAGCAACACCAAGGCCAGGCGCCACAAACTCACCCAGGAGCAGTTGGACGCACTCGCGGCGCTGGGCATGGAAGGGGCATAACGGCGATCGCAGGGCGACCCGCCGGTGCTGACAGGTTGCCCCTGGTGGTGTCAAAAGCAGGCGGCCTCGTCAGTCCTGCCCCTTCGGAGGTGCCCACCGCATCACCTGCCGATGCGGGTAGTCGAAGGACTCGGGGCACAGGTGGACCTGCATGGTGTAGCCGCGGCCGACCAGCGGAGCCAACTCAGTGAATGGGGCGGCAATATCGATGGGACGGGGGCGGTACGGGACACAGAGGCGAGGCCAGCGCCCGGGCTCGACAGTGCCCGGGCCTACTAGGCACGGCCGGAACCTCGGCCGCGCCTTCCTCGCCCGGAGGCCACCTCCAGCGGTAACGCCGGGAATGGCCACTGCTGTCCACCGAGCGGAAAGAACGGCTGCCAAGCCGGGTCGGCCCGGGGCCGCAAAGCCGCGCGCTGGTGCCGACGGCTCTCGGCGCTGGTTTTCGAGGCGCATTTCCAGGTGAACTCAGCTGTCCAACCCGGCCTCCCGTTTACGCCGCCGCAGCACGTGATCGCTGAAGAGGTGCCGGATGCGGTCGAGCAACTCGCCCACCTCCGCGTCTCCGCGCCGCACTTCCGCCGACGAATGCCAGTGCCGCACGGACTGCCCCGCCCAGGCACGCAGCTTCACGTCCGGGTCCTCCAGCAGCCTGACCGCCGCTCGCAGCGCCGCGACCCCGCCGTGCGTGTCGAGGAGCCGGAACGCGGCGACCCGGACATGCCGCGGCCGCTCAGGCCCGGTGCGCTCCAGCAGCCAGTCGACGGGCAGCTGCTTCGCCGACGGCAGCAGGGCGGCGGTCGTCTCGCGGACGACCGCCGGGGCTGGGTCGTCGAGCAGTGGCCGCAGCCGTTCCGTGTCCGCGAGGTCCAGCGTCCGCAGCCCGGCGACCGCCCGTGCTCGCACCCCGGCCGCCGGGTGTGCGAGCAGCGGCCACAGCAGACCGGCGTCCGCGCGGTTTCCGCACTCGGCCAGCCCGATGACCGCACCGGGCGGCAGCCCGGGGTCATCCGGTGCCGCACACCGCTCCCGGTACCAGGACGCCGGATCGCCTCCGTGCTGCCGCACCACGTAGCGGGCGCAGGCACGTACCAGGGCGGAGCAGTCGACGAGGAACGGCTCCACCTGCTTCGGCTGTCCCGCCCGCCGCAGTGCGGTGACGCCGGCCGAACGGGTGCGTGGGCTGCGCGCGGTCAGCAGTGGTGTGAGCACCTCGTCGTAGGCTCCCTCCTCGTCCAGCAGGGATGTGAGTGCCGCGGTGGCGCACAGGTCCTGGACCACCGTGTCCTGGTCCCGGGCGGCCGCGTGGGCCAGCTCGGTGGGGCAAAGCAACCGGTGCTCGACGGCCAGCCGGTATCCGAACCGCCGCACGGTGCGGTCGGGGTGAGCGAAGAGGGCGGCGAGCCGCCCGCGGGGTGCCCGGCTCAGGGCCTCCTCGAGCAGCTCGATGCCGAAGGTGCCCCGGTCGCGGCGGCCGACGCGCAGGATCAGCGGCGCGAGGTCGACGGCGGTGCCCGCGTCCAGGGCCTCGCGCAGCAGCTTCCGGGCGCGCTCGCGCACCGGTTCGGCCCAGTCGGCGCAGCGGATCACGATCAGCGGCAGCAGAGCGGGGTAGCGCGCCGACCGGCGCACCGCCGCCTCGCGGATCCGCCCGTCCCGGTGGCACAAGGCGAGCGCGAGCCGGGACTCGCTCAGGTGCGTCAGCTCGGCGGGCAGCGGGGCGGTGTGCTCCCACTCCGGCAGGAGCTGCGACCGGTACCAGGCCACCTCCCGCACTCCCGCGTCCAGCACAAGCCAGTCACCGGGGCCGGCAACAACCAACGCGTCCCGCAGCGGCGCACCTCCCGCCAGGCGCACCGCCACCGCTGTCCCGCCCCTGAGGTCCTCACGCATCCCCGCCCCCGTTCACCCGGCCGTAGTGGGGGATCGTAGGGCGCGGGGTGCACGCGGGTCGCGTGAAATACCGCTGGTGAACCTGTCGTGGTACGCCTGGCCGCCCCGGAGACCTGTCGTTTCCCCCGCCCGCTGGCTCCCCGCGCTCCACTGGCGGCGGGAAAGCCCGGCAACACGGTGAGCGCAGCGACCGCTGCGCCGGGTGTGGGGAGGAAGGTGAGGGCAACTGGCTGTGCCACTCTCCATGGATGCCATTTTGAGATGACTGCGGGAGTCACTTGCGGGGCTTCCATACGATCATTGTCGATGAGAATTGATGTCACTCAGGAGCTGCTGATGGACCAGCCGCTGCTCGGAAAGCATGTGATGAGTCCAAGCCGCTGGTGATCGACTTCGCGAGCCGTGGGACCATCCTCGGTGAACTCGAAGGAGAAGTCAGTGCAGTTACGCAATGTACTGCCGGACGATATCGATGCCTATGTCCGCATGCGGTGCGATCCCGTCATGATGGCCAACCTCGGCGGGCCTCTGCCGCGTGAGGGGATGGCAGACACGGTCCGTCGGGATTCCCAGCAGGCAGCAGCCGACCTTGCGTGGGTCAAGATGATCGTTCCCGATCCGGTTGCCCCCGCCGTGGTGGCAGGGACGGTGACCATCCGGTTCCGTGACATCGGTGAGGGATTGATCTCCGAGATCGGCTGGATGGTTCTGCCCGAATTCCAGGGGCAAGGGGTGGGCAAGCGTGCGGTCCGCGCGCTCCTGGAGCAGGCCCGGGATCAAGACCGCTGGGGAGTCGTGCATGCCTTCCCGGCAACGGACAACACAGCGTCGAACGGCATCTGCCGTTCTGTCGGCTTCCGGTTCCTCTCAGAGGTCGACGTGACCTTCGCAGGCCGGGTTTTCAGGACCAATCACTGGGCCATAGACCCGGGGACGGATCTGACCTGATGACGCCGGCTTCAAGGCCCTGTTCGGTTTCCGGCAGGGTCAGCCGACCGCAGTGTGCTGCGCCCGTGCCTTGGTGGGGGCGAGTCGGTAGGACTCGGTGCCGGTCTGGGCCGGTCTGGATGATCGCGCCGTTGAAGGACTCGTTGGAGGCGATGGCGACGCTGTTCTTCTCCTCGCGTTCGGTCAGCACCTGGAACAGCAGCTCAGCACCCCGCCGGTCCAGTTCCATAGAGCCGAGTCCGTCGATGCAGAGGAGGTCGACGCGTCCGTAGCGGGCGATCGTCTTCGACAGTTGTTTCTCGTCCGCGGCCTCGACCAGCTCGTCGCCGGGGTCGAGGATTACGGTGACTGGGGGTGGGTTGTCGCAGCTGAGCGTGGTCAGACCGGCTGCCGGGTGAACAGTTTGCTGTAGAGGTCCAGCGCAGCAGTTCCTCATCCACCCGTTTGCGGCCGGTTTCCCTCAGGCCGGTGGTGAGGTGGTGGGTGATCTTCGCCCAGGCCCGGAAGTTTCCGTGCGCGGCATCCTGGTCGCAGACCGCGATGAGATCGGGGTCCACCTCCGCCCACACGGGAGGGAAAGCGGGAATGACGGTGAGGACCTCGTCCAAGGGCGTGCGGCCGACCTCCTGCCGGGCGTGGACCCGGGATTCGAGCATCGGCTCGCTCTGCAGCATCTCGCAGCAGCCGTTGCCGCCGGTGAACACGATGGTGAGGTCGGATGCGGTGCCGTCTCAGAGGTGGCGCGGGTATTCGAAGCACAGCTTCGACAGCCACTGCGCCTCGTCACACACCAGCACGCGCGGCTCCTCCAGCGCTCCAAGCAGCATGCGGTCGAACCCGATCGCGTGCGACGGCAGTCGGCCCGGCAGGCCGAGGGCGTGGAAGAGTTCATGGCGCAGGTCCCGGGTGGAGGGGCGGGCGCGGAACTGGATCCGGCGGGTCAGCGCCGGACGGTCTCGTGGGAGAGGAGCACACCGCGCCCGGGCATCAGCTCCTCGACCTCGCGGAACGACAACGGGAAGCGGAAGCACAGCCACGCACAGCGCGCGATGATCTCCACCGGGTACCGGTGCCCCTGGTACGACGGCGGCGCGCTGCCCACGGGCGTCCCCTCCCGGCATGACCAACCAGAAGATCATCCCACCTGTTCAGTCGACGTGACAGTGCCATGTCGAGGCTTCTGCCGCTACCTGGCCATTTTCAACTTATTGCCCCGGAACGCCATCCAAGTCCCGCCCTGAGACGTATCCCATGTGTAGCAAGTTTCAGGAGGAACGCAATGGCTATCTTCAGCAATCTGATTCCTGCCAATCGCCGGGACCGCAACAACGACACGTCGCGCCGCGACGACTTCTCGGGGCATGGTCACGGGCACGACCACGGGCACGGCGATCGCCACGGACACGGCGACCGCGACGGGCACGGCGACCGCCACGGGCACGGCTACGGCCACTAGTGACCACACCACGGAGACTGAGCGGACCGGAGACCGGAAGGTCCTGGTCCGCTCCGTCCGTCCGTCCCTCCACGAGGAACGCATGCCATGGTGCATGTCCTGCGGCGTCTGCTGTCGGTGGGTGAGGCTTCCGATGTGGTGGCGGCCGCGCCCCCGGTGTCTCCGCGCGAGGTGTTCCGGCGGTTCTGGCCCTATACCCGCGGCGGTCGGCGCTGGTTCGCTCCCGTCGTTCTCTTCAGCCTGATCGGCCCCGCCCTCGACGCCACGGAGATCTGGCTCTTCAAGATCGTGGTGGACGATGTGCTCGTTCCCCGCGACGTCGGACCGCTCCTGTGGATCGCCCCGACCTATCTGGGGCTCATCATCGGCTCCGGCATTCTGGGGTTCGCCGACGACGTGACGTCCACGTGGGTCAGCGAACGCTTCCTGCTGACGCTTCGCTCCGATGTGTTCCGGCACGTCCAGGGCCTGTCGCTCGGATTCTTCGAACGCCGACGGCTCGGGGACGTGTTGTCGCGTGTGACGGGCGATGTCGACGCGGTCGAGACGTTCCTGCTCTCGGGAGTGGCGGACGCCCTCTACTACGTGATCCGCCTGGGTGTCTTCCTCGGTCTGCTGTTCTATCTGCAGTGGGATCTGACCCTCCTCGCCCTCGTCATCGTGCCGCTGTTCTGGGGCGCCGCCCGGCGCTTCTCGCGGCTGATCAAGGAGGCGTCCCGGGAGCGCAGGCGCCGCAGCGGTTCGATCAGCGCGATCGCCGAGGAGTCGCTGGGCAACGTCGCCCTGGTACAGGCGTACAACCGGCAGAGGTGGGAAGAGCGCCGGTTCGAGCGTGAGAACGTCGGCAGGTTCCGGGCCACGATGGCCTCGACGCGGATCCGCGCCGTCTACGGATCCGTCGTCGAGGTCATCGAGGTGTCCGGCGTCCTCGCGGTCATGGGCCTGGGCACCTGGAAGCTGGCCCAGGAACAGCTCACGCTGGGCGGACTGCTGGTCTTCCTGGCGCTGATCGGCAGCCTCTACAGTCCGGTCCGCGGTCTGTCCCACCTCGGCACCACCTTCTACGCGGCGTCCGCCTCGGCCGAACGGATCATCGAGTTGCTGGACCAGCGGCCGCAGGTCGTCGAGGCCGCCGGCGCCCGCCGGATCGGCCGTGCGCGGGGTGACATGGAGTTCGACGGCGTCTCCTTCCGCTATCCCGGTACACCGTCCTGGGCACTGTCGGACGTGTCGTTCCACGTGGCAGCCGGAGAGACGCTGGCGCTGGTCGGGGCCAGCGGGGCCGGCAAGTCGACGGTCGCGAAGCTGCAGCTGCGCTTCTACGACCCCGACCGGGGCGCGGTCCGCCTCGACGGGACGGATCTGCGGGACCTGCGCCTGTCCGACCTGCGGGAGAGCGTCGCGGTGGTCCTGCAGGAGACGCTCGTCTTCCACGGCACCGTGCGGGACAACATCGCCTACGGCCGGCCGGAGGCGACGCAGGCGGACATCGTCGCGGCGGCGCGCGCCGCGGACGCGCACGAGTTCATCGAACTGCTCCCGGAGGGCTACGACACGATGGTCGGCCAGCGCGGCCGGACGCTCTCCGGCGGGCAGCGCCAGCGCCTGGCGATCGCCCGCGCGATGATCAGGGACGCGCCCGTGCTCCTCCTCGACGAACCGACCACCGGCCTCGATGTGCGGTCCGGCCGACGGATCATGGACCCGCTGCGCCGGCTCATGGCCGGGCGGACGACCGTCGTCATCTCCCACAACCTGCTGACCGTCCGAGACGCCACGCGCATCGTGGTTCTCGACCAGGGCAGGATTGTCGAGTGCGGCGCCCACGACGACCTGCTCGAGCGCGGCGGGACGTACGCCCGGCTGCACCGGCTGAACGCCCTGGTCGGTGCCGCACCAGCCGGGTCCTCGGCCCCCGGGACGGTGCTGCCGTGAGTGTCCCGGCGGTGCGGGCCGCCCCGCCCCTGGCACCCGGCACGAGACCGGTCCCGGGCTACGAGGTCCTGGCGCATCTGGCGCGCACCGGCTGGCTCGACGTCTACGACGTCTGGAGCGAGGAACGGGACTGCCGCTGTGTGATCAAGGCCGTGCGCCCCGACCGCCGGGACCAGGAGCAGCTGCGCGACCAGCTGCTGCGTGAGGGGCGGTGGCTGGGAGCCTTCACCCATCCGCACCTGGTCCGCGCGTACGAGACGTTCGAGTCGCCGGTGCCGCTCGTCGTGCTGGAGACGCTGACCGGCGAAACGCTGTCCCACCTCCTCCACCGGTTGCGGCGCCGGCCGTCCGCCGCCGACGTGGCGCTTCTCGGGGTGCAGCTGTGTTCCGCGATCCACTACCTCCACGGTCAGGGTCTGCTGCACCTGGACCTCAAGCCGTCGAACGTGGTGGTGGACTGCGGTCACGCGAAGGTGCTGGACCTGAGCATCGCGCGGCCGCCCGGGCCCGCGCCCGCGGGGGTGGGCACATTCTGCTACCTCGCTCCCGAGCAGGCCCGCGGCGGCCCGCTGTCGGCAGCCGCGGACGTATGGGGCATCGGCATCACGTTGTACGAGGTCGCCGCCGGGGACGTGCCGTTCGGCCGCGGGGATTCCCGCGAGGTTCCTCCCCGTGGGGAGAAAGGGAACGAGCCCTGCGACGGCAGCGTCACGGGCGGCCGGGACGACTGGTATCCGCAGCTGGAAGGCACCGCCCCGCCGGTCGGCTCGCGGCGGCGTCTGCCCGGGGGGCTCGCGGCGGCCGTCGACGGCTGCCTTCAGATCGATCCGTCGTCCCGGCCCTCGGTTGCCGAACTGGCCGCCTCACTCGACGCGACGCTGCCCGGTCCGGGGCGCCGCACCGCCCGCCCCTGAGGCCGTGGCGGGGCGCCGATTTCACGCGCTTCAACCGGTCTCGAAGTCGCCGGTGGCGAGGACGGTGCCGTCGGAGGCGGTCAGGCGGGCGCCGGAGAGCGCCGCGGGGTCGACCGAGGCCGCCGCGCCCCAGTCACCACGTCCGTTGCTCAGGGTGAAGGTGCCCACGCGGATCGTGGTGCCGTCCGTGCGCTCCAGGAGGCAGACCACCTTGCCGCTGTACGGAGTGCCGACGGCGGCAAGGTCGACGGTCATGTAGATCCAACCGGGTTTCCCCGGGTCTCCTGGGTGGGCGTAGATGTCGCCGGCCGACGGCCCGAGGCCCGAGGCCGAGGTCAGCTCTCCCTCCATCAAAGGCGTCTGGATCTCCACGGCAGGAGAGCTCGAGGCCGTGACACTCTCGATGGCGGTGCCGACCGCCCAGCCGGTGAACCCGCATGCGAGTGCGAACGCGGCCGCGGCGGATGCGACCCACAGCCGGACACGGCGTGCGCGACTGCGGACCGCCTTGTGCGCAAGGTCGGACGCCCGCGTGTGGGGCTCCCCCTCGTGCGCCGTCACGTCCTGGGGCAACCTGCGCGCCACCCTGGTCTCGAACCCGAGCGGCGGCTCGCTGCCCGGCACCAGCCCGATCAGTCCGTCTCCCACCAGGGTCATGTGCTCGATGTACTCCCGACAGGCCGCGCACCGGTCCAGATGCGCGGCCGCCGCCGCCCGCTCACGGCCGGGCAGCACACCCAGTGCCATCTCGGCGCCGATCTCCCGCAACTTCTCGCAGGTCACGTCACTGACCATGGTCCCCTCGATCCGGAGAGGCGAGTGTGTTCCGCAGCTTGCCCATCGCTGTCCTGATCCGCGTCTTTGCGGTACCCAGCGGGATCTTCTCCCAGTCGGCGATCTGCTGGGCCGTCATTCCGTAGATGCCCGCCATCACCAGGGCACGACCCTGCTCCCGCGGCAGCTGCGCCACGGCGGCCCGCAGCTGGGACGAGGCCTCGTCGGCCAGAGCCCACTGCTCGGGGGTCTCGGTCACGACATCGAGGAGCGCGTCGAGGTCCTCGGGTGCCACCGGCTCCGTCCGCCGCGCACGGACGGCGTCGATGGCGAGATTGTGCGCGATGGTCGTCAGCCAGGTCGTCACCGACCCGCGGCGCGAGTCGTAGATCTGCGCATGACGCCACGCACGCTCGAATGTCTGCTGGGCGATGTCCTCGGCGAGTTGCCGATCTCCGGTGACGGCGATGGCGACACCGAAGACCGCGCGCTGGAACCTCCGTACGAAGGTGACCGCGAGCTCCGGATCACCGGTGGCCAGCCCGGACAGCAGAGCCTCGTCCGGGAGACGGCTAACGGGAACCGGAAGCTCGGCACACTTATATATACGGTCCGCCCCCACCAAGGGATTGCCCGGCCGCTACGGAAGATCACATTCCCATTCTGCACCGGTTTCCCCGGCTGCACGAACTGCTCGCAGCGCGGTCAGTGACCGTTCTGTGCCAGCCGCGGCAAGTGATCCGCCAAGGCCTGACCCCCGGTCGGATCCCGAGCATTGCTGCAGGTCCGACTTGCCCCCAATGACCGTAGAAGCGCGGGACGAAGCCCCCCACGACCGAGGCGTGATCACGAGTCCACCGGGCTGGCTGCTGTCGCAACTTCCGCACGTCACGCGCTGCCCAGACTGCGGATATACCTTCCATGGGCGTCGCACCGGCACGCAGGCCGCTCGCCCTGCCGGGCGCGCAGGGAGGGCCGCACGACGGCCCGGTGCCGCGACTGCGGCCAAGACCGCGAGCTCACCGCCACCTGGCAGCACATCAAAGCCATCACCGCCCGCCACGGCGACCGCGACGCCCACGAAGCCGACCTCGCCGACGCCCTCGACCAGCTCATGCGCCGTGCCCACGCCGGCACCGCCACCCCGGGCGAGCAGCGTCTCTTCACCCGCACCACACCGCTGAAAACGCCCCCGGCGGCGGCCGGCACCCGCTCTCTCCATCAGCCAACGTGACAGCGCCCTTCCACGCGACCGCACTTCCTTCCCGGGGCGAACCTGCAGGTGAACGGTCGCCCTCAACGCGATGTCGGCATTATCGGCACCTTCAACGGCCGCATCCTTGCCGGAGAAGTCGAAACCAGCCCCGCCGACTTCACTCAGGAGCACATCACCCACGACATCTCCACCAACGCCGGCATCGGAGCCGACATCCACCTGATGGCAGCCATCCATCCGATCAGCGCAGCAAACCGAGAAATCGCCGAAACTCAAGGCAACAGCCACGACATGGAGCTCCGTGCGCCCACCTCTCCAAATTTGCAATAGCTACCACTGTAGTCATGGAGAAGACCAAGGACCTGCCTGCTCCGCCCTCTGGGCACGAGTACGGGAGACCCTCATTCCCGCCCATACCGGCCTGTCCCGGCTGGGTGTCAAGCCCGCCCTGGAGCCGCTTCAAGCGCCGACGGCCCCGCGTGCGACAAAGAGCCCCAGCAAGGCGCGGCAGGTGTACCAGCGCGGCCTGACAAGCCCTCGCCCAGCGGGTGGAGCGGAGTGGCCGCCGGTTCCGGCACTCCGTCGACCGCCTGGGCTGCACGGCGCCCCTGTCCGCCAGCCCTGTGCGATCCGTTCGGCAGGCCGTTCACCCAGGACTGCCACCGGCGGGGGTCCTCACGCGTGCCCATGGCACGCGGCGGCAGGCCCCCGGAGGCCGGGTACCGGACCGTCCGCCACAAACGGTCTTGACCTGGAGCGCGCTCCAGATTCGAGGATGAGCGGCATGTACACCACCAACCCCCAGATCGTCCTCGGGACGATGGACTTCGGCACCCGCGTCGCCCCTGAGCGGGCCTTCGCGATCCTCGACTCCTTCGTCGCCGGCGGCGGTGTTTGGCTCGACACCGCGAACTGCTACTCCTTCTGGAGCGACCCCAGTGGTGTCGGCGGCTCCAGCGAGCGCCTCATCGGCGCGTGGCTCCGGGCCCGCCCGGGCGCGCGCGACGCGGTGCGGATCGCGACAAAGGTCCGGCAGAACCCGCTCGTCCCGCACTCCTGGCCGGAAAGCGCCGAAGGACTCTCCGCCCGTGCCGTCCGCACCGGTGCGGAGGAGAGCCTGGGGCGTCTCGGGGTCGATCACGTCGATCTGCTCTGGGCCCACGCCGAGGACCGTACCGTGCCGCTGGAGGAGACGGTCGGCGCCTTCGGCGAGCTGGTCGCGAAGGGAGTGGCCCTGCGGGTCGGGGCGGCGAACCATGCCGCCTGGCGCGTCGAGCGCGCCCGGTCGCTCGCGCGAAAGCAGGGCGTGGAACCGTGGACGGCCCTGCAGCTGCGCCACTCACTCCTCCAGCCGCGCCCGTTCACCCCCCTCTCGGAGGCCGGCCACCGCATGCTCACCGCCGAGGACCTGGACCTCGCGCGGTCGGAGGGGCTCGCCGTGTGGTCGTACAGCTCGCTGATGTGGGGTTCCTACGTACGCGCGGACAAGCCGCTTCCGCCAACCTATGATCATCCCGGGACCCCCCGGGTGCTCACGGTCCTGGACGATGTCGCCGGCGAGCTCTCGGCCACGAGGAACCAGGTCGTCCTCGCATGGTTGATGCTGCAGGGAATCGATCCCATCGTCGGCGCGAGCCGGGTGGAACAGATCGAGGAGGCACTCGCCGCACGCCATGTGCGGCTCGGCGACAAGCACCTGGCGCGCTTCGCCGAAGCGCGGTAGCGGCGGTCACAAAAGGAGCCCCATGACCACCCTCACCCCGGCAGCGGCCGCCGCCCGCACCGGCGTCTCCATCGACACGCTGCGGTACTACGAGCGTGAAGGGCTCATCGGCCCGATCCGGCGCTCCGCCGGCGGGCGCCGGGCGTACACCGAGGACGACGTCTTCTGGATCGGCCTGGTCACGTGTTTCCGCGAGGCCGGCCTTGGCATTGCGGACCTGCGGGGGTTCGTCGCCATTCTGCGCGCCGAGCACCCTCCGCAGGCCCGAGTCGCCTTCCTCCGCGAGCGCCGTGCCGCCTTGGAGCAGCAAGTGGCGGCCCTGCACCGGGCTATGGAGGTCCTCGATGAGAAAATCACCTACTACAGCTGAGCGCCGGGAGCCTCGCACTCAGCTCGCGCCCGGCCCACCGCACATCGCCGCACGATCCCGAACTCCTCGGCGTCTGGAGCCGCCAGCGGCACAACGTCTGCCACTGGCTCAGGCAGTCAGGCAGTCAGGCAGTCAGGCAGTCAGGCAGTCAGGCAGAGGATCTCCCCCACTTCCAGGTCCTCAAGCCCTTGTCCCATGCCCACGCCGAGCAACTGGCCGAGGCGATCGACAACTGCCCGCGGCCCACAGCAGTCGCAGAGTCGGCTGCGGTCGGAGGACCAGATCGGTTCCGGTGACCTTCACCCACCGACCGAGCGCGCCGGGCCGGTGCGCAGCCAGGGGCGTCTTCCCCGCCGCCAGTTGCTCGGTCACGAGCCGGTCGGCGTGCGGGCGCCGACCAGCGCGCGCAGCTGCGCCTCGGTCACCTCCTGACCGAGCGCGGGCCGAGGAGAGTCAGGCCCCGGCCCATCCAGCGCCTGGCTGGAACCCCGGCGTCCTGCTGCACCTTCTTCAGCGGCTTGCCAGCTGGTCGATGTCCGTCGTCGGCAAGGACCTGGCGCAGATAGCAGTGGTGCATCTGCCCGGCGGTGATCAGCGCTACAGCCATCACGCAGACCACGCCACACTGCCCTGACCTGTAAGAAGAACCCGACCAGCGTTCCCTGCCGCCAGACGGGAGCAACGGCCGCGCTTTCTTTCCAGGCACCTATCAAGCGGGAAGCGACTCCAGCCGGCCAGCAGGGGTCAACGAACTGACAGGCCGTTCCCGTCTCTCCAGTGCCCGCGCGTATCGTTCGCACGTGCGCGGGTGATCCGTGTGATCTTGAGGGTGGGGACCTGATGATGCGAAAGACCAGACGACGACTGGCGTCCACGATGGCGATACTGTCGGCGATCGGGCTGGCATCGGCTTGTGGAGAGACCGCGAAGCCGGCGGACGAGGGCGGGAAGCCGAGCGCGAGCGCTACGGCAGGCGTACGAGCGGATCACTCCAAGCCGCTGACCGCCGCCGAACTGAAAGCAGCACTGCTCACCGAGGAGCAGATCGGCGGCTTCAGGATCACGGGGATCGACTCCAGGGCGGGCGCCTTCACAGACCCTCCCCTTGGCAGGAAGGAGACGACCTCGCCCGAAACCTGCCGGCATGTGCGGGAGGCACCCCAGGAGAACGTGCTCGGCCGCGGGGAATCGGCAACCGCCTGGTCGAATATGTACCTGGGCGACAGCAGTTCCTTCCCCCGGTCGACCGTCCTGACGAGCTATCCCGTGGAGACCGCACGAACGCGCATGGCACAACTGCGCCGAGCCATCGACGCATGTGACCGGTTCAGCTACAGCAACGTCTACGGCAAGTCGTCCGTCACGACCGAGACCCTCTCCGTACCGGACCTCGGGGAGGAGGCTCTGCGGTACCGCACGCTGGCCCGGCTCGGTAGCAAAGGCTTCCACTACTCGTTGGTGACCGCCGTACGGGTCGGAGGCGTCATCGCAACGGTGCAGACCGGCGACGTCCTGGGCCCCCTTCCACCCGACAAGCTCGCGGAGTTCAAGCCCGAGCCCAGCACCGACGAAAGTGTCATCGCGACTCTCATCGAGAACGTCATAGACGCCGAGAGCACCTAGTAGTGCTTTGCCCGCACAGGTTCGCCGGGGATGGACGATCAAGGCCATGACGAGGAGCGGTTGGTCTCCCCAAATGCCTTGCTCACTATGGACCTTGACCCGTCCGCTTCGTCGGCACGGCAGTAGGGTGAAACGGTGACCTCCTTACCGGAAGACTCGCCGCCGCTGATCGGCGAAGACGACCGCGATACGGCCGTGCAGCGCCTGCAGGGGGCGTACGCCGAAGGGCTCATCTCGCACGAGGAGTTGGACGAACGCCTCCACCAGGTGCTCACCGCCAAGGCACACAGCGAGCTCGTGTCGGCTCTGACCTCACTCCCGGAGGAGCACCCGGGCACCACGTCAACGATCGCCGCCGCCAGCGGGCGGATCCAGCGGCGAGGCACATGGCGGGTACCTCGGATCCTCAAGGTCGAGTCCGCATATGGAAGGGTGCGCCTGGATCTGTCCCGGGCGATCATCGAGCATCCGGTCGTCGACATCGAGCTGCAACTCGGAACCGGCGGGGCCAGAATCACGGTTCCTCGCGACGCGGTCGTTGACGTCGGGGGTTTGCGCACTGAGTGGAAGGACCTGCGCTACAAGGCCCCGCGGCGTTCCCGCCATGGCAGGCCGACGATCCGCATCTCTGGGACCATGGGATTCGGACGATTGAAGATCCGCCACGCCCGGCGTTGAGGCTCCATCCGGCACTGGGACCACACATCCGGCACTTCGCCCCCGCCGACTGCGGGGCCGTGGCGGCATAGTTTCGCCGGGTTGGTCAGGCGACGGCATTGAGAGGGTGCCCGCCCCAGCGGATGCCCTTCTCTCTTCGGATACGAGCGCGTTCCTTGCGTTCGGCAGCCAGGACGTCGCGGTGGCGGGCGTTCTGGGGCGCGGGACGAGGATGCCCCCGGTGCACTTCACGCAGTCCGAGGGCCTCGGACCGGTGATGGCGGTGCTCGGCGGCCAGCCGACCGCGGCTGACGCCGACGACCTGGTCGGCATCGCCCTGGGCAAGGTCGTCAAGGCGCTGCCGGAAAGCCTCGGCCAGCAGGCGGCGATGCTGCGGGAGTACGCGTCGGTCGCGCCGGACCCGTACTCGGCCCGCCCGGATCCGGCCGTGACCAGCGAACTCGTCAACGCCGTCGCGGCCCGGCGCCGCGTGTTGGTCACGTACCGCAGCGAGGCCGGCAACGAGTGGGAGGCGGAGGTGGATCCCTGGTCCCTCGTCGTCCGCTACGGGCGCTGGCACTTGCTGTGTCACTCCCATCGTGCGGACGCAATCCGCACCTACCGGGTCGGCCGGGTCCGCGCGGTCCGGCCGGCCGGGTCCGCGCGGTCCGGCCGACCGGGCACGGGTTTGAGCCGCCCGAGGGCCTCGATCCGGTGGCGGTGCTGGAGGAGAATCTGGGCCTCGGATGGGAGTTCTCCACCCGCGTGGTGTTCGATGCTCCGCTGACCGAGGTGGCCCCGTGGATCCGGCCGCCCATGGGGCGGCTTGAGCCCTTGAGGGACGGATGCGTACTGGTCGGCAGCACTCGCAATCCGGCGCTACCAGATCCTGGACACGCCGCCGGACGGCGCGTTCGACCGGATCGCGGGCCTGGCTGCCCGGATATTCGACGCGCCCATGGCCACGGTGGCGATCGTGGACACCGACCGGGTGTGGTTCAAGGCCGCCCACGGACTGACCGACGTCACGCAGATACGCCGCGATCCGGGCCTGTGTTCCTCCGCCATCCTCCATGGCGAACCTTATGTGGTCGCCGACGCCGCGACCGATGCCCGCGCGCTCGCCAACCCTCTCGTCCAGGGCGACATCGGCGTCCGCTTCTACGCCGCCGCGCCCATCACCACGGCCGACGGGCAGCGTCTGGGCACGGTCGACGTCCTCGACACCCGACCGCGCAAGCCGACCGATGTCCAACTCGACACCCTGCAGGATCTGGCCGCGTTGGTCATGGACGAACTCGAGCTGCGCCTGTCGGCCATCCGCACCGTCGCCGCCGAACGCGACCGGCGTACTGAAGCCGAGCGCCTCGCCCGGACTCTGCAGCGCACCCTGCTGCCCCCGGCCCTGCCGACGGTTCCCGGCCTGCAGGCGGCAGCCGCCTACCACACGGCCTCCCCGCACGAGGTCGGCGGTGACTTCTACGATCTGTTCCCCCTCGACGACGGCCGCTGGGCCTTTTTCCTCGGGGACGTGTGCGGCAAGGGCGCCGAGGCCGCCGCGCTGACCTCTCTGACCCGCTACACCCTGCGCGCCGCCGCCATTTACCACCCTGACCCGTGCGCCGCGCTGTCCCATCTCGACAGCGTCCTCAAGGGCGAGTACCAAGGCAGCGACCCCCGCTACTGCACGGCGGTCTTCGGCGTGCTGCAGCCCCTTGCCGACGGTTCCTTCACCGTCACTCTCGCCGGCGGCGGGCACCCCTCGGCCCTCGCAGTACGCGTCGGCGGAAGGGTGGAGCCGATCTCCACCGCCGGCGGCCAACTCGTGGGCATGCTGCCCAACCCCCAGTTCGTGCAGACCACCACGCGGTTGTCACCGGGTGAGAGCCTCCTGCTCTACACGGACGGTCTCACCGAGGCACGCACCCCGGATGGCACCATGCTCGACGAGGACGGGCTCACCCAGCATCTGCTCTCCACGTACGTCCACGCCGAGGACCGCTCCGCCGACGGATTGCTGGGCTCCGTCGAAGCGCTCCTGCACCGCCTGGGCGACGGCGTCAGCGACGACACCGCGCTGCTCGCCCTGTCCGTACCCATCCAGCCCGAACCTCGCACTCAGGAGAAACGGTGACCGAGCCCGAACACCTGCTGACCGTCACCCCGCTACACACCCCCGCCGGTCCCTTCGTGCTGGAGGTGACGGGTGAGTTGGACCACCACAGTGCCCCGCTTCTGGCCCAAGCCGTCAAAGAAGCCCCCTTCGACAGCCATGGCGTGATCATCGACCTGTCCGGGCTGGCCTACTGCGACTCCACTGGAATCACGGTGCTCCTCACCGCCTACCAGCGATCACAGGCAGCCGGCTCACCGCTCAGCTTCGCCGGCGTCAACCCGGACCAGATGCGCGTCTTCCAGGTGGTCGGACTCGACCAGGTCTTCACCTTCCACGCCACCGCCCAGGAGGCCGTCTCCGCCCTGCAACGCTGACTCCGCCCCGCTGTCCACACGCTCGGTCTCCACACGAGCCGGCCGTGGACGCGGAGGGGATCACACCGAACGCCTCACCACCCCGCCCGGGCTGTAACAGCGCCCGGGGTCTCGTGCTGCGTCCCGGCCGCTCCCCTGGCCGGGTGGGCTCTTCCTCCAGTCTGGGAGCCAAGATCGATTGTCAGTGGTGGGTGAGACGGTAGGAGCATCGAGTCGGAAAGAGGGGGAGCTTCCATGTCCGGAAACCAGAACTACATCAATCACGTTGCTCTTGTGCTGGATGCCAGTTCGTCCATGTCGCACCTGAGCCGCAAGGTCGTCGAAGTCGCCGACCAGCAGATTGCGTATCTTGCCCGCCGATCGAGGGAACTGGACCAGGAAACCCGCGTCACGGTGTACGTCTTCGCAGACAAGGTGGAGTGCGTCATCTACGACAAGGACGTGCTGCGGATGCCGTCGCTGAAGCAGCTGTACCGGGTCGGGGGGATGACGGCTCTGCTGGCGGCCGCACTGAAGTCACAGCGGGAGCTGGCGCAGACAGCTCAACTGTACGGAGACCACAGCTTCCTGACCT
Source organism: Streptomyces hirsutus (assembly GCF_001418415.1). Classification (GTDB taxonomy): domain Bacteria; phylum Actinomycetota; class Actinomycetes; order Streptomycetales; family Streptomycetaceae; genus Streptomyces; species Streptomyces hirsutus. The sequence goes on from NZ_LIQT01000154.1 coordinate 28,548, forward strand.
TCGTACTCACCGACGGGCAGGAGAACGCAAGTCATCGCTGCCCGGATGCCCCTACCAGGGACCCGCGTGAACTGGTCGAGGCCGTGACCGAGATGATCGAGACACAGGAGGACAACTGGACGCTGGCAGTCCTTGTGCCGGACCAGATGGGCAAGCGCGAGGCCATGCAGTGCGGGTTCCCGAAGGACAACATCGCCATCTGGGACGCCACGAGCACACAGGGGCTGCAGGAGGCCGGACAGGTCATCCAGCAAGCCACCGAGAAGTTCATGGTGGGCCGCGCTCAGGGCATCCGGGGATCACGGGCGGTGTTCTCCATGGGTGCGGAGGCGGTCAACGAGAACACCATCAAGGCGGCCGGCCTCACCCCGGTGGATCCGTCGAAGTACCAGCTGATCCCGGTGGTTCGTGACACGGCGATCCGGGACTGGGTCATCGAATGCGGGCACACCTACCGTACCGGTGGTGCGTTCTACCAGCTGAGCAAGTCGGAGAAGATCCAGGCGCAGAAGCAGATTTCGGTGCTGGAGAAGAAGACGGACCGGGTGTACACGGGGCCCGAGGCCCGAGCCCTGCTCGGCCTGCCGGACGTGGAAGTTCGAGTCAAGCCGGACCACAACGACGACTTCACAATCTTCGTGCAGAGCACCAGCGTGAACCGGAAGCTCGTACCGAACACGCGGCTACTGCTTATGATCTGACGCCTTGGAAACCCCATCGGGTTCCGAAGGCTTCGTCCTCCGGGTACCCACCAGCAACAGAGTCGGCGGCTGCGGGCGCGGCATAGGAGTACACGGTGCTGAGGCCGCCGCCTTCACGCCGATCATCCCAGTGCGGTCTGCGGCGCCGATGGAACCCCACACCGCCACCCCTACCGGGCCGTGCCCCGGCCCCGTACAGCCGCGACCTGCCGGTGCGTGGGCACCGCCAGTCCATCCGGCGCGGTCCCACACATAGCCCACGCACCACCCGACGGCCTGAGTTCCGCCGAGGTCAAGCCATCTCGCCGTGGCTGACCGAGCAAAGCGAGCTCACCTGTTGGCGCCGCTGGACGCGACGTTCCAGGCCGGACATCCTCGTGCACCAGGGCGAGGGTCGACTGGTGTACTGCCCGGACTCGAGCGGTCGTCGCCATACCAGCTTGTCGATCAAGAGGAGATGCCCGTTGAGGGCTTCGACGGGCATCTTCCAACCGAGCGTTTCTGCGAAGCCTGTTGTTGGGTGCGAGAGCAACGGCCTCGAGCTCGTCCACCTTCCCTCGCGACAGGTCCGTGCCTTGGGGAAGTACTGGCGAAAGAGTCCGTTTGTGTTCTCGTTGGCGCCCCGCTGCCAGGAGCTGTACGGGTCGGCGAAGTAGACCTGCAGCCCGGCGTCGATGCAGAGTTGGGCATGCTGGGCCGGCTCCTTGCCGCGGTCCCAGGTCAGCGAGTGGCGTAGGTGCAGCAGCATGGTGAATCGGGTTGTGCGCTCCACGAGTGTGCCGATCGCGGACCGGTTGATGCCGATGATGAGGTCGCCCTCCCCGTGGCCCGGCCCGGGGCCACCCGGTCCTCGGCCTCGGCGGGCCGTTGGCTGATCACGACGTCGGTCGTGACGTGGCCGACGGCACGGTTGCGCGAGCGTGCTCGCGGGACGCACGGCGCCTGCCCGGTGCGCAGGCAGGCGACCAGCTCACGCTTGAGTGCTCCGCGGCCCTGGATGTAGAGGGCCTGGTCGATCGCCTCGTGCGAGATGCGCATCGACTCATCCTCGGGGAAATCGGCCTTGAGCCGGTTCGTGATCTGCTGCGCACTCCACGACGTCGCCCACAGCCGGTCCTGCCGACGGGGCGTAGAGCGCGGAGGGGGCACTGCCCGGGGTGGCCGACGCGACCCCGGACAGGGGTACGTAGACGGCGGCGGCCGTGAGGCCGACGGTGGTGGCCCAGCGCGCGGTGTTCCGCATGGCGTGCATCCTTCCGCTCGTTCCGACAAGTCGCCGGCTCATGAGCGGTCGGTGCCGAACCGGCGAGCGGGAGTCCGCCCTACGGGCTTCAGTAACAGTGCGTGTTGAATCACTGGCGGCAGGTCATGGAAGGCACGGGCGGGGAACCCGGGGTAACCGCACGGCCACCGTGTGCGCGAAGTGGCCAGATACCCGAAGAGGCGCTGCTCCTTAACAGGCCTGAAGCATTTCGATTCCGCTGTCGGCAGACCGTTCCGCGACCCCTTGCGTTCATGAAAATGCCGAGTAATCGTCATTACATGATTACGGCACAGCAGCGAGAGCAACTGAGGGGCTGGTTCACCGGCCGGCTCCCCGACGATCTCTTCGAGGAACTGGCCGAGGTCACGGTCGACCGCGAGGAGATCACGGTGATCGGACGCATTCCCGGGCCCCGGCCGGTCGAGGACGCCTCTCCGGCCGAGCGGGAAGCGGCGATCGAGGGCCGGATCCAGGAGTTCCGGGAACGCACCCGGGACGCCCGGATCGCGGTCGCCCGGGACGCGGAGCACCGCTTCGGCCGGAAGGTCTCCTGGGGGGTGGAGTGCGACGGGCGGCGCGCGCTGTTCACCCATGTCGCCGCGCCCGTCATGACCCGGCTGCGCCAGCCGGAGCGCCTGGTCCTCGACACACTGATCGCCGGCGGGGTGGCCCGCAGCCGCAGCGAGGCGCTGGCCTGGTGCGTGCGCCTGGTCCAGCGGCACACCGACGACTGGCTCACCGAACTACGTGAGTCCTTGGAGCACGTCCAGCGGGTGCGGGCCCAGGGACCGGACGGCGAACGGGAGGAGGACGAGCCCACCGCCGACGGTGGGTGAACGGCGCGCTGTTACTGATCGTTTCAGAATCAGAGCCTCGGAGGAGCCTCGAAGGCGGCTTGCGGGCGCAGTCGGCCCGGCGCGTGGTAGGCATGAGCGGTGATGGGTCGCCTCCCGCCCGACGCAGTTGGTGCCCCGGGAGACGGCTGGGTCACTTAGGCGCGGGCCTGATCCGGCGCGTGTTCTCCCGGCCGCAGGCCACGCAGACGATCCACTCGCACAGCCAGTCGTCGTAGACGAAGGCCTCGCTCGCGCGATTGCAGTCCTCCTCGCCGCAAAAGACGCACTCCCCGTACTCGCCGGTGAGACGCCGGAACGGGTGAAGGGTCGGCCGGTCCCCGAGGTCCGGACGTCCCAGCCACCCGCAGCCCGGGCAGTTCCACCATTCCTTGGTCTTTCTCCAGGGCCCGGACCCGGACCGGGTGGTCTCCCGCACCAGGTCCTGCCCGCATCGCGGGCAGGACCACGGGAGAGCGCCGCCTGGACGATCGACATGCTCGACTCCCACGACGCGCCGCCTCCCCCGGATTCGTCTACGCCTTCAACCTATGCCGGCGCAGGCGGCAGAGAATAGAAAGCGGACGCGGCGCAGCGCAGCAAACGGGGTGACCAACTGATCACAAACGGGCTGAGGGAAAGGAGCGCACTCAGGGATGGCGGCCCGATCGCTCAGGGAAGCCGTGGGCTCGTGGAAATCGCCGACGTTGATACCCGCGGGCTGTCGATGTCCACGATCCGCGGTTGACTATTTTCCCGGAAGCTGAACACCGACGCGTGCTCTCCGCCGTGCGCACGGCGGGGAGCACGCGTCGGTGACCATGGGTGAGGGCCGGCATGTACGACGACCCTCACCAGCATGTGCAGTGCCACAACGGTCTACGGGTGGCTCAGGTCGTCATGGCAGGGTCCATTTCTGGTTGGGTCCG
>NZ_LIQT01000155.1 GCF_001418415.1 Streptomyces hirsutus
CGCCTGCTGAGTCCGCACCGCACCGGCTGCTCCCTCAGGAATGACGGCCGAACCGGTTCCGGGGCCAGGGTTCCGGCAGAGTCTCTGGCGGCTCATTCGGCTCAGTCCGCTCAGTCCGCTCGGGAAGGAGGGACCGGCACCGTCCATGCGGTGGGTCCTGGTGCACATGATCGAGGAGACCGGCCGGCACGCCGGCCACGCCGACATCCTCCGTGAGCGGATCGACGGCTCCACCGGCCGCTGGCACCGCTGACACCGTGCGCCGGCGCGTTCCGCCCTCGGCGCCTGCCGTGCCGGTGCCCCGGCCCGGCCGTTCCGTGGAAACACCGGTGCTCACGTCGCTTCCCGGCCCTGCGGGGAACCCGGAGGAGGGGAGGACGTGAGCACTTGGCCTTGAGTGTTTCAGCATGTCTTGCTACGAAATTTCATCCCTGTCGCGAGCGGGGCGGACTCAGCGTGTGGTGCCCCGGTTGAAGAGGGAGCGTGACCAGGCGTACCCGACGAGTGCGACGGCGGCGCACCAGGCGAGCGCGATCCACGCGTCGTTCCCGACGGCGGTGCCGGTGAGCAGACCGCGCAGCGTCTCGATCATCGGCGTGAACGGCTGGTACTCGGCGAACCAGCGCAGCCCCGGCGACATCGAATCGGCCGGCACGAACGCGGAGCCGATGAACGGCAGGAACTGGATGATCAGCGGTTTGTTGCTGGCGGCCTCGACCGTCTTGGAGATCAGGCCGAGCGCGACCGACAGCCAGGTCAGGGCGAAGGCGATGGCCACCAGCAGCCCGGTCGCGGCCAGCCACTCCAGGACGTTCGCGTCCGGCCGGAATCCGATCGCGAGCGCCACCCCGACGACCACCGTCACACCGAACATGGTCTGGATGACGCTGCCGAGCACATGTCCCGTCATGAACGACGAGCGCGTGATGTTCATGGTGCGGAAGCGGTTGATGATGCCCTCGGTCATGTCGGAGCAGACGGCGATCGAGGTGGACATGGACCCGGCCGCCACCCCCATGATCACGATGCCGGGCGTCAGATACTCCAGGTAGACGTCCCTGCTGGCGCCCGCGCCGCCGATGCCGCCGCCGATCGAGTCCCCGAAGGCGTACACGAACAGCAGCAGCATCATCACCGGAAGGGCGGCCGAGCCGAGCGACACGGACGGGTAGCGGATCGCGTGCTTCAGGTTGCGCCGCAACATGGTCGCCGAGTCGTGCACGGCGTAGGCGAGCGAACTCATCGCAGGGTCTCCTTGGTGCGAAGGGGGGCGGCGGCGCCGTCGTCGCCGGTCAGGGCGAGGAACACGTCGTCGAGGTCGGGGGTGTGCACGGACAGGTCGGCGGCCCGCACCCGGGCGTCGTCGAGCCGGTCGAGCAGGGTGCGCAGGGAACCGATGCCGCTGTCGCCGGGGATGCGCAGTGCGAGCGCCTCGGCGTCGCGGGCCGCGCCCGGGAAGACGGCCGCCGCCCGCTCGTACTCGCTTTCGTCCGTGAACCGCAGCCGCACATGGCTGCCCGGGATACGGGACTTGAGTTCGTCGGCGGTGCCCTCGGCGACGATGCGCCCGCCGTCGAGCACGGCGATCCGGTCGGCGAGTTGGTCGGCCTCCTCCAGGTACTGCGTGGTGAGGAAGACCGTGACCCCGCCGGCCACCAGGCCGCGCACCGTCTCCCACATGGTGCGGCGGCTGCGCGGGTCGAGTCCGGTCGTCGGCTCGTCCAGGAAGATCACCTCCGGGTCGCCGACCAGCGTCATGGCGAGGTCGAGGCGGCGCCGCATGCCACCGGAGAACGTCGCCGCCCGCTTGTGCGCGACATCGGCGATCTCGAAGCGCTCCAGCAACTCCTTGGCGCGGCTGCGTCCTTCGCGCTTGCCGAGCCGCAGCAGATCGGCCATCAGGAGCAGGTTCTCCTCGGCGGTGAGCAGATCGTCGAGCGCGGCGAACTGCCCGGTGACACCGATCGCGGCGCGCACCCCGTCGGGCGAGGCCGTGACGTCGTGCCCGGCCACCTGGGCCCGGCCGCCGTCGGCGGGGATCAGCGTGGACAGGATCTGCACGGTGGTGGTCTTCCCCGCCCCGTTCGGACCGAGCAGGGCGAAGACGCTGCCGGCCGGGATGTGCAGGTCGATGCCGTCGAGCACGACCTTGTCCCCGTAGGACTTGCGCAGGCCGATGGTGGAGACGGCGCAGAGGGTGCCGTCCGTGGAGGGAGTAGGCGTGGGCATGACAGAGTTGGGCATGGCCCTCTCCTGAGGTGAAGGTGCGAAGTGGGGCGGGACGATGGGGATTTCGGGGGTGCCGAGGTGTGTGGGGCGGGTCAGGCGGCGGCGCGTCGGACCTCGATGTCGCCGTAACGCGTACGGGCCCGCACCTCCACCTTGTCCTCGGTCTCTCCGGCGCTGTCGGAGGCGGTCAGCAGGTTGCGTACCCGGCCGTGCCCGGAACTCGCGTTCAGCCAGGCGGCCGTACCGGCCCGCACCCCGATCTCGATGTCGCCGGAGGAGGTCTCCAACTCCACCGAACCACTGGCCACTTCATCAACCCGGAGCATCCCGTGCGCGGTGGTGGCGCGCACCCCGGCGCCGGCCCGTTCGATGGTGATGTCGCCGTTGGCGCCGCTGATCCTGGCCTCTTCGGTGACGGTGCCGACGGTGGTCGTGCCGTGCGAGTTCTTCAGTACGGCACTGCCCTCGACGGCACGCATACGGATGCTGCCGAAACCGGTCTGCGCCTCGACGTCGCCCACGGCGTGGTCCACCGTGATGCGCCCGTACGAGGTGTGCAGGTGCAGCGGCCCCGTCTCGGCCAGGTGGATGTCGCCGGACGAGCACTTCACCCGTACTTCGCCGAGCCGTCCCTCGGCGCGGAAGTCGGCCCCGGTCACGTCCGACTCCACCTGGGAACCGGCCGGGAGTTCGACGACGATGTCCACGGACGGCGGCCGGCCGAACAGTGAGCGCTGCTTGGGGGCCTTGATGTGCAGCCGCCCGCCCGCGTACGTCACCTGGGTCTGCCCGGCGAGCCGGACGTCGCCGTCCCGCTCGGGGTCGGTGGGCAGCACCTCCACCACGGTGTCGGTGCGGTCTTCGGCGAGGAACCGCAGGTCTCCCGTGCCGAGTTGAACAGTCACCGAAATAGGTTCCGGGGTCTCGAAAGAAGGCATGGCTGTCCCGTCCTTTGGCTGCTCGCGAAGTTCTCGAAGTCTGTGTCCGTACGGCCGTGCGATCCGGGTCTGTGTCCGTACGGCGGTGCGGTCCGGGCGGGGCCTAGCGCACCCAGCCGGTGTACTGCTGTCCGCCACTCCTGTTCGACGTGGTGGAGCGAGCCCGGACGTCGCCGCTTTCGACGGCCGAGTTCACCGCGCGCACCAGCCACGCGTTGACCGACAGGCCCTCGCGTGCGGCCGCCTCCTCGGCGCGCGCCTTGAGATGGGCCGGAAGGCGCAGGTTGACCCGCGCGGTGGTGCTGTCCTCGTCGGCGGGCACCGGGGCCGGGGCCTTCAGCGGCTCGGGGTGGCCGGCCGGCCTCTCGAAACCGGCGTCGCCCGGCGGCGGTGTCACGACGAAGTCGGGGTCGAGCCCGCGCAGCCGTACGTCGACCGAGCCGGGGGCGAGTTCACGGGTGATCTCGTCCATGGCGGCGGACAGCACGTTCAGCAGTGTCAGCCTGGTCGCCGACTCCAGGGGAGCGGTCAGCCGCTCGGCCAGCTCGCGGGCGTCCTCCCCGCCGGCTTCGGCGGCCACCGCGAGTTCCCGGCGGAGTGTGTCGACATACGGCGTGAGGTCCATGACGCCATAGTGGCACCTAGTTGGCGCCAATGGCAAGCCTGGAGGGCGAGTTGACGCTCAGTGATGGTGTCGCGAACCCCTCGCGGCCTTGATTTCCGCAGGTGGGGGCAGAGGGGTGGGGTGGTGATCAAAGGTGCCGGGATGGCGCCGGAGTGACTGATGTCGGCTTCGGTGGCGCCGCGTGGCGCTTGACTGGCGTTATGTGGCACCGGATGGCGTCAAGTGGCACCACATGGTGTCGCGTGGTGCCATGTGGGGTCATCTCGACTGGCGAGTGGTGTCGCGTCGAGTGTCGCGGATCCTGGTGGGCTCCGGAGTGCGCAACGGGCTCCGGTCGCGCGTGGACCGTCGACTGCTGCCGGGTGGCCCCCTGGTGCCGTACGGGCGCAGGGCCTCGCGGATGGCGGGCGTGGCCTCGCCCGGCCGTCCCGGCGGGCGGAACGCCGCCGCTGAAATACCCTATGGGGGTATGTGGTTGAGGATGTGGAACCCGGGGACGCAAGGGATCACACTGGACGCGAAGGGGGATGAAGGGCATGGACCACGCAGCGCACCACGCCCGCGCCGGACACGAGCACGCCGACCATGTCGAGCACTCCGAGCACTCCGAGCACTCCGACCGTGCCGACCGCGGCGGGCATGCGCCCGGGGCGTCGTGGGCGACGGCGGCGAAGGCGACCCTGCACTGCCTGACCGGCTGTGTCGTCGGCGAGATCCTCGGCATGGCCATCGGTACCGCCCTGTTGTGGGGCAACGTGCCCACCATGGTCCTCGCGATCGTGCTCGCCTTCGTGTTCGGCTACTCGTTCACCCTGTTCGCGATGCGCCGGGCCGGCCTGAACCTCAAGACCGCGATCAAGGCAGCGCTCGCCGCCGACACCGTCTCCATCGCCGTGATGGAACTCGTCGACAACGGCATCATCGCCCTGGTCCCGGGCGCGATGGACGCCCACTTGTCCGAGGGGCTGTTCTGGTCGTCACTGCTGGGCGGCTTCGTCGTCGCCTTCCTGGTCACCACGCCGGTGAACAAATGGATGATCGGCCGCGGCAAGGGGCACGCCGTCGTCCACGCCCCTCACTGACGCCCGCCCCCACCGGGACCGCGCCCGGGCCGCCCCGCATCGGCGAGGGTGTCCCGGGCGCGGTGACGTTCACCGGCCGGTCCGGGCGGAAAGGCCCCGGGTGCGCGGGGGCGTTACCGGCTGAGGGCGTCGAGGGTGGCGTCGAGGCCGGTGGCGCGGGGCTGGTTGTGGGGGAGTTTGGCGAGCAGGGCGGCCATGCCGCAGGTGTCGGTGGCGGCGGAGAAGACCAGGCCGCTCCCGACGGCGGCGGACAGCCAGCGGGCGGGCCGGTAGCGGGTGCCGAGTGCGAGGCCCGCGACGACGAGGGCTCCGGCGGCGAGGCGGACCTGGCGCTCCATGGGCCAGGTGGCCCTGGCGGTGTCGCGGTCGGCGGGGTGGCCCTGCTGGATCCAGGCGGCGGTGCCGCCGGTGAGGGTGGTGGCGGTGATGTCGGCTTCGGCGAGCTGTTCGCAGGCGGAGGCGGAGCGGGCGCCGGAGGCGCACACCAGCAGCAGTTCGCCGCGGGCGGCTGCCGTCTTGAGGGCGGGGAGTGCGGTGCGCAGGTGGTCGAGGGGGACGTTGTGGGCGCCGGGCAGGTGGCCGGCGGCGTACTCGCCGGGGGTGCGCACGTCGATGACGGTGTAGGCGCTCAGGCGCTCGGCGGCCTGGGCGGGGCCGATGGTGGCGGGGCTGTTCATGTGTGCGAGGTTGCCTTTCGTCGCTCCGTCCGGGTGGGTGCCGAACGTACTAGAATACCCTATGGGGTATTTATGGAGGAGGAAGCGTGGAGCTGGAGATGGCGGCCGACGAGCTCAAGAGCGTGCTCAACCGGCTGCGGCGGGCGCAGGGGCAGATCGCGGGAATCATCAGGATGATCGAGGAGGGCCGGGACTGCGAGGACGTGATCACGCAACTCGCGGCGGTGTCCCGGGCGCTGGACCGGGCCGGGTTCGCGATCATCGCGACGGGGTTGCAGCACTGCATGGCCGAGGGCGCACAGGCCGCCGGGGACCGGGACCAGATGCGGGCGCGGCTGGAGAAGCTGTTCCTGTCGCTGGCCTGAGCCGTGGGCCACGTCATCTCACCGCGTCGGCGAGCAGGAAGACGGCCACGACCGGCAGGACCACCGCGAAGACGCGCCGCAGGCGGGGTCCGGAGACCTTCGCGGCCAGGCGGCTGCCGTCCCAGGCGCCCAGGACGGCGGTGGCGATGAAGGGGCCGATCACCGCCCGGTCGAGGGAGACCGCGACGTCGATCGCGAAGCCGCACGAAGCGGGGACCGGCACGACCGGCGGTGGACCCGCGCGGCGCGCCGGCCGGTTCGCGGCGCGGCCCCTCACGGCTTCCGCAACGGACATCCGTACTTCCTGGGAGCCGGAAGCCGGGGCGCGCGTCGCGACGGTCCTTCCCACGACGTCGTTCACGGGGCGAGGGAGAAGTAGTTCTCCTCCTCCTGGGTGAAGTGGAGGCGCAGCACGGTGTTCAGGCCGTAGAGGCACGAGCGCAGGTCGTCGAGCTGCTCGGGAGAGAGGCCCTCGCCCGCGTGAGCCAGTTGCACGTGGGTGGCGACGCGGCGGGAAAGACGTTCGATCTCGGTGTGGGCGCGGCTCATGGTGGCGGTCGCCTCGGGGCCGCCGAGCGTCGGCGCGAGGGCGGGGTAGAGCTCGTGCTCCTCGGCGTACTCGTGCGGAAGCAGCCGTTCGGCCAGTAGCCGGTGGGTCTCCTCGACGGCTGCCAGGGCCTCGGGGCCGGGGCTGTCGGAGAGGCGGTCGGCGGCGGCGCGTACGGATTCGAGGACGTCCTGGAGGTCGTCGTGTTCGGCGGCGAAGCGGTGGATGAGGGCTTCGGTGGTGGGGGTGAGGGCCGGCCGTGCGGCCGGGCCCGTCCGCAGGACGCGCAGGGCGTTGACGATGACGGCGACGTCGATGACCTCCTGGAGCAGAGCGCCGGCGGCGGGCGGGAGGAGGCCGGCGGCGGCCGCGACCATGGCGGCCAGGGACATCAGCATGCCGCCGAGGGCGCTTTGGACGGCGATGCGCCGGGCGCGCTGGGCGATGGTGACGGCGTCGGCGAGACGGTCGACGCGATCGGTGGTCAGGACGATGTCGGCAGCCTCGGAGGAAGCGGTGGAGCCGCGGGCGCCCATGGCGACGCCGATGTCGGCGGCGGCGAGGGCGGGGGCGTCGTTGACTCCGTCGCCGACCATGACGGTGACCGCACGCTCGCGTTCGGCCCGTACGGCGGCGACCTTGTCGGCCGGGCCGAGTTCGGCGCGCACGTCGTCCAGGCCGAGAATGGCGGCGACTTCACGGGCGGGCGCGGCGCGGTCGCCGGTGAGCATCAGCAGTCGTTCGATGCCTGCCGTGCGCAGGTGGCGCAGGGTGCGTGGCGCGTCGTGGCGTATGGGGTCGCGCAGCAGGACGGCGCCGGCCAGGTGTCCGTCGACGGTGAGCCAGGCGACGGCCGCGCCGTCGAGGAGGGCCCGGTTGTCGACCGCCCCGGCCCAGGCCGGCCACGCGTCCGCGGTGTTCGTCCGGCCGATGAAGACCCGATGCCCGTCCACGTCGCCGGTGGCGCCCCGGCCGGGTTCCTCGGTGACGTCGGACGGCACCGACAGAGCCAGTCCGCGTTCCCGTGCGGCGTCGACGATGGCCTGGGCCAGGACGTGCGGCGAGTACTGGTCGAGCGAGGCCGCCAGACGGAGGACCTCGGTGGGGTGGACGTCGGGAGCGGCGGTGACGTCGACGACGCGGGGGCGCCCCCCGGTGAGGGTGCCGGTCTTGTCCAACAGGAGGGTGCGGGCCCGGCCGAGGTTCTCCAGCGCGCCGCCGTCACGGATGACGACGCCGAGGCGGGAGGCGCGGGAGAGCCCGGAGACGATGGCGACCGGGGCGGCCAGCAGCAGCGGGCAGGGAGTGGCGACCACCAGGACGGCGACCGCGCGCACCGCGGAGCCGCTGATCAGCCAGGCCAGTCCCGCCACGGCGAGCGACAGGGGCAGGAACCAGGCGGCATAGCGGTCCGCCAGCCGCACGACGGGCGCGGACTCGGCGCCGGCCTGCCGCGCCAGCCGCACGATCCCGGCGTACGTGCTGTCCTGTTCGGTGGCCGTGGCGCGCAGTTCGAACGCGCCTGAGGCGTTGACCACGCCGCTGCGCACCGTCTCGCCCCGGGCCCGCTCGACCTGGAGGGGCTCACCGGTGAGCACCGATTCGTCGAGCACGGCGACGGCGCCCTCCACACGGCCGTCGACGGGAACCACCTCGCCCGGACCGACGACGAGGAGATCGCCGACGGCGACCTCGGCCAGCGGCACCGTGGCCACTCCGGCGTCGGTGCGGCGGCGTGCGGAACGCGGCGCGCGTTCCAGCAGGGCACGCACATCGTGGGAGGCCCGCCGCTGAGCCGCGGTCTCCAGGGTGCGGCCGGTGGCGAGCATGAGCGCGATCAGGGCGCCCGCCAGGTACTCGTGGACGGCCAGGGTGCCGCCGAGCGCGAGTACGGCGATGAGGTCCACGCCTGCGCGTCCGTGACGCAGCGCGGCGAGCACCCACACCACCGCGGGGACGACGGCGGAGAGGGTGCCCAGGGCCCAGAAGAGGTCGGAGAGGGGTCCGGCACCGGCGAGCCGGGCGATGCCGCCGGCGGTCAGGGCCGCCGCGGTGACGGCCAGGAGGACGGGTTCGAGCCGTGTCGGCACGACCGCCGCGGTCAGGCGGCGCAACCGTGTGGTGAACGTGCGGTGGGTCATGGCGTACCCCGGTCCGTCCGGCGCGGTGATCGTGGGCCGAACCCCCTCCATCCCATCGTGCCACCGGGCAGTGGTGCCAGGGACGTACGGCCCTGCTTCAAGGCCGTACGGGACGACGCGCACGCATGCTGGTCACGACCGGTCCCGGTCGGTGCGGAGGGCCGGGCGGACGCGGCCGGACCCGGTCGAGGCGAGCGCGTCGGCGCCCTCGTCCAGGGCCACCACCCGGTCCGCCTCCTCGCCCCGCGCGGTCACCGCGATGATCGCGACGTCCGACCGGGCCCGCAGCCTCCGGCACACCTCGAGCCTTGCGGGCGTGGTAAGGCGGCGCCCGAAAGAACCCCGGAGCAGGTCCTTCCCCACCGGGCCTCCGTCGCGGTGCCGCCGTCGAGGCCCTCCACAGGGGCCATTCGGGTGGCGGGTCGGGCACACCATCGCGGGGGCGGGGGCCTCCCTGTCGTATGTCCGCCGCAGTTCCTTCGGCCGGGCGTGCGCCAAGTGCCTTCAAAGGCATCGCGATGCCCGGGAAGAACCTCGTGTCACCGGGCCCGTCCGGGTACTCGGCCGGATATCACGGAACCGTCCGGTCGCCCGCACCAGCCGAGGAGCACACGTGTCCTACGACCGCACCGTCCGTCTCGGCACCGACTTCGCCACCGCGGTCACCCAGGTTCGCCAGGCCCTGGCCGACCAGGGCTTCGGCGTCCTGACCGAGATCGACGTCACCGCCACCCTCAAGGCCAAGCTGGGCCATGACATGGAGGACTACCTGATCCTCGGTGCCTGCAACCCGCCCCTCGCCCACCAGGCGCTGGAGGCCGACCGCTCCGTCGGCCTCCTGCTGCCGTGCAACGTCGTCGTCCGCCGCGACGGCGGCACCACCCTCGTCCAGGCCCTCGACCCCGCCACCATGGTCACCCTCACCGGCCTGCCCGCCCTCGAACCCGTCGCCGAGGAGGCCCGGCGCCGCCTGGACGCCGCCCTCGCCGCCCTGCCGGCCACCGCCTGACCCGCCCGCCCCGCCGTCGGCGGCTCCTTTCTCCGTTCTGCGGAGGCAGGCCGGCCCCAGCGGTCGAGTCCTCGCTCCTCCATCCGGAAACGGAGTCCTTTCGGATGTCCTCTTCCCGGCGTTCGCCGAGCCGGGCGGGCGGGGCGCCGCGTGCGCGGCGGGCGAGGCAGTGGTGTGCGGCGGGCGTCGGCGCCCCGGCCACCGCCGTTGTCGTCGGCGCGCCCACCGACGTGGTGCCCAACCCGCTGTTCGGCCGGCCGATCCCCGTGCGGTGGTGGAACCGTCCTGCCCTGGCCCTCACCTCCGTCCTGGCCGGCATCGTGCTGAGCACGGATGTCCGCCGGCCGGACGTGCCCTTGAGGACGAGGCGTCCGAGCCGGACACCGCGGCCGCTCTCCGGGAGCACGCGCGAAGACGCACGGAGGGCGGGACCTGGTCCGCACCGGGTCCCGCCCTCCGTGTGTGTCCTTGTGCGTCAGCGGTTGCGCAGGGCGGCCAGTGTGTCGTCGAGGTCCGCGGCGCGGGGCCGGTTGTAGGGCAGCTTGGCCAGCACGGCGGCCATGCCGCAGGTGTTGGTGACGGCGGAGAAGACCAGGCCGGCGGCGATGCCCGCGGACAGGAGCTGGAAGGCGGGGTGGAACAGCAGGCCGAGGAGCAGTCCGAGGAGGACGACGGTTCCGGCGGTGAGGCGGACCTGCCGCTCCATGCCCCAGGTGGCGCGGGACGTGCCCTTCGGGCGGTGCAGGTCATGGCCCTCGGCGGCCCAGGCGCCGGTTCCGCCGCTGAGGGTGGCGGTGGTGACGCCGTTCTCCGCGAGGATCCGGCAGGCGTTCCCGGAACGGGCGCCGGAGGCGCAGACGACCAGGACGTCGCCGCGTTCGGAGGCGCGGCGGATGTCCGGCAGGGCGTGCTGGATCCGGTCGAGGGGGATGTTGAGCGCGCCCGGGAGGTGGCCGCCCGCGTACTCACCCGGGGTGCGTACGTCGATGACGGTCAGCTCGTGCAGGCGGCTGCGTGCCTCGTCGGTTCCGAGAGCGATGGGCGTAGTCATGGCAGATGTCATCCTTGTGCGTCTACGGTGCCCCGTCCGGGGAGTTTGTTACCCCCGGGGGTATTTCATGAGGAGTGATGATGGATCTTGATCTGGCAGGCGCCGAACTGAAGTCGGTCCTGAACCGGCTGCGCCGGGCACAGGGCCAGATCGCCGGAGTGATCCGGATGATCGAGGAGGGCCGGGACTGCGAGGAGGTGGTCACCCAGCTGGCCGCCGCGTCGCGCGCGTTGGACCGGGCCGGCTTCGCCATCATCGCGACCGGACTGCAGCAGTGCCTGACCGGGACGGAGGACGGCCTCCGCCCCGGAGAGGACCGCGAGGAGATGCGGAGCCGTTTGGAGAAACTGTTCCTGTCCCTGGCCTGATCCCGTGGCGGCCTTCATGCCCGGACGATCACGTCGGCGAGCATGAAGGCCGCCACCGCCAGCAGGACGAACGCGAAGATCCGCTGCAGTGTTCTCCCGGTGAACCTCGCGGCCAGTCGCTTGCCGTCCCAGGCCCCCAGGACCGCGGTGCCGACGAACGGCCCGATCAGTTCCCAGCGCAGGTCCGCGCCGGTCCCCGCCCGGGCCGCCAGCGCGGCCAGCGCGTTCACGACGATGACGAGCAGGCTGGTTCCCACCGCCCGCCGCATCCGCAGGCCGAGCACACTCACCAGGGTGGGAACGGCGAGGAATCCACCGCCCACGCCGAGGAACCCGGTGACGGCACCGAGCCCGGCCCCCGCTCCGGCCGCTCTGACGGGCCGGATCCCCTCCGGCGGCAGGGCTGTGGAGGGCTTCAGCATCCGCAGCGCCGCGAGGGCGGCGATGACGGCGAACGCCGTGGTGAGCGCCGCCTCGGGCAGGTGTCCTGCCGCCGCCCCGGCGAGGAACGCCGGAACGATGCCCGCCGCCGCGAACAGCGCCCCCGTCCTCCAGGCGACGTTTCCGTCGCGGGTGTGGGCCGCGAGGGCGGTGATCGAGGTGGCTATGACGATGATCAGGGCGGCGGTGGTGGCCGCAGCGGGGGTGAAGCCGAGCAGGTAGATCAGGGCGGGGACGGCGAGAATGCTGCCCCCGCCGCCGAGAGCGCCGAGCGCCAGGCCGATGACGGCCCCGGAGACGAGGGCGAGGATCAGTGCACTCACGTTATCGATCCGCTGTTCCCGCGCTCGTCGACGACCGGGTGCCCGGCGGCGGCCCACGCGTTCATGCCGCCCTTCACGTCCACCGCGTCCGCGCCGCGTGCGGCCAGGAGCTCCGCCGCCTGCCGGGAGCGGTGCCCGCTGCGGCACACCACCACCAGCGGCCGGCACCGCGCGGCCTGCGGCAGTGCGGCGCCCGCGACCAGGCCGGTCAGCGAGGCGTGCACCGCGCCGGGCGCATGACCGGCCTCCCACTCGGACTTCTCCCGCACGTCCAGCAGGACGGCCTCGGGCGACTCCCCGGTGGTGAGGGCGCGCGCCTCGTCGACGGACAGGCGCTGCTCCCCCTTACGGAACAGGAACACGGTCCTCTCCTCGGCTTTCTCGTGGTGGATCGGGTCGGGGTCAGGAAGTGGCGACGGTCAAGCCGGCGTCGGCTGCGGCGTCGAAGCCGTCGTCGACGGCGACGACGTCCCGGCCGGCCGCGTCCAGCAGGGAGGCGGCGATCCCGGCGCGCATGCCGCCGGCGCAGTGCACCCAGACCGTGCCGTCGGGCACTTCGCCGAGGCGCTGGTGCAGCTGGTGGATCGGGATGTGCACCGACCCCTCGATCCAGCCGGCCGCGCGCTCGGAGTCACGGCGCACGTCCAGCACGACGATCCGGTCCGCGTCCTGCCCGGCGAGTCCGGCGAGTCCGGCGAAGGTCGAGCGAGGGAACGACGCCGGGCGCTCACCCTCGCGCAGCCACCGGTCCGGTCCTCCGGTCGCGGCGGCGGCCGGGCGGTCGATGCCGACCCGGACCAGCTCCCGCTGCGCGTCGGCGATCTGCTCGGGGGACTCGGCGAGCAGGGTGACGGGCTTGCCCCACGGGATCATCCAGGCCAGGTAGGTCGCGAGCTTGCCGTCCACCTCGAAGTTGAACGAGCCCGCCACATGCCCCTCGGCGAACGCGATCCGGTTGCGCAGGTCCACGACCCACTCGCCGGCCGCGAGCCGCGCGGCGATCTCGTCGGGGGCGGCGACCGCGGGCGGAGTCAGGTCCACCGGCGCACCCCCCGCGGCGTTGGCCGGACCCATGTGCGTGTAGTAGGCGGGCACGTCCTCCAAGCCGGCCAGCAGGTCGGCGACGAAGGTGTCCACGTCCACGCTGAGAGCCGCGTTGGACGCCTTCTCCTTGCCGATCGTCGTGCTGTCGCCGTCCGCCTGTGCCGAGGAGCAGAAGCTGCCGAACCCGTGCGTGGGAAGCACCGCGGTCTCGTCCGGCAGGCCCTCGGCGAGACGGCGGGCCGAGGCGTGCTGGGCGCGGGCCAGCTCCTCGGTCAGCCGCGGCTCGACCAGGTCCGGGCGGCCCACCGTGCCGATCAGCAGGGAGCCGCCGGTGAACGCGGCCACCGGCCGGCCGTCCTCGTTCAGCACGTAGGCGGTGTGGTGCGGTGTGTGCCCGGGGGTCGCGACCGCCGTCAGGGTGAGGTCCGTGTCGACGCGGGCGGTGTCGCCGTCCGCGACCGGGGTCCGGGCGAAGGAGACCCGGGCACCGGCCGGGACCAGATAGGTGGCGCCGGTGATGCGCGCCAGCTCCAGTCCGCCGGTGACGTAGTCGTTGTGGACGTGGGTCTCCACCACGGTGGAGATCCGCACACCGCGTCGGGCGGCCGCCGCCAGAACGGTGTCGATGTCGCGCGGCGGGTCCACCGCGACCGCCGTCCGCTCGCCGCCGGCCAGGTAACTGCGGTTGCCGAGGCCCTCCAGCTCGATGGTGTCAACGAAGAACACGCGGGTACTCCTTTCGCACGAAAATTACCCCCGGGGGTATGCCGTTCACCTTAACAGCATTACCCCCGGGGGTATATTCCGGGGAGTGTCGTTCGTCGCGTCCGGCAGCCGCTCCGCAGGTACGCAAGCGCCCAGGCGCCCAGGCGCCCAGGCGTGCAGGCGCGCCGGTGCCGCGACCGACGGGGGCGGGGTGGGGCGCCGTGCCGCTCGGGTGCACGTGCGGCCGGGGGGTGCTCGAGGAGGCGGCTGCCCGGTCCGGCTCTCTTGGCAGTCCGTCAGGCCGTCCCGCCGCAGTGCGTCGCGCGCCCCGGCGAGGTGTTCGGCTTCGCC
>NZ_LIQT01000156.1 GCF_001418415.1 Streptomyces hirsutus
TGCATCCCTTTCCAGGGGCCGAGGCGTCGGTGACCCGGCCCCTGGAAAGGGATGCAGGCGGAGGGGATGCGCGCGTCAGCCCTTGACCGCGCCCTGCATGATCCCGCCCACGATCTGCTTGCCGAAGATCGCGAAGACCAGCAGCAGCGGCAGGGTGCCCAGCAGCGCGCCCGCCATGATCAGGGACTGGTCCGGGGTGAAGCCGCGGCCGAGGCCCGCGACCGCGACCTGCACGGTCGGGTTGCCGGACTGGGTCAGCACGAGGAACGGCCACAGGAAGTCGTTCCAGGTCTGCACGAAGATCAGCATGCCCAGCACGGCCATCGCCGGCCGCGCCGCCGGGAACACCACGTGCCAGACCACGCGCCAACTGCTCGCGCCGTCGACCCTGGCGGCCTCGATGATCTCGTCCGGCAGCGCCTGGATCAGGTACTGCCGCATGAAGAACACGCCGAACGCGCTCACCAGCGACGGGAAGATGACCGCCTGCAGCTGGTCGGTCCAGTCCAGCTTGGCGACCATCATGTACAGCGGGATGATGCTGAGCTGCGGCGGCACCATCATCGTGCCGATCACGAGCAGCATCAGCGCGCCGCGGCCCCTGAAGCGCAGCTTGGCGAAGGCGAACCCGGCGATCGTCGACAGGACGACGACGGTGAGCGCCGAGATGCCTGCCACGATCGTGGTGTTGAGGAAGGCCTCACCGAGGTTGGCGTCGGTCCAGGCCGACTCCAGGTTCTTGAACAGGTTCGAGCCGAACCAGAACGGCGGCGGGGTCTGAGCCAGGCGCTGGGTGTCCCGGGAGGCGGCGATCGCGGTCCACACCAGCGGGAACAGCGAGACGATCGTGAACACGATCAGGATCGCGTACGCGACGGGGCCGCCGTGCAGGGTGCCGCCGGCCCGCGCGGACTTCGGCAGACGGGAGCGTTTCTGCTCCTTGGCGGGGGTGGTCTCGGGGGGCGTCACAGTTGTCGTCACGGCCACAACTCCTTAACTGCTGGCGCGCAGCCGGCGCGAGATGACGTAGTTGATGATGCCGATGACGATCAGGATCAGGAACATCATCCAGGCGATCGCCGAGGCGCGGCCCAGGTGCTGGTTGATCCAGCCCTGTTCGTACAGGTACAGGCCGAGCGTCTGGAACTGGTGCTCCGCACCGCCGGAGGCGCCCTTGTTGGGGTCGAACAGCAGCGGCTCGCCGAAGACCTGGCTGGCGCCGATCGTGGAGACGACCACCGTGAACAGGATCGTCGGGCGCAGCGACGGCAGCGTCACGTGCAGGAACTGCTGCCAGCGGCTGGCGCCGTCCAGCGCCGCCGACTCGTACAGGTCCTGCGGGATCGCCTGCATCGCGGCCAGGTAGATCAGCGCGTTGTAACCGGTCCAGCGCCAGATGATGATCGTCGAGACGGCGAACTGCCCGGGCCACTTGTCGTCCTGCCAGGCGACCGGGTCGATCCCGACGAGGTCCAGCGCCCAGTTGATCATCCCGTAGTCACGCCCGAAGAGCAGCACGAACACCAGGGAGGCGGCGGCGATCGAGGTGGCGTACGGGGCGAGCATCGCGACCCGGTAGAAGGTCGAGGCGCGCAGCTTGTAGTTGAGGATGTGGGCGATGCCCATCGCCATCAGCAGCTGCGGGACGGTCGAGATGATGCCGATGGTCAGGGTGTTCTGCGCCGCGTTCCAGAAGAAGTCGTCGTCGAAGATCCGGGTGTAGTTGCGCAGCCCCACCCAGCTCATGTCGGTCGGGGCGGTCAGCTCCACCTGGTGCAGCGAGGCCCAGCCGGTGTAGACCAGCGGGAACAGGCCGAAGGCGAGGAACAGCAGGAAGAACGGGGAGACGAAGGCGTACGGGCTCCACCGCATGTCCCGCTGCCAGCGGCGGGACAGCTTCTGCCGCCGCCGCTCCTCCTTGCCCTCGGGCGTGGTGCTCCCGGGCGGGCGGCCCGGGGCCGCGCCCCCCTTGACGGGGGACGCGGCGGTGTCGTGGCGGGTGGACATTCGGGTCACTTGTCCAGGTTGTTGTCGATGGTCTTGACGGCCGTCTCCCAGGCTTCCTTCGGCGACTTGCCCTTGGTCACCAGAATGACGCCGTTGTCCGCCAGGCCCTGCGAGATGATCTGGTCCTTCGGGCCGATGACCTGGACCGGGATCTGCTTGGCGGCCTCGGCGAAGACCTCACCGATCGGGGCGTCGCCGGTCATGTCGTTCACCGCGCCGGTCACTTCGGGGCTGTCGAAGGTGGTCTGGGCGCTCGGGAAGCTGCCCTGCACCTTGAACAGCTTCACCTGCTGCTCGGGCGCGGTCAGCCAGGCGACGAGCTTCTTGGCCTCGTCGACGTTCTTGGCGCTCTTGGGCACGCTCAGGAAGGAGCCGCCCCAGTTGCCGGCCTTGGGGGGCAGGGCCACGTCCCACTTGCCCGCGGCGTCCGGCTGGGACTTGCCCTTGATGTAGCCGAGCATCCAGGGCGGGCAGGACATCGCGGCGAACTTGTTGTTGGCGATCGTCTGGTCCCACGAGGGCTGGAACTGCGTCTGGGCGCCGACCAGCCCGTCCTCGGCGGCCTTCGCGGTCATGTCGAAGGCCTTCTTGACGGCGGGGTTGGTCTTGTAGACGACCTCGCCGGAGGAGTCGTAGAACCGCTCCTTCTCGCTGCTGAGGACGGCGCTCATCAGACCGCCGGGGGAGTCGAAGAAGGTGGTGCCCTTGGGCGCCTTCTTCTGGTAGTCCTCACCGACCTCGATCAGCTTGGCCCAGTCGCCGGCCCACAGCTTGCCGACCTCTTCGCGGTCGGTGGGCAGGCCCGCCTTCTCGAACAGGTCCTTGCGGTAGCAGATCGCCATCGGGCCGATGTCGGTGCCCAGGCCGACGGTCTGGCCGTCCTTGGTGGTGGCCTGCTTCCACTTCCAGTCGAGCCAGTCGCTCTTGTTCACGCCCTCGGCCTTGGAGAGGTCCTCGAGCTTGCCGGCCTGGGTCTCCACGATCTCGGCGATGTTGCCGACTTCGACGGCCTGGACGTCCTGCAGACCGCTGTTGGTGGTGAGGTGGTTGAGCAGCGCCGGGTAGTAGTTCTCGTTGCGCTCGACGACGTTCTCGGCGATCTTGATGTCCGGGTTCAGCTTCTCGTACTCGGCGTAGAGACCGGCCTCCTTGAAGCCGAAGGTGCCGAACAGGCCCAGCGTGACCGTCGTCTTGCCCTTGCCGCCCGACGAGGAGTCGGAGCCATCGTCTCCACCGTCGTCGGCACAGCCGGCCAGCAGCCCCGTGCCCAGCGACACCACGGCCGCGACGGCCAGTGCCTTGCGGGTGAAGAGCTTCCCCCCGTCCGTGCGCTGCCGAGAGAGGGGGAGGGTACGTGCTCGCATTGGGTCCTCCTGTTGCCCTGACGTGCCGACCCCCCGGCCAACGGCGTTGTTGGGCCCGTTTGTTGCATGCTGCGGCTCGGGCGGGGAACGTGCGGGTTGTGTATGTGTCAGGTACTGTGGGAGCGCTCCCACAAGTGATGTGTTGAAGGGTTGCGGGTCCCGGCGGGGGTGTCAAGGGAGCGGACGAGGAGAACTGCGTTCAGTTATCGGGCTGTTAACTGGACACCCGGACGTTGCCGATGGATGTGCCGGCCCGGACGGTACTCCTGCCGGAGGCCGCCGCCGTGTGCAGGGCTGTTAGATTCCAGACCAGCGTGACATGCGACGGAAAGCGGGGCGTACATGGCAAGCCACGGAGTGCGGGGCCGCGGGGGCGGTCGCCCCACCCTCGAAGAGGTGGCGGCGCGCGCCGGTGTCGGCCGGGGCACGGTCTCCCGGGTGATCAACGGTTCGCCCCGGGTGAGCGACGCCACCCGCGCCGCCGTGGAGGCCGCCGTCGCGGAGCTCGGTTACGTCCCGAACACGGCCGCCCGCGCGCTGGCCGCCAACCGTACCGACGCGATCGCGCTGGTCGTGCCCGAGCCGGAGACCCGGTTCTTCGCCGAACCGTACTTCTCGGACATGCTGCGCGGGGTGGGGGCGGCGCTCTCCGACACCGAGATGCAGCTGCTGCTGATCTTCGCGGGCAGCGACCGGGAGCGGCAGCGCCTCGCCGACTACCTGGCCGCGCACCGGGTGGACGGTGTGCTGCTGGTCTCCGTGCACGCCGACGACCCGCTGCCCGACATGCTCGCCCAGCTGGAGATCCCGGCGGTGATCAGCGGCCCCCGGTCGGCCGCGGAGACGCTGACCTCGGTCGACTCCGACAACTACGGCGGTGCCCGGCAGGCCGTCGAGCACCTCATCGGCCGGGGCCGGCGCCGCATCGCCCACATCACCGGCCGCCTCGACGTGTACGGCGCGCAGCGGCGCGTGGACGGCTACCGCGACGCCCTGCGTGACGCGGGCCATCCCGAGGACGAGCTGATGATCGAGGCCGGCGACTTCTCCGAGGAGGGCGGCCGGGGTGCGATGGCGGCGCTGCTGGAGCGCCGCCCGGACCTGGACGCGGTCTTCGCCGCCTCCGACGTGACCGCCGCCGGTGCCCGGCACGCGCTGCGGGAGGCGGGCCGCCGCATCCCCGAGGACGTGGCCCTGGTCGGCTACGACGACTCCGCCATCGCCCGCCACATGGACCCGCCGCTGACCAGCGTGCGCCAGCCCATCGAGGAGATGGGCCGCAGCATGATCGACCTCCTCCTCGCCGAGGTCGCCGACCGCCGCCCGCCCGCCTCCCGGGAGCTGGACCGGCGCCAGGTGGTGCTGGCCACGGAGCTGGTGGCGCGCGCGTCGTCGTAGCGCCCGACGGCTTCGGACCGGTGCCGTGACGTGCGCGGCGCCGGCGGCGGGGCGAGTGGCCGGCCGGGTGAGCGGCCGGCCCGCAACGCGAAAGAGGCCCCCGAGGGGGC
>NZ_LIQT01000157.1 GCF_001418415.1 Streptomyces hirsutus
GTACTGGGGGCGGCCGCGAAGAGTCTGACTCGGAAGGCGGGGCTGGCGTCGTGGTTCCGGCAGTGGGCGGGGATCGAGGAGGAGGCGGTCTCGCTGTATGCGTATGAGTGCGCGGTGATTCCAGGCCTGCTTCAGCCCGAGCCATACATTCGCGCCCTCTTCGACCGCCGCCTTCCTCCCCTGTCGGAGGAGCAGTTCGAGCAGCAGGTCACGGCTCGTCTCGAACGCCAGCGCCTCCTGACCGAGCGGCCGAACAGTACGTTCAGCTTCGTTGTCGAACAAGCGCTACTGGACCGCCGTCTGGCAGGTGCCGAGGTCACGTACGCACTCCTCAGCAACCTCCTGGATGCGGGCCGCCTCCGAAACGTGGAGATTCAAGTCATGCCTCGGACTCAGGAGGATCACTCCGGCTTCGAGGGCCCTCTCTACCTCGCTGAGACCGTAGAGAATCGCTGGGTGGGCTACGTAGAAGCGCATGACTGCAGCATGCTCGTCACCGACACAAAAGCCGCAAGCGCCATGCTCCAGCGCTATGGCAAGATGCGCTCGCAGGCTTTGAGTCATCAAACCACCGCGAGCCTGCTGGAGCAGATGCGAGGAGCGCTATGAGCACCACCGAACTTGCTTGGTTCAAGAGCAGCTACAGCGGCGGTGGCGGCGGCAACTGCGTGGAGGTCGCTGTGCGCCCTGAGACCGTTCTAGTCCGCGACTCGAAGGACATTGAGAGGCAGCCCCTGGCTGTCTCTCGCGAGGCATGGTCGGCGTTCACGACACTGGCGACCGACTCACGCGTCTGAACTTCCTTTGGGGCAGCGTCTGTTGCTGCCCCAACGAACGCGTCGCGGCTACTCCACGTCCGGCGTGGACTGCTTCGCCGCCGCCTTGCGGCCACGCGTCTTCCGCACCGGGCGCCACGCCTTCAAGTCCTCGGCCCCGACCTGGTGCTTGCGGAGCTGGTTTTCGTACTCAGCCTCCAGTTCGTCGGCCGGTACGTCGCCCCACTCGTCGTCGTACTCGCCGTGCCACTGCTTGACCCAGGGCATGACCTCGTGGAGGCCGGCAAGCAGCGGAACGACCCGTTCGGAACTCCAGCCGTCCCGCGTGGTGCGGGCTGCCAGCAGCTCGAAGAGGGCCTGCGCCTGGTCCTTGTAGTCCCAGCCGGCCCAACCGAGCATCAGCGTCGAGTCGCTGTCGGGCCCGGCCTCGGGGTAGGAGATGAACCGCTCCTTGGGCACATCCAGCTTGCCGCGGTTCGACCAGTAGGACGCGCGGGCAAAGTCGGCGGACGTGTACTTCGGCGGTACGGGGATGTTGAGCCGCTCCCCGGTACGGTCCTCCTCACGCTGCTGCCGCCAGACCTCTTCCCACTGCGCGCGCTTGCGCAGGCCGGGGTCCTTGTAGCGCATCGCGGCGAGGTAGGGCACGTGCTCGTCGGCGATGACCTCGGTCAGTATCTGCGCGAGGGGCAGGTCGGGCTTGCCGAGGTGGTCGGAGGCGTAGAGCGCGGCAACGGAGGTGAAGTCATCGTCCGCGCTGAGCTGGTCGGCAAGGTAGTTGACGGTCATCGGACGGGGCCGCTTGAGCCCGTCCCGGACCTCGTACCAAAGCTCCTGCTTCTCGCACCGGTCCAGCAACCAGTTCCGCAGCGCGGCGCATTCCTTCTTCTTCCATGAATCGGCGGCCCAGCGCCGCTTGCACTCGGGTCGCTCGATGAGGGCGATGCCCTTGCGGGATTTGATGATGTCGATACGCGCTTGGACGATGTCGCGATACCAGTCCGGCCAGCGGATGGGAATTTCGGTAGCGGGGATGGAATCGTGCCGCTTGAACCACTGCTCGACGGCTTCATCCCGCTCAGCATTGGGTGCAATCACGAGCTCAAAGGCACGTTGCCCAAATTTGACATCGGGACATTCAGACAGTCGTTCCGAAGGAACGGTAGCCCTCGCCACGTCTTCCGAACTAAGCAGTCCGTAGAGACCGTACACCTGCCAGTCCAGCTCTTCCTGCAAAGCAATCATCCCGCGATGAATATGCTCGTAGCTGGCACTTGCGCCGCTAAGCACCCTCCGGAGCGGCACTTGCTCCGCAGTCACAGCAGCGGGCTCACACAGCGCGAGCTGACTCGCCGCCGAGTCCAGCATACGTCCAAGCGTAAGCGGCAGTTGCTCGGGAAGAGGGAACTCCTGAAGCTTAGTACCAGTGAACTCATAGAAGCTTTCCCAGGCATACCGTCCCGTAGATCGCTCCCCACCTCGATTCCCTTTATCCTGGCTGACCTGTTTCAACCAGAAGCAAGCAGTCGAAGAGTTCAGCACCCCCAACAGTTCCAGGTGCTCCTCCTCACTGGCCCCCTCAGGCAGCTTGATGACCGGAGCGGAACGATTGAACGCACTTTCACCCCAATCGATCACAAAATGATTATGTGTCGCCACAAAAGCAAAGGCCAGCGCCCTCTTACTAGCCCCGGCATCTTTAGGCAGTTGATGCCACTCATACCACGGGCGGCCTTCATCAAAGTAGGTATTTTTCGAAAAAGTCGCCCGATTCCCCAATTCAACCCTAAGAGGCCAAAGCCATGATGAAGCACTAGGCTCTTCAGCGATCTCCCTCAGGCCATGACTTGAGTCATACGGGAATAGAACACTATTTTGCGCAGCAGCAGACCAGTCACGCACCTCTTCACCAAGCACCAGGGGCCTTACAAGGGAACCGTCCGCTCCTTTGTAAGCAAATGCACGCTTGGGGGCAGTCATAGCATCATCAGCCCCGACGACCCCAAAGAAGCCTACTCTGCGAATAACCTTTCCAAGCCTATTGCGCGATCTCCCCTCAATGGATTGGAACAGCGCTGCCGCGCCTCCCCCACTCACAGACCAAGGGTGCGAGTTGAATTTTTGGGCTGCCACATCCTCCACAGAAACCCAGTCAGAATCAGACCCAGGCACCTTCACCTGCTCCAAAATCGCCTGCCAAACGGCGCCTTGCGCCGCATCCTCTGGCTGCGAAGGCTCGCCCCGCACACCGAGTACAGCTCGAAGCGTCCGATCCGGACTGGGCACACGGTTCTGGCCCACAAGAATGACGGTCGGCGTTCCGTGGCCGGGGATGAAGGCACCGGACGTATCGATCACATGGGACAATTCAACCCGGTTCCGGAAGACATCCTGAATGAGCTTCTTCCCGAACTCCCTCTTCATAAACGAATTCGCGGTGATCTGCCCCACGAACCCGCCACCACCCGCACGCCCACCCGCACCCTTCACCGCCAGCTCGAACAACCGCTGCGCGAATGGCACCGACAACGCATACTTGCCCGCACAGGCGTCGTACGACAGCCGGTAATTCTCGTTCTCCTGCTTGTCCTTAACCGTGATGTAGGGCGGATTCCCCACCACCACGTGATAAGATCCCCGCCCCAACAAATCAACCCGCTTCGCGTACTCCCACACGTCCTCCGTCGAGTACGCGAACGCCCCCTCCTCGCGCCCGATCTGCGCCTCGGCGAACAGCGTGTCCAGGTCGGTCTGGATACCCGCCGCGTCCCGTCCGTGCAGCAGCGAGTCCCCCACCGCCACGTTGATCGGGAACGGCGGCGCGTCCTTCAGCCGCCGCGCCCCCGCCGCCCGCATGGCGGCCACCAGCAGCCGGAACCGGGCGATGCTCACCGCGTACGGGTTCTTGTCGCAGCCGTGGACCGACTCCAGGGACCGGCGCACCAACGTCCAGACATCCGTGCCCGGCTCAGCCGCCCGCCACTTGTCCATCAGCCGGTGGAAGATGCCCAGCAGGAAGTGCCCTGACCCGCAGGCCGGGTCAATGGTCCGCAGGCCGCGCCGTTCCTCCCCGTCCGGGCCCTCCCACGCCGGGTTCAGGCCGAACGCGTCCGTCGAGACGGCTGGTTCAAGCGTGAGGTCGAGGATGAACTCCTCCACGAACTCGGGGGTCTGGAGCAGCGCGTACGTCTTGCGGGCGTGTTCGCTGAGGTCCTGGTAGAGGTCGCCGAGGAAGCGGGTGTCCCACTCGGGGTCGGTGAAGTCGTAGCGGATCTCGCCCTCGGCGCCCCACCGCCGCCAGAACGACAGCAGTTCGGTCGCCGCCTCGTAGCTGGGCGTGATGTTCCACAGGGGATTGTGGGCCTCGTCGAAGAGGCCGGCCGCCGTGTCGTTCGCCTCGCGGATGGCGTCGAACGCGGCGAACAGCCAGTCGCGGTTGTTCTTCGTCGGGTTCTCGCGGAAGTACACCTCGTGCCGGGCCTCCGCCTCCGCGAGCCGCTCCCCCGGGCCCGCGATGAACGGCTCGTCGATGAGGCCGTTGTCCTCGCAGAAGCGGACGAAGACGCAGGCCAGCACCCAGGCCGCCGCGGACTGGGTGACCCGCTCGTCACGCCAGGCCCCGTACGTGGCTGCCGTGCGCCGGGCCTCCCGGGCGTGCCCGTACTCGGCCTCCAGGCGGTCGCGGATCTCGTCCACGGACTCCGTGCGCGCCCGCAGGTCCTCCTCCAGCGCAATGACCTGCCGCTTCAGGTCCTTGAGCAGGGCCTGCGGGTCCACACCAGCCTTGACGTCCGTCACGTTCCGCTTCCTTCTCGATGCACTGCGCGTCCCCCACGGCTCCCTCGTCCACCGTGATCGTCCGTGCTCAGACCCCAATCCTGCCAGGCCGCAGCTGGTCAGCGCAGGGCGCCTCTCGTGCGGAAACGCTCCCTTTCCCGCGGATCACGCCGATAAGGTGATCAGCGTGACGGCTCCGACGACTTCCGCCGCCCCGCCACCGGACTTCCGGGCGGCGAGCGGCCATCATTACCACTCGGCCCGGCTGGCCGCTGCGCGCCGGTTACGCATCGCCGCCGACCATTCGGCCGGGCTGGCCGCCGAATGCGCGATCAAGGCGATCCTCCTCGATTACCTGGGTTCCCGGCTCAACGACAAGCAGCGGCCCTACAACCAGGACCTGGAGCTCGGCTCGCAGCCGAATCTACCCGGGGGCAAGTGGCGCAAGCAGGACCGCAAGGAGTACCTGCACGAGCACCTTCCCGACCTGTGGGGGCAGTTGACCACGATTCTCGACCGTCGGCGGGCGCGTGAGACAGGGGTTCTGTTCCTTCGGCTGATCGGGCACAACCCGTTCCACGACTGGGACGTGTCCGGAAGGTACTGCGACGGTACGACGATCAGCGACGCGGACCTCGACCGGCACCTGCGGGCGGCGTACGAGCTCCTTGCCGCGCATGAGCAGGCGACGTTCTTGGGCACCGGGAGCCTCGCGTGACCACACCCACCGCGGGCTTCGACAGTTCATGGCTGGCCGCGCAGAAGGTGGCCGAGGACGCCGCGGCGCTCGGCCGTGACGTCGTACTGGCCCGTGACCTGCTCGGCCGGTCCTCGCTCCTCATCGACGACATGCAGCAGAAGCTCCCGTCGGACTCCCCCGAATTCACCGCGCTGCGCGAGCGGTTCACCGAGGCCACCCACCCGTTCACCGGAGTGGAGCCGGTACAGACCGCGCGCTCCATGTTCGCGCCGGAGCTGTTCTTCACCGCGCCGGAACTCACCGAGGTGAGCCCGCGCGCCGACGGTGTCGGCAGAGTCTGCACGCTGGAACGCACGGTCGTCGGAACCGACTGGCTCCAGCAGGGCGACCACGGCGACGACAGCACGTCCGGCACTCCGGTCTCCCGGCGGGACCGGCGCGTGGCCCTGTACGGGTTCAAGGGCGGTGTCGGCCGCTCGACCGCGACCGCCGTCCTCGCCCGCCACCTGGCCGACCTGGGCCGGTGCGTGCTCGTCGTCGACCTCGACCTGGAGTCGCCCGGCGTGTCCAACCTGCTCTCGGACGAGGCGGGCAGACCACGGCACGGCATCGTGGACCATCTCGTCGAGGCCGCGGTCGGCAATGCGGACACCCTCGAACTCGTCAGCCGCGCCTCGCTGTTGAACTACCAGAGCAACGGAGAGGTGTTCCTCGCTCCGGCGGTCGGACTGCCGCTGGAAGGACAGCCCTACACCTACCTGTCGAAGCTGAACCGCATCTACACCGACCTGCCGGCCACCCGGGACGATCCGACTCCGCGCCCGTTCGCCGTCCGGCTGGAACAGGCCATCGCCGCGTGCGAGGACCAGGTCGAGAGGCGCGCACGGCGCCCCGACCACGTACTGCTCGACAGCCGCGCCGGAATACACGACATCGCCGCCGTCACGCTCACCCGGCTCAGCGGGCTCGCCCTGCTGTTCGCCGTGGACAACCCGTCGACCTGGGAGGGATACCGGATGCTGCTCTCCGAGTGGCAGCGCCGGCCGGACCGCGCACGCGAACTCCGGGAAAGAATCAGGATGGTGGGCGCGATGTTCCACTCGGCGGGTGACACTGAGCGGCTGGGCGTGCTGCGCAAGAACGCCTACGACCTGTTCGTGGACACGCTGTACAACCTTCCCGACGAGGACGAGCCCGAGCCGTTCTACTCGCCCTACGGCCAGGTGGACGACGCCCCCTACGCGGCGATCCCCATCCTCTTCGGTAACGACCTGGTGGGGCTCGACCCCTCACGCAGTCGCCGCTGGCCGGAGCTGCCGTTCGTGGAGGCCGCGTACAGCAAGTTCACGACTACGGTGGAACGCCTGCTGCCCGAACCGCACGAGGACGCGTGATGAGCGAACCGACGCCCGCCGACTACCGCACACTGCTGATCGAAGCGCTCGGCGCGGCCCCCGACGCGAACACCACCGGCCCCGGTCTGCGGACCCTGTTCACTCCGTCCTCACACCGGCTGGCGCTGGATCCGGACGTCACCGTGGTGCGCGGAGCGCGTGGCACGGGCAAGACATTCTGGGCCAAGGCACTGGTCGACGAGCGGCTCAGGGAGATCGCCGCCGCCTCATACATGATGCCCCGACTCCGGCGCACCCGGGTGATCACTGCGTTCGGGCTGGGGAACGAAGGGACAGGTGAGCCCCCCTTCCCGATGAAGCGGACGCGGGAGAAGCTCGTCAACGACGGCGTGGACCCCCAGGACCTGTGGTCGGCGATCGTCCTGATGGCCCTGGACGTCCCCGAGGTCCGCTCCATCGACACCTGGGCCGACCGCGTCCGGTGGGCACGGGCCAACCCGGAGGCCTACGACACAGCCATCATCCGCGCCGACCGCCACAGTCGCGACCGCGGCGAGACACTCGTCCTGCTTTTCGACGCGCTCGATCACCTGCACGGCGAGCGGGGGCAGGCGGACCGGCTGCTGTCCGAACTGTTCCGGCTGGCCCTCGAACTGCGGCTGACCACCGGCACGTTGCGAGCCAAGATCTTCGTACGGCCGGACATGTACGAGAACGCCCCGAAGATGTTCGCCGACGCCTCCAAACTCGGCGCGAACGCCACCGACCTGGAATGGAGCCGGGAAAACCTCTACGGTCTGCTTTTCCACCAGTTGGGCAACCACCCCACTCCCGAAGCCGAGAAGTTCCGCGCGGCGACCGGTAGGTGGACGGACGAAGACGGCCGGCACGTCGCGCCCGTCGATGTCGTCGCGGACCGGAGACGTCAGGAGGAGGTATTCATCACCCTCGCCGGACCGTTCATGGGCACGGACCGGCGCAAGGGACACACGTACACCTGGGTGCCGAACCACCTCCAGGACGGCAGGGGACGGGTCAGTCCCCGGACGTGGCTGAAGGCTCTCTGCAAAGCCGCTGTGCTGACCGGTGAACGGCACGCGGGCCACCCGGCCCCCCTCCACTACGAGGCCATCCGCCAAAGCCTCAGTTTCGCCGCCCACAACAGGGTGGAGGAGCTGCAGGACGACATCGGCTGGGCGGCCCTCGCGGTGGAGCAGCTGGAGAACAGCCAGGTCCCCCTGCAGCCCTCCGCCCTCTACTACGCCTGGCACCAGGGCTCGCTGGCCGCCAAGGTGAAGGAACACCTGGAAGACCCGCGTTCGGGCAGCGGTCCACGGGCGCTGGACAACCCCGCCGCAGTGCTGGAGGAACTCATCGAGCTGGGCGTGATGACCCGACGCAGCGGAGAGGCGATCGACATCCCGGACATCTACCGGCTGGCGTTCGACATCAGCCGCAAGGGCGGCGTGCCCCGTATGCCGGTCAACTGACAGCCGACAGCAACCGTCAAGCAGAGCGCACAACTGCCTCGATACCTACCGCGTTGCTGCGCCCGCCTCCTGAAGGACTCCCATGCCCGACTCCCCCACCCTGCGTCGGCACAGCGCCGACGATATTGAACTTCTCCTGGATGCCCTCGTCGACACCTGGGCCGACGCCCATGCCGCCCACCCCGACGTCGCCGACGCCGGGTTCACCCCCGACGCCCTGCGCCGCCAGATCACCGGCCACGCTCGTCGCGACGACTTCACTCTGATCACCGCCTACGCCGACGGCCTCCTCATCGGCTACGGTTACGGCTTCCGCTGCACCCCCGCCTACTGGTACGGCGAAGACCTCCTGCCGCGGATCACCCCCGAGGACGCGCGCACCACCGACTCCCTCGTCGGGATCTGCGAACTCGCCGTGCGCCCCGGCTGGCAGGGCCAAGGCATCGGAACCCGTATCCACCAGGCCCTCCTCGACGCGATGCGCCCCCGATGGGTCTCCCTACTCGCTATGCCCGGCGCGCCGGCACAGCGGCTCTACCTCAGCCTCGGCTACCGGTATGCCGGCCCGTACGAGTCCAGCCCCGACGGACCGGTACTCGACTTGCTTCTCCTCCGCGCCGGTTCCTGATCACGCAGGAAACCCGACACGACAGCCGTACATACCGTCAGCCGGTATCCCGCGCCTGCGGCGAGTGACGCACGGCTGCTGCTTCGCCCAGTGGGCGTGCCCCCTTCAGCCCGCTACGCCGGCTGCTTCAGGAACTCCCCGTCCAGATAGGCCAGTTCCCCGTCATTGCGCAGTGCCTCAACCGGTTGTCCGTCCAGGTGCGGGTCCTGGGTGCGAGACTCCATCGGGCACAGGAGCCACAGGCCATGCGGTCCGTCCGAGGGTCGGCGGGCTGCGGCCTGGAGGGTGACCAGGAACGTACGGCCGCCCTCGTCCCAGTAGCGGGCGATCAGGCCCGCGTCATGGAGGAAGAGGATCGTGCGGGGCTCGGCGGAGCGGGCGGCGAGGTCTTCGGCGACGCGCTGCCACACGACGCGGACGAACGTGGCGAGGCCCGGCTTCACGCGGCCGGGCGCGGAGGCCGCGTCGGCGCGCAGGACCGTCCGCCAGTCCTGGCCCTTCTCCGTGGTGAGCTGCCTGAACTCCCGCAGGAACAGTGCCCCGAGGTCGATGGGCACCACCGGGAAGCGGGCGGAGATCGTCTCCGCCGTGCCCGGCAGGCGGGCGGCCTTGACCGTGAGGGCGAGGAAGCCGCCGCGGCCGGCGCTCTCGGTGAGCTGTTCGCGCAGCGCGCCGTGCGGGTCGTCGGGCTCACGGCGCGCGTGGGCCCGTACCGGGGGCAGCATGCTGGTGACCGAGCCGGTGGAGGACCAGGGGCCGGTCGACCGCGGCGCCGGGGGAAGGAAAAGTCCGGCTTCGTCGTCGTGCCGCAGATCGAAGCGAGCCGTCTGGAGCGCGTCCTCCAGCGCTACGGGGGTCGGCTCCCGGCCGTCGGACAGGACGTCGAGACCGGGGAAGCGGGCCCGTACCCGGGCGACGAGTTCGGTCGCCGTGATCCCTCGGTCCGCCCGGACACTGGCGCCGGCCTGCGAGATGCGCAGTGCGCGTTCCAGGCTCAGGTCACGTCGGTACAGCTCCATGCGGGGTGTGTGGCGCACCACGGGTGAGGCCACGGCGGCGGCCAGCGGCACCAAATGGGTGTCGGCGAGAGGGGTGAACCCCTCCGGGGCGGGCACCGCACGCAGCTCCCGGACCACCTCGGCGCGTCCGGGGAGGGGTTCACGGGCGGCGAGTTTCTCCGCGGTCGTGCCCAGCTCCGCCGCGTAGTCGGCCAGTTCGTGGGGGTTCGGGTCGTCGGTGCCGGGCAGGGACTCGGACGCCAGCAGCACGGTGTCGCCGCGCCGGTGCACGGCGAGGCGTGGCTCGTGCCCCTCTTCCTCACGGGTCTCCGCTTCGACGGCGGCACGGACGACGGCCAGCGACCGGGCCAGCACGCGCTCGGGGGTGTCGTCCTGCGCCCCGTGCAGGGCACGGAGCTCCTGGGCGGCCTGCGACGTGGTCATCACACGGCCGAAGTTCGCGACGACCCCGACCAGTTCGGTGCACACCGCCCGCAGCCACTCGGCCTCGGCCCATCGCTTGATCTCCGCCCGGTGGTGGCGGGAGACCGGCGGCTGCTTGATGCCCAGATGCTCGGCGATCCGCGCCTGCACGGGCCAGGGGCCCAGCGGCGAGAGTCCGCCGTCCTCGGGTGGAATACCGAGGGTGAGGCGTACCACGTCGGCGCGGTGCGAGCCCTTGCGGCCGGGAGGCGGGGTCAACAGGCCGGCCATGTCGTCGACCGACAGGATGCCGGTCACCCCGGCCTGCGGGTCCTCGTCCTTCGTCGGAGAGGCAGCCTTGCGCGCCGCCGGTACGGCGGCCTTCCCGCGCAGGGCGGCCGCCCACTGGTTGCGGCGGCGGTTCAGCTCCTTGCGCACCAACGGGCCGGCGCCGCGGGCTTTGGAGATCACGGACGGCTGGATGTCCAGCAACTGGCCCACCGTGGTGGCGCCGAGCCCCGCGGCGACTGTGACCGCACGCGGCGACAGACCGGCCAGCTCCAGCTCCGTGCCGGCGTCGGCGGCAAGGGCCGCCCGGTCCCGTGCCTGCTCCGTGTCCTCCGCCTCGGTGCCCACCGTGGAGGGGGTGGTCGGCGGCCGGTCCGTGTCGGCGTCCCGGAAGACCTTCTGCCAGGCGTCCTTCATCTGCCGCAGCGTGTCGAAGCGGTGCTCGATGTCACGGTGCAGGGCGCGCCGGAAGAAGGCGGTCAGGCCGGACTGCAACGGCCGGTAGAAGACCTCACTGGCGATGTGCAGCTCGGCGGCCTCGTTGGTGAGCGGGTCTATGCGGCCGTCGCCCCACAGCGGCCGCTCACCGCTCGCCATCTCGTGCAGGGTGACGGCCGCGGCGTACCGCTCGGCGTGGTCATCGAAGTGCGGGCGGCGCACCGAACCGAGGAACGGATCGAGATAACCGCGGGTACCGGCCTTCACGTCACGGTCGGAGGCGTCTGTCAGGGAGAAGTCGAACAGCTTCAGCTGCCAGGTGAAGTCCTTGCGGCGCTGGATGCCGAGATTGTCCGGCTTGATGTCGCGGTGGCGGACACCGTTGGCGGCGAGCTGGTCGAGCGCCAGGAACAGATCCTCGCCGAAATTCTCCAGGTCGTCGTAGGTGAGCTGGCCCGTGCCGCGCAGCCGGGCGCCGAGGGACTGCTCACCGGCGTACTCCAGCTGCAGGACCGTACGCGCACCGATCTCGCGCAGCCCGTCGCCGCGCAACTGGACCACGGCGCCGCCGCCGACCAGCTTCAGGGCGCGCTCCTCCGCGCGCAGCCGGTCGGCCTTCTGCTCGTCGAGTGCGATCTTGAAGACACGTTCTTCGACGCGGATCGTGCCGTCGTCGTCCTCCACGGCACGCTCCACGAGCAGTGCCCGGGCCGTGGCCCCCGTGCCGAGGACCCGGCGTACCGACCATTCCTCGTCCAGGGCCTGGCCGGGCAGCGCCTCCAGTGGGTCGACGGCCGGCGCCGCCGCGGAGTCGGGGACGGCACCGGCCCGTTCCGCCTCGTCGAGGAGGTCCAGGAACTCCTCCGCGGAACTGAGGCGGTCGTTGACGTCGGCGCGGGTGGCTTTGAAGACCAATGCGTCGAGTGCGTCGGAGACGCCGTCGGCGACCGCGAACAGATGCAGTCCCGATTCGGTGCGCAGCCGCTCCTTGAGAACGCTGCGCTGCGGGGCCGGCGGCTTGCCGGTCAGGATCAGATAGGAAACGGCACCCAGCCCGAAGATGTCCAGGTCCCCCGGGTCGGGGAAGGGCAGGTCCGTCTCGGGGGCCAGGTACACCTGGGCCGCGTCCTCGATCAGCGCCGCGTCCAGCGCGGAGCCGCCGATGGACAGGAAGAAGGTGGCGTTGCTGTCGAAGTCGCGGGCCGCGGTCTGCCAGTCGGTGATGCGCAGCTCGGGACTGGCGCCCTCCCCTCGGAACGACACGTAGACGGAACGGGCCGCCAACGCCCGGTGGTACAGCGAGCGGCTGTGGGCGTGCCGGACGGCCTCGGCGAGCTGGCGTACCAGGTCGAGGCGGGTCTCGGGGGTGAGCCTGCTTCCGTAGGTGTCCAGATACTGGTCCAGGCGCAGGTCGGTGTGGCGGTGGCGGAAGAGGATCGCCGGCCCGCCCTCGTGGTCGCGCAGTTCGACGGCGTCGACGATGCCACGGTGCGTGATGCCCTGGAGTACCTGGTACTCACGGCGGGCCGCGCGCTCCGTCTTCTTGCGGTCGGCTTCCGTCGCTCCTTGGCTGACCAGGTAGATGCGCACCCGGCCCTCCCCCTGGGCGAGACCGTCGTCCCGCTTCGCGAGACGGTCCTCCCACGAGGCCCCGGCGTCGAGCGGGTGCGGCTCCATCTTCCAGGCGTCACCGAAACGCAGATGGCCGGTCGACTGCCGGATGCCGATGGCCTTGAGCAGCTGAGGCAGCCGGTGCCTGGAGAAATCCTCGGTGATACGCCGCTCGGGCCGGTCGGGGGGCAGACCGAGGAAGTCCTGCCAGATACGGCTCAGACCGCTCGCGCCGTCGTCGCGCCCGTACACGCGAAGGCGCTGGACC
The DNA here is from genome assembly GCF_001418415.1 of Streptomyces hirsutus. GTDB lineage: Bacteria > Actinomycetota > Actinomycetes > Streptomycetales > Streptomycetaceae > Streptomyces > Streptomyces hirsutus. The sequence goes on from NZ_LIQT01000157.1 coordinate 12,753, forward strand.
TCGTCGAGGTGGCTGACCAGGTCAGGAGCCGACAGGAAGACGGCCGGCTCGATACGCGGAACCATCCGGTCGCTCCGGTAGAGCTTGCGGGCGGCCCACTGAAGCTGACTGCGCAGTTCCTTGGACTTGAGATCGTTGAAGTGCAGCGGGTTGTTGATGGTGCGGGTGCGGTCCTTACCGCGGAAGTTCCAGGTCGAACCGGTGTTGCGGAGCTCACCGGGGTGACTTTTGATCTCGACGAGGAAGAGGCCGGCGGGAACGGCGACCAGCAGATCACACTCGTTGACCCGGCCCGACTGGGCGGTGAAGGAGAAGGTCGCCCAGGCGCGGTACGGCTCGGCCGCGGGCAGGAGGCGCCTGACATGGTCCAGCGCGTCCTGCTCCCAGGGGTAGGGAGAGGGACGCTCCTGGAACCACTGCTGAGCGGGCTTGACCGGCCCCGGCTTGGGTACGGCCGGGCCGGACGTCTGCCGCGGCTCCCCTCCCGTTGCTGCCACTGCGTCGGCCTCCTCACCGCTCGTCCCTCAGGGCCTGACAAATCCCTGGTGGAGCCTACCGCCACGGACTGACGACGCGGTTTCTCCCGGAGAACCAGCCAAGCAGCGGTGACGCCGAGCCCAGGAGCATCGGCAAGGACGTCTCCGCTTCCTGCCGGGCTCGGGGTGCCGCGCGCCCCGCACGGACACCGACGCCTCCGTCGTCGCCGAGACCATCAGCAGGTGGAGTGCGCCCCCACCCACTGCGCAGCACTGCGCCGGCGAACACCTGAAAACCCGATCGAGGGGTGTCCCGGGAACTTCCACTCCCGCGGTGCATGACGGCTCACGAACACCACTGCTTGAGGCCGCTTGCTCAATGCGAGTTGCTGGGCCGCGCATTTCCCAAAGGCGAGCACTGATACCGCAGCCCCCGGCTGACCATCCTGAAGCGGTCGCGTCCCTGGGTCGAGAACGGGTTCGGCAGGTCGAACACGCGGCGTTCCTCCGGGACGAGGGCCGAGGTGATCAGCAGGATGCGGTAGCGGTTGCCCCGGGCGTGGCGGCGGGCCGCTTCCACCTCGGACTGTCCGAGCTCGAACTCCACCCGCTCGGCGCCCGGTTCGCTCAGCGCCTTCACCTCATACAGCCGGCTGGTGTTACCACGCCATGCCACCTCGAAGTCGTATCCCAGACTGTCGGACGCCTCGCTGTCTCCGTTGACGACGGCCGCGTAGCCCGAGGTCCACCGCACGTCGGGGTAGTGGCGCTGGAGCCAGGCGCGCGCGGCCACCTCCCCCGACGAGGCCGACGGCGGAACGCTGGTCCTCGTTGGCCTGGTTCATCTTCGCGACGACGATGCGTGGCTTGACGGTGGCAGCACCTCCGTGCCGTGGCCGGGGCACACCGGCCACGGTGTCCAGGCGCACCCTGCCCGACTGGGTGAGAAAGGCTTCGTCGATGCTCTTCGAGGCGATGTCCGCGATGGTGGAGAACTGGTCGCGCCCGACCCTGACCTCGGCGTCTCCGATGGTGATGGTGCGCGGAGCGACATCGACGGAGCTACCGGAGCCCTGGGACCGCGCCGCCGTCTGCGCGAAATCCCTGTCGGTGAGACCCAGTGCCGCAGCATCCGCGGCATGCGGCATTCCGGCGGGCCACCCCACAGCGCGTGCCACCGCGCCGAGCAGTTGTTCCTGGCTCAACGGCAGCAGGTCGTTCAACCCGGTTCCGTCGACGTGGCTCTTGCACTCCAGCAATGCCGCCCCGTGCCACCCCGCGGGCACCTGAACGCCATGGCGGCGGCACCAGGCGGCCACCAGGGGAACCAGCGCGGGCACGAGCGCGTCGAGCGTGGCGGCGTTGCGTGCACGGAGTTGGTCGACGGGCTCGAGCTCGGTGGACCGCTCGAGGTCGTCTTCGGCTCCGTGCGCACGGAGCCACTCCTGCACCCTACCGTGCATCGCCTCCTCGGGAGGGGTGATGAACCGGGGAAGCCAGTCCGGGTCCGGTTGCAGGTCGTGGAAACCGCGGGCCGCGGCGTAGCCGGAGATGTCCTCGCCCTGCTGCGCGGCGACGGCGTACCGCTCGCGAAGCCGGTCGAGAAGAATGCCGGAGCGGTCGCGCACGAAGTCCCCGAAGGCTTGTTCATGGCGCTCGGGGTAGTGCTCCGGAGGGTGGCCGAGAGAGACCAGCGCGGCGTTGAACCGCTGGAAGTCGAGCCGCAGTTCGTCCCGGAGTTCCGCCGGCCTCGTGCAGGAGCGGGCCAGGGCCACCAGGTCCGCCGACGAGCGCGGCAGATCGGGCGCGAGCCGGTCGATGATCTCGACGAGCTCACGCTCGCCGGCCGCACGATCGAGGATGTGGGCGGCCTCCTCGTTCCAGGTGTCGGCGGCGAGACACGCCAGCACCGGGCGGAGCAGTCTCACCGTGTCCTGCACGTCGCCGGTGAGGTTGCGCCGGATTTCGGTGACCTTGGCTTCGGTCGTGTCCAGCGCCGCCGCGAGGACGCTGTCGTCGATGAGCGTGGGGCTGCTGCCGTCGAAGCTCCGCTCGAGTTTGACCAGGACCAGTTCCAGCGCGTCCTGCAGCCACGCTCTGCCGAGCAGCTGCGCGACGGCGGGTGTCGCCGCCTGCAGTTCGTCCCAGCCCTCGTCGCACCTCCAGACGACCACCGTGGGGTGGTCGGCGTCCGGCAGCGGCAGCGCGCGCGTCGTCGACGGCGGTTCGGTCGGCGTACCGGAGATGGCGATCTCCACGTCGTCGGCGTGTACGACGCGGAGGGTGCGAAGCCGTTCGAGGGCAGCACGGACACCACGCTCGCTGCGGCGTACGAAAGCCCCGGACTTGAGTTCCATGGCGAGTGCCACCACGGTGACCAGCCACTCCCGTCCCCTGATGAACCCAGTGGTCTGCCCCGACGGCGTGATGGAGGCGCCGTCGCGGTGACGTACCTGCACATGGGTGGCCGATGTGCGCTCCATCTTCAGCCCGTTCGCCTCGGCCAGGCGGCCAATGACCTCACCGGATTCCGCCGGGGCGACGAGGACCGGATGGCCCGCCAGCTCGATGAGTGCTTCCTTCAGGGGATCCGTCTCGTCGCAGACGATGACCGGTGTTCCGTCGGCCGACGGTGTGAAGGTGCCCAGCACGTTGGTGCGGCTGACCACGAGGCGGACCTCCTCACCCGGTGCCCAGGGCCAACGGCCTGTCCGCGCGATGTTCGACCACGCCCGCTCGTAGTGCCGTTTGAAGGAGACGCTGAGGTACTCGGGTACTTCGCCCTGGTCGAGCACGTCGCCGAGCTGCTTCACCGCCGCCCCGGAATGCTGCGGATCGTCCCACTTGCGGAGGCCGAGCCGGACCATACGCTCGACGACGGTCCTGTCGGTGAGCAGGCGTCGCGTCGACAGGGGCAACGCGGGGACGAAGGTCGGGAGTTCGCCGTCGATGCTGAACCAGGCCCGACGTGGTTCGACGAAGGACGGGCCGTCCGGGTCCTCGACGGGAAGCCAGTCCAGGCTTCGGAGGTAAGAGGCGAGAGGAGTGGGCCAGACATGCGCGTCTTTGAAGGGGTACAGGGGCCTGTGCACCGTGACGGTGAGAACCTCCTCGCCCCAGGTGCGGAGCCCGTACATCAGCAGTTCGGCGAACTCGCGTCGGGCGGCGGAGCCGAGCCCGGCGACCTCGGTCGCTCCTGCCAGGTGGGCCGGCGCCTTCGTGAACTCGTACGGCGTGTACGGGTGCGCGAACTTTGTCCACCCGCTCCTGACGTCGGCGGACCAGGCGTCGGCGAGAGCATCCTCCAGCCCGAGGCGCACGGCGAGGCCCGAGGGCCGCAGTTCGTATCCCTGGCAGGCCCCAAGGCGTTCCCCGACGGCTCCCGGCCTCAGGCCGTCGCACACACCGAGGGCCTCCAGGAACTCGATGTAGGCCGTTCGGTCCCGAACCGGAGCGGGCCAGTCGTCGGGGCCGCTGATCCACTGTTCCCGCTGGGCGGCCAGGGCGGGGACCCGGGATCCCCCCTCCGCGAGGAACCTCTCCAGCCGCCGCGCTCCCTCGGTGCCCCAAGCGGGTGAGAAGGAGCAGCGCGCGGCTCTCCCCCACCGGCCGGCTTCGGCCGGCGGCAGCCGGAAGGGGATACGGGCCAGCCGTCGGCGCTGGGCCTGGGTGAGCAGCGGGTACTGCCGGAAGGCGAAGGTGAGGGCGTCGCGGCTGAGCGCCTCCGAAGGATGGTCGGAGAGCAGATCGTCCAGCGCGTCGAAGACGCGGTCCAGTTGGTAGGGGCGCACCAGTTCGTTGCGTTCGAGGAATCCTCGCCCGGCGCTGTCCCAGGTGATCGCAGGGTGCGTGAAGGAGATACGGCGCCGGAGCGCCTTGAGGTCACCAGGGACCCGAGTGACGGCGTCGCTGTCCGCGATGTCGTCGGGCTCGGGATGGAAGAAGACGGTCGCGTCCTGTCTGCCGGACTCGGTCCGGCCGCCGAGGGCGCTTTTCAGCTGCATGTCCTGGGTGAGGATGATGCGCCGGCCTCGCAACACGCCCTGGTCCCGGGCGAACGCATGGGACACGTCACTGTAGAAGTCCGCCCACACCAATCCTGCCGGCTCCGTACCGCCGAGCAGCGACCGCGCCACGGTTTCGGCCCACTCTGCGGCCAGGAGCGCCGGAGGACGAAAGGGCCTGGAGAGAACGGCCTTGCACAGCTTGTCCAGACGCGTGTGACGGACGGGGCCGACGGACGGGGTCAGCAGGTCGGCTCCGGCCCTCGTCAGTGCCTCGGTGGTGAGAACGCGCCAGGAGCGCTTGCCGTCGGGCCATCCGTAGGAGTCCTGCAGCGAGCCCCACGCCTCCCGTCCGTGCAGGGGCACGATCGGTTCGGCGGCAAGCTTCCCGTTCAGAGCGGCGTCGAGCCGGGCGGGTACGTCCCAGCACATGAGGTCGAGAACGAGGTCCGCGGCGATGAGGTGCGGGGTCTCCGAGCACATGCGTCTGCTCAGTTCCACTGTCAGTACGGCGAGCTGGTCGAGGAGGAAGGCGTTCAGGGCCACCGTCTCACTGATGTCGAGGCGGGCCAGCTTGGTGAAGAACGGAGCGTGGGCGTGACCAGGGAACGGGGCGTGAACTCCCGCGGCCATCGGCAGGAAGGTGTACATGCGGCCGTGGGTGAGCGGCGCGTCGAGTCGTAGCGCGACCGCCACCCATGCGTCGGCGTCCCAGTTCTCCCAGGCGGCGTCGATCTCGCGCGCCTGGACGCTGCGACCGACCGCTCCACTCAATTCCTCCGCATCGAGTGTTCGACGCCCCAGCAGGTAGCGGCCCGCCCCGGCGAGATCGACCTCCCGTACCCAGTCGGCCTCACATGCGGTGACGAGGTTCGATGCGCGCTCGGCACGCGAGAGGACGTGCCGGAAGGAGGCATCAGATCCGTCACGCACCTCGACGAGGAGTTCGGCCACGCGGTCGAGGAAGAGCAGGAGCGGCGCCTCGCTGTTCACCATGTTCTCCGCCTGCGCCACGGCGAGCCCCCAGGCATGCCGGTCGCGCAGCGGGAGCCGGACGACCGTGGAGTACCCGGCCTCGGCCAGTTCCTTGAGTACGGGATCGGTGATGTCGGCCGGTACCGGCAGTGCCAGCGGGGAGATGTCCTCGGTCACCCGGGCTGCCAGTGCCGGCTCCTCCACCAGAGTGCGCACGTCCTCGGGCCTGGCGAAACGGAAGCAGTAGCCGTCGAAGTCCGGAGAGGCGGGTGAGGACTTCGAGTAGATCTCCGGCCAGTCCGTCAGTTGCAGCACGCTGCGGAACCCGAGGCCCTTGTTGCCGATCCCCTCCCCCGCCGCCTTGCTCGACAGGGCCAGCTCGGTGATGGCGCGGAAGTTCTCCTCGGCGAACGCCGCCCCCTCGTTGGCGACGTAGAGGACACCACCGCTCTCCTGGGAGACCGCCAGGACTGCGATCCTTCCCGGGTTGGCGTCGCCGAGTGCGTCGTGGCCGTTCTGGACGAGTTCGAGGATCGTGCGGCCCTCGTACTCCTGGGCGGTGTCCTCGCTGACGGACTTCAGGCTTTCGGCAAACCGCCACGTCTCGCCGGCGTCCCTGTAGATCTCGATCCGCCGCCGGGTCAGGGCGAGCACGGCCGCCCGAAATCCGTTGCCCTCTGCGGCATCCCACATCGATGTGATGGCTGTTCCCCTCGTTCCCGCACACCCGAGCATCCGCATGCGGCCAAAGGCCAGGCTCGGTGACGCCATCCAACCCGATCAAAGGGCATGAATTCAGGTGTATCCGCATTTGCACAGTACGTGGGGCCAAGCAAGTCTCGCTGCTCTCCCCCGGGATCAGCGCGTTGTCTTGTCCAGGATTTCGCTCCGAGCGAGTCACCGACCCCCTACGAACAGCCCCCGGGACGCCGCTTTTTGCGACAGCCCGCTGTCCTCGCGGACGACTCGCAGCCCAGAAGCCGCCCGGGGACGAGGAGTCGGGGCAGAGTCTGCTCATAGTGACGCTTCTGGCGTCGCGTTGGACGGTCGCGCCACGCGTCAACGGGCCGGGCAAGACCGCATGAGCGGAGCTATGGCTGTCCTCGGAGACACCCGTACCACCTCCGGTCAGCCGCTTTCCGCCAACGCCTGACGGGTTTTCGGAACTCGGGCGCCGGTGTCGGACCCGCCGACTAACGTCAGCCGCTCATGCCTCCCTCAGGAGCGCGGCAGACCGAGGGGAAGCGCTGTGACCGCCATGCCCGAGGACCGGACCGGGTACCGGATCTCCATCGTCGACGAGGACCCGCTGCGTGCGCGCAAGGAAGCGCGCGAGCTGCTCGCCGGGATCGCCGGCGTCGACCCCGGGGCGGCTCTGGACGTTCCCCGGCAGGGCACGGCGGCCGGCCCGACGGAGAAGGGCGGGCTGTCGGCTTACACCATCGGGCTGGTGATCAGTGCCGGTTCACTGGTCGCCGCCGGGGTGCAGATCTGGCTGGCGCGTGTGCCGCAGCGGACGATCGTCGTCGGGCGGCCGGACAGTGGTGACCCGGCGCGGCATCTGCGGCTGACGCACGCGCGGGGCGACCTGTTGACCGGGCTGCCGTCCGGGGGCTACGGGGCGACGGCATGCCCGGTGGGCCGCACGGTGCGGGTTCCGGCGTGGCGGATCCTGGCGAGCGAGGAGGCGCTGGCGCCGTTGTTCGGCTGAACCCGAACGTGCTTCCAGCAGCGGATTCACCCACCGGGCAGGCACCGGACGACGTACGTCGTGTGCTGGCCGTTGCCTGCCTCGGAGTCATTCCGTGGGCCCACCCGGGTGAGGCTGGGACGGCACGGCTGTGCCTGCTGCTCCGCCTCGCCCCCAGGGAGTCAGTCGCAGGACGCGCGGTAGGACAGGTGCGGGAACATCTGCTTCCACAGGTCCTCGGGGGCGCTCGAGGGGTAGGCCGTGCACAGGTCCTCGTAGAGGCCGTCGGTGTCGAAGTCGAGCACGTAGGTCATCTCCGGTGTCATGCCGGAGGTGTCCCGATAGGTGACGGCCAGCCATCGGGGGGACTGCGACGATGCCGCCGGGGGCACGTGCACCGCGGACGCGTACTGCAACGTGAGGAGTTCGGGGGTGTTCCACCGTCCGTCCTCCCTGACGGACCAGAGGCGGTAGGGCTCGCTCGTCACCGCGTAGCGGCCGTCGGGCGTCATGCGGATCGACCTGACCGCGTGGTCGAACCGGAGGTCGTGGCCCGTCCTTTCGGGATGTGCCGGATCGGAGACGTCCCAGAACTGGACGCTTCCGTTGTTCAGCGTCGCCGCCAACTTCCCCTCGCCCGTCGGGAAGTAGCCCCTGGGTGCGGCGGGAAGCAGGCCGCCCTCGACGGGGTGCGCGGGCCGGGAAAGGTCCCAGAGCCGGATCTCGTGCGCCACCGTCTCGGTGACGAGCAGCCGGGACGGGGCGTAGTACATCGCGCCCTCCATCGACGCCGCATCCTCGATGCGGCCGTCCTTGCGGGGGCGGGCGGGGTCGGAGACGTCCCAGAACCTGAGGTGCCGGCCGTTCTCCGTCGTCGCCAGCGACCGTTCCCCGGCGAACCACAGGCTTCCCAAGCTCCCGAGCGCGCTGCTCGCCCTCACCGCGACCGTGCCCCGGCGCACGGGTTTCGCCGGATCCCGGATGTCCCACAGCGCGGTGTCGGGTTCCTCGTGCGAGCCCACCGCGAGGAGCATGCCGTCGGGACTCACAGCGATGCTCGGGATGTCGGCGGTGAACCGGATGCCGGAACTCTTCTTCACGGTCCCGTCGGGCTCCAGTTGCCAGATCTGGAGGGTGTGGTCCGGCCCTTCGATCCAGTGGTGGGCCAGGAGCGTCGGCTTCCCGCGGCGAGTCAGGAAGAACTTCGCCTCCCATCCCCTCGGCAGGGTGTGCCGGGCCTTCGGCGCCTTGATGTCGCTGACGTCCCACACCTTCGTCGTGGGGCCCGCGTCGTCCTGCTGTGAGGCGATGACCAGTTCACCGTCGGCGCTGAACGGGCTGCTGCCCATCTGGGGCACGGCGTGCACGCCGCCCGTGAACGCCGGCGCCCGGGGACGGTCGGGCCACACCCGTATCTCTCCGCCCACCTCGCCGACCGCCAGATACCTGCTGTCCGGGCTGAACGCGACCGACTGGGACGGTTCCCCCGTCGACAGGGTCACCCCGGGGAGGCCGTTGACCAGCTCCGACACCTTCCCGGCCATGTCGGCCCGTCGGACGCCGTGGTCGCGGTCCGCTCCCGCCAGGAACCTGCCGTCCCCGCTGAAGGCCAGGGACGGTATGCCGTGGTCGTGGATGCCCCAGGTGTCCCCGTACTCCTCCGCCTCCACGCGTCGTAGGTCCCGCCCGTCCGTCACCTCCCACCAGGCGATCTTTCCGGCTGCGCCGGTGGCGACCACCAGGTCGCGGTGGGGGTGGGCGGCGACCGCCATGACCGTCTCGGCCCGTTCCGTGTCCCGCAGCACGGGCCGGTCCGGGTCGCCGACGTCCCACAGCCGCACCTGCGCGGGTTCGCTGTCCGTGTCCCCGTTGCCGTTGCCCGTGATCAGATGGCCTCCGTCGCGGGTGAAGGCCAAAGAGATCAATTCCGACGTGGCGACCGTCCGCTGCGCCCGCAGTGCGGGCCGGGCGGGGTCGCCCACGTTCCACAGCCGCAGCAGTCCCTTCTTGCTGCCCGTCCTGCTGCCCGCCGCGAGGGTCCGGCCGTCCTTGCTGAAGGCCAGCGTGTACGTCTCCTGGTGGGCGAGCCGCACCAGGGAGAGCCGTCTCGGCTTGTGCGGGTCCGTGGTGTCCCACAGCGTCAGTTCGTCCGCCGACTGTGCGGCGAGGATCCGTGAGCGCGGATGGTAGGCGATGACCGTACTGCTCTTCAGCGTGAACCGGCCCGCTTCGACGGGCCTGGTCGGCGCGGACACGTCCCACAGCTGGACACGGCCGCCCTCGGTCCCGTTGACCCGGTGACCCACGGCCAGAACCTTGCCGTCCGGACTGTAGGCGACGTTCAGCACGGCTGCGCGATACTGCTTCTCGGGCACGAGCCGGACCGGTGTGACGGTCATCGACGCCGCGTACAGGCTGGAGCGGGTCTCCGGAGTCACCGCCGTGCGGTACGCGGCCAGGCTGATGCTCAGCGCGGTCTGCGGGTCGCGCTCGCGCAGGGCGTCGGCCTTGGCGGCCAGCTCCCTGGCGATCAGGCTCTTCTCCCGGCTCGCCGCCTGTCCGTTCTCGTGGAACGCCCACCCGAAGAGGGACGCCGCCACCACGGCCAGGGCCGAGAGGGCGGCGATCCACGCCCGCGTGACGAGGCGTCGCCGACGCTGCGCGCGGTCGCTCGCGGCGACGAAATCCCCCACCACGTGCGGGACGGGCACGCGGACGACCGCCGGCGCGGCTGCGACGGCCGGGCCGTCGGTGGCCGCTTGACGGGTTTCCTGAGCCGGCCGGCCGTCCCGGGTCTTCCTGCCGGCCCGGGAGAACGGGGCTTTCCGGGCCGGCCCAGTGTGGTCCGTGGTGAGCTTCTTCGCTTCTTCCAGGGCATCGCCCTCGTAGAGGCCGCTCGGCTTGCGTCCGGCCTCGGCCCAGCCCTCCGCCGACGCGGTCAGCCGGCGGAGTCTCAGCAGGTCGTCCCGCACCTCGTCGATCCAGCCGCTCAGCCTCGTCCACGCGTGCAGCAGCGAATCGTGGCCGAGTTGCGCCCCGCCCTCCTCGTCGACGACGACCAGGCGGGCGTCCGCGAGCCGGCGCAACAGGTCCTCGCTCCCGGCCAGTTCCGCCGGCAGCACCCGGCGACGGACCAGCCGCCCCTCGCCGTCGGCGACGTGGACCATGGCCAGCAGGAGGCTCCGCAGCGCCGTGCGGCCTGCGTCGTCGAGGGAGTCGTGGATCCTGTCGGCGGCCGTGGCCACCGCGCCCCGGATGCCTCCGGCGGCGGCGTACCCGGCGTACGTCAGCGTCGTCCCCCGGCGCCGCAGCCAGATCTCGGGGAGGGCGTAGGCCAGGAAGGGCAGCGCCGCGGCATCACCCGTGGCGCGTCGCTCCTCGTTCACGTCGCGCCGCAGGAGCTGCGGTACGCCCTCCTCCCACCGCAGGCCCGCGTACTCCGCAGGGCGCACGATCGCGGCCTCGACCTCCTCGTCGGCCAGCGCGGGCACGGCGAAGTGGCCCGGCCGCACGACGGGCGCCAGACGGGGGTCGCTCAGGGCGTCGCCGTAGTAGTCGGCGCGCAGGGCCAGGACGAGACGCGGAACGGGCGGCGGGCCCCCGGCCCCCTCCCCCTCCTCGTCCTCGCCCTCGCCCGCTCCCGCGGTGAGGGCGGCGGCGAACCGCTCGCGTTCGGCCTCGTCCGAGCAGAGCGTGAAGTACTCCTCGAGCTGGTCGATGACGAGGAGACGCGGTGCCTGCCCGGTCCCGGCCCCGCCGCTCGTCGCCGCGGGCCGGCTGAAACGCCCGCGTTCCAGGTCCCGTACGACGTCGGAGGGTGCCCTGCCCACCGCCGCCGCCCACTCCTCGGCGAGCCTGCGGAAGGGCCACTCGCCCGGCGCGGACACCAGCCGCACGGGACCGAGTCCCGCCTGCTCCGCGGCCACGCCGAGCCCCGCCCGCAGGAGCGAGGACTTGCCGACCCCCGACGGTCCCACCAGGACCACCGGCTCACCGGGTCGCGCCTGTTCGACGCGGCGCAGCAGCTCCCGGGTCAGCTCCTCGCGGCCGAAGAAGAGACGGTGCTGCTCGGGAAGGAAGGGGAGGATGCCGGGGTAGGGGCAGGCGGCGTCCGGGTCCGGGGCGTCGGCCGCCCGTTGTTCGGTGGGCGGGCCCGGCAGCGGCTCGTACCGCCGGTTGACGGCGAGGGCCAGCTCGCTCATGCGCGCGGTGCCCCCGCCGTACGGGCGGGCGGCGCTGCCCTGGAGCCGCTGGTCGAGCAGCCGGTAGAGGCCGCCCAGCGTCAGCCACTTCGGGCCGCCCGCGTCGCCCTCCCGCAGAAGGCCGAGCAACCGGCCGCTGAAGAGGGTGTGCTCCGCGTCCGGCGGGGCGTACGCCAGGGCGTCGCGCATCGCCGATGCGAGCAGGTAGCTGCCGGTGGGCCGGGCACCGGCGAACGGGTCCGCGGCGGCCGGCCGGCCGGGCTCCCGCGCGTTCCCCGCGAAACAGCAGTCGAGGATCACGACCGGGTCGGCGGCGGCGTCGCTCAGGTAGCGCTCGATCTCCGTGTAGGGAACGGAGTGCGCCAGGTCGGTCTGGGACTTGGTGCTCGCCGTCGCCAGGTAGAGCTGCCGGCCAGGTCCGCGCAGCCCGTGCCCGACGAAGTAGAGGAGGACGGTTCCGCGCTCGTACCGCTGCTCGGTGGGCTCGGCGCGGTCGATGGCCGTCGCCAGCGCTTCCAGGACATCGCTCGGCGACGTCGGATCGGTGAGCAGCGTGACCCGGTCGCCCATGCCGCACACCGTGCTCAGCGTCTCGGCCACGTCCCGCGCCGACCGGAGGGCGGACGGCAGACCGGGCAGGTGACGTCCCGGATGGGCGGCCGTCCCGACCACCAGTGCGTGGCAGCCGGTCGCCGCCAGGTCCCCTCTCGCCGGTGAATCCGACGCGTCCCCCGGAGTCATCGTCAGCCCGCTCCTCCGGACGGGCCGACGCGACCGTCGTCCTCCGCCGTGTGTCGTGTCTCCTGGATTCCTTGTGTCCCCTGCGGCCTTTGCGTTCCCTGCGGCCTTTGCGTTCCCGGCGCCGCCGTCCGTGGGTTCCGCTCCTGCTGAAGCGCTGCGGCGACCCGCTCGGCCAGCTCACCGGCGCCTTCGGCGGTCAGACCGCGCACCTTCTCCGAGGAGACCACGACCTGGGTGCCGTCCGGCAGGCTGAGGGTGACGGTCTGATTGCCCCGGCGGCCCTGCAGCCACACCACGACGGCCGCCCCCAGAGCCGCCGTCGGACCGCCGGGAGCCAGCAGCAGCGAGATCAGCTCCCCCAGGGCGCCCATGGCTCCGTCCGGCAGCGCGTCGGGAACCTCCCGGCGGACGAGCACGCGCAGATCAGGGTCCTGGCGGAGCCACTGGTAGAGGTCCTCCGAAGCCCCGGCCGCGTCTCCGTCCCCGGCATCGACGGCCAGTGTCACTCTCATCTCTGCTGCCCTTCCGGCTCAACTCGGTGCAGGAGTCATCAACTGTCCACTTGAACACACGAGTTGGCAACGCGATAACGCGCCTCGGTGACGACGGGTCCGCACCGGACAAGGCGGAAGCGTCCGCCCCGCCCTTGGCATGGCCGTCAAGACGCCACGTGGCACCCCGTCAGGAGCCCTTGCTCCGCTCGGCCGGGAGAACCCGTACCGCTGCTGCGCCGGTGTGGTGGCTGTTCTCAGGTGTTCCGCCCGGCTCGGGCGGTCCACGGCACGCGGGCCGAGCGCAGGCGGCCGAGGCCGCTCAGCGCGGCGCCGGCCGCGTTGGCGCCGGGGGCGCCGTGCACACCGCCTCCGGGGTGGGCGGAGGCCGAGGCGAGGTACAGGCCCTTCACCGGCGTCTCGGGGCGCCCGGTGCCGGGTGTCGGCCGGAACACCAGCTGCTGGTGCAGGGACGCCGTTCCGCCGTTGATCGCGCCCTCGTGCAGGTTGGCGTCCATCGACTCGAGTGTGCGCGGCGAGAGAACGCGCCGGGCCGTGATGCGGGAGCGGAATCCCGGCGCCCAGCGTTCGACTTCGTTCTCCATGCGGTCGGCCATGGCTTCCTCCTCCCTCCGGTCCCAGAGCCCGGTCAGCCCGTCCTCGCCCGCGTCGCCCTTGATCCGCTGCGGGACGTGGGTGTAGGCCCAGGCCGATTCGGTGCCGGCCGGTGAGCGGGTGGCGTCCGCGGTGGACATCTGCCCGAAGAGGAGGAAGGGCCGGTCGGGCACCCGGCCCGTCGCGAGCTGGGCGGCGAAGCGGGTGAGACCGTCGACTCCGTCGGCCAGGTGGACCGTTCCCGCCGAGGCCGCCTGCCCGGCCGTCCAGGGCACGGGGCCGTTCAGCGCCCAGTCGACCTTGAAGGTCGCGGAGTCCCACTGGAACCGGGACAGGTCCTTCAGCAGCCGGCCGGGGAGGTGCTGGGCGTCGACCAGTTCGCCGTACAGTGCCGGTGCGGACACGTCGGCGAGTACGGCACGGCCCGCCGGTACGGACTCGCCTCCCGCGGTGCGTACGCCGACGGCCCGCCCGCCGCGTACGACGACCTCGGTCACGCGCTCCCCGCAGCGGACCACACCGCCGCGCCGCTCCAGCCGGCGCACCAGGGCCGCCGTGAGCGCCCCGGCTCCGCCCACCGGCACGGGAAAGCCGTAGGCCTGTCCGAGCATGCACATCAGCCATCCGAAGCCTCCGCTGCCCGCCGCTTCGGGGCCGAGATCCGCGTGCAGCGCGCTGCCGGCGAGCAGCAGCCGTCCCGCCTCGCCGTGGAACGACTCCTCCCCCAGGCGGCGGACGGGCAGCAGCAGGGTCCGCGCCAGGCGGAGACCCCCGGCCGCCCGGAGCCCGGCGGCGAGCCGGAGGGAGGCCCGGACCGGAGGGAAGGGGGTGAAGAGAACCCGCAGGACGTCCGGGCTCAGGCGCTCCCACGCGGTGCACAGGTCGAGCCAGGCGTCCCCGTCGCCCGCCGCGAACGTGTCCAGGCCCGCAGCCGTCTCGGCGGCTCCGCGCGCGAGGACGGCGCACCGGCCGTCCGGCAGCGGGTGCGCGAGGACGCGCGGAGCGTGGCTCCAGGTGAGCCCCTCTTTCCCGAGTTCCAGACCCGCGAGGACCGGGGAGGCGGCGGCGAGGGGGTAGAAGGCGCTGAAGACGTCGCTCACGTAGTCGGTGTGGGCGCCGCGGTCGCTGCGGACCGCGCCGCCGGGTTCCGGCTGGGCCTCCAGGACCTCCACACTCCATCCCGCGTCGACGAGCTTGTTCGCGGCGACGAGACCATTGGGTCCCGCGCCGATGACCACCGCGGCCGGCATCGTTGCCTCCCTGTGTTCTCGCGGGTCCGAGTCCGCCCGGCCGCCGCGCCGTGCTCTCCGGGCGGCCGCGGGGGCCGCGGGGGCCGCCCTCAGACCGCCTGGTGCGCGCCCTCGGGGGTCTCCTCGACGGTGTCCGCCAGTCGGGCGAGCATGCTGCGGTGGCGCAGCTGGATCAGCGCGTCCATGACCGTGTTGTGGAGCTTCCCGGCCGGTCCGCGCAGGGGGTGCTCGTCGATGGTCACCAAGGCGTTCTCACCCCACGGGCGGACCTCCAGGGCGATCCGGGCGGTGCCGAGCCGGCCGCTGTCGGCCTCCAGTTCCAGCACCGCCGGGGCCTCGCACCGCCGGACAATGGTGCTTCCCGCCACCGACCACCGTCCCAGCCGGATCGTGTACGTGATGCTGGAGCCGACCTGTGGCCACACGCCCTCCGCGGGCCGCGACTCGGACGTGCCCACCACCCAGTCGGCGTAACGCGTCCCGTCCGCGAGAACCGCCCACACCTCGTCCACGGAGCGTTCGATCAGTCGGTGCCGTACGGCCATCCGCCCTCCAGCCCTCTTCGGATCACCGGCCTCCGCCCGTACCCGGCCGTGAGGCCTCACTCGTTCACTCTCGCAGGCATCGGGGGAATCCGCCGCCTGCCGTTCGGCGCGCCCCGTCCGTCACCGGACGGCGGTACGGCGCTTCCGGCACGCGGGCAGGTCGGCGGCGACCGCGCGCACGAAACACGTCGCCGCCCACACCAGCAGCACGTTCACGGCCGCCCCCAGCCCGCACGAGAGAGCCAGGCTGTAGGGGACTGCGTCGCCCCCTCCCCCACCAAGGTCGCCGAGCATCACGGCGAGCGGCATGAGGACGAAGACGTAGAGCACGTTCAGCCCGGGCTGCGACAGCCAGGACACCAACGGTTCCGCTGGCGTGGAGCCCTGGGCTCCCGCACTCAGCCCACCGACGATCATGGCGACGACGTATGCGACGGCGACGATCCGGGCCGCACGGCGACAACGGGGGCGGGGGCGGCTCTGCGGTGCACGGCTCATCGTTGCGGACCTCTCACCGGGGGCGGGGTGCGGTCACTCGACCGGAGTGGCCGCACCCCCATCATTGAACACGTTCAAAACTTTCTTCGCTCCGGGCAGGCGAGTTACATCACCGCCGAGATCGTCAACGCCACCGGCGGCACCCCTCTCCCGTAAGGCCCGTCCCGACGGTGAACGTTGCCCGACCGGTGCTGTTGCGCAGGGGGCGGATCGCCGGTCAGCGCCTCGGCAGTCGGTGCAAGGTGACCTCGCCCGGCACGCCGTCCGCCACGACGAGAGTCATGTACGTGCAGTACGGCTGCCGCCTGCGGTCCGTCGGTGACCCCGGATTCAGCAGACGCAGGCCGCCCGGCGCACTGGTGACCCAGGGGATGTGGCTGTGACCGAAGACCAGGACGTCCAGGTCGGGAAAACGCCGGGCGCAGCGGTCTTCCCGCCCCCGCGCCGGGCCCGTCTCGTGAACGACGCCGAACCGCAGGCCTCCCAGCTCCGCCCGGGCCACCTCGGGCAGCCGCTCGCGCAGCTCAGGGCCGTCGTTGTTGCCGAACACGCCGATCAGCCGCCGTGCGCGTGCCTCCAGCAGGTCGAGCGTGGGGATGTCGACCCAGTCCCCCGCGTGCATCACGACGTCGGCCCGCTCGATCTCGTTCAGCAACTCGGCGGGCAGCCGCTTGGCGCGTACCGGCACGTGCGTATCGGAGAGGAGCAGCAGCCTCACGGGTGACACAGTCGCCCTCCCCCGACCCGGCACAGGAGTGCCCGCGGCGCCGGGCGAGGGTTCGCAGCCGGTCCCCGCCACGGTGCGTGCTTGATCACGCCCCGTGGAGTACCCCGCTCCGTCCCCCTGAAGCATCCGGTCGGGCAGGGCGTCGCCGGTTGCCGGGCGGCTCACGGGTGAGGCCGTGTGCCGGCCCGGCGGGCTCGCGCGAGTCTCACGCCTTGCGCTGCATGGAGCTCCGTGCGGGATTGCCCTGTTCGGCGGCCTTGGGGTCCTTCTCGTGGGCCTTGGCCCGTACCCCGTCCGCGATGCGCTTGCCGATGTTCTCGTCGATGTTGGACCAGTACGCGAAGGCCCGCTCGAGGACGGGTTCGGTGACAC
Source organism: Streptomyces hirsutus (assembly GCF_001418415.1). Classification (GTDB taxonomy): domain Bacteria; phylum Actinomycetota; class Actinomycetes; order Streptomycetales; family Streptomycetaceae; genus Streptomyces; species Streptomyces hirsutus. The sequence goes on from NZ_LIQT01000157.1 coordinate 29,339, forward strand.
CGTCGAGGAGGTGTCCGACGACGTTGTCGACCAGGCGGTCGCGTGCGGCGTCGTCCATGACCTCGCGCACCAGGGTGCCGGGCTGCCCCCAGTCGTCGTCCTCCGGGTGGGAGACGTAGGCGGCGCGGGTGATCTCGCCGTCGGCCTCCCAGCTGGGCGGGCTGCCGTAGCGGGCGGTGTCGGCCGCGGGGCCGCCCTTGGAGTTCGGCGCGTAGACCGGATCCGTCGTCTTGCGGTAGGCCATCGCCCCGTCCTTGGAGTAGGTGTGGACGTCGACGACGGGCGCGTTCACGGGGAGCTGCTGGTAGTTGGCGCCGATCCGGTGGCGGTGGGCGTCCGCGTAGGAGAACAGCCGGGCCAGGAGCATGCGGTCCGGGCTCGGTCCGATGCCCGGGACCAGGTTGTTGGGCTGGAAGGCCGCCTGCTCGATCTCGGCGTGGTTGTCGGTCGGATTGCGGTCGAGCGTCATCCGGCCGACCGGGATGAGCGGGTAGTCGCCGTGCGGCCACACCTTGGTGAGGTCGAACGGGTTGAACCGGTACCCCACGGCGTCCTCGTACGGCATGACCTGCACGTTCAGGGTCCAACTGGGGAACTCGCCGTCGCGGATGTGCTCGAACAGGTCCCGCATGTGGTAGTCCGTGTCCGCCGCCGCCATCTGGTCGGCCTCGTGCTGGGTGAAGAACTCGATGCCCTGGTCGGTCTTGAAGTGGTACTTCACCCAGAACCGCTCACCCGAGGCGTTGATCCACATGTAGGTGTGGGAGGTGTAGCCGTTCATGTGGCGCCAGGTCCGCGGAATGCCGCGGTCTCCCATCAGCCAGGTGACCTGGTGCGCGGATTCCGGGGAGAGGGTCCAGAAGTCCCACTGCATGTCGTGGTCGCGCAGGTTGTTGTCCGCGCGGCGCTTCTGCGAGCGGATGAAGTGCTGGAACTTCATCGGATCCTTCACGAAGAACACCGGCGTGTTGTTGCCGACCATGTCGTAGTTGCCTTCGCTGGTGTAGAACTTCACCGCGAAGCCGCGCGGGTCGCGCCAGGTGTCCGGGCTGCCGCGCTCACCGGCCACGGTCGAGAAGCGAATCACCAGGTCGGTGCGGACGCCCGGCTGGAACAGGGGCGCCTTGGTGTACGCGCTGACGTCGTGCGTCACCTCGAAGTGGCCGAAGGCCCCGCTTCCCTTGGCGTGCGGCTGGCGCTCGGGGATCCGCTCCCGGTTGAACTGCGCCATCTGCTCGATCAGATAGGCGTCCTGCAGAAGGATCGGGCCCCCGGGTCCTACGGTGAGCGAGTGTTCGTCGCTCTCGGCAGGAGCGCCCGAGTCGGTCGTGGTGGCGGGTCGGATCTCCGTCATGGCTCTGCCTTTCGTCTCGTGGCTGCGACGAGCCGGCTGTTCCGGCACCGGTGCGCGAACGCGCGACCGGCGAAGCGGGCGGGGCACTCCCCGCCCGCACTCGTGGCACGGACGCGCTGGAGCGACCCTCGGTACATCCTCACCAGCACGTCCCGGTTCCCGGAGCCGGGTTCACCCGAAACAGCCGCGGTAAACGCCCTCACTCGGACAGAGCGACCGGGATGCCGCTGCCTGCCCGATCGGCTCCGCCCCGACGACACCCGGTGACCGGTCCGGCCCGGAGAACGAGCAGTGGGCACGGGAGGGGGAGCCGTTGCTCCCGTCGGCCAAGGCGGGTCCCGGGCCGTACGTGGCACTCCAGCGGCGGCGAGCACGGAAGCCGAATTCAAGAATCGTCGCAATAATTCTGTTTTGCGTAGATAGTAGGTGATTATCGATAGCCTCGGAGGGTGCTCTCCGGCCAAGGGGCTTGCGTGTCTGCCGCCGAGGTCGGCGGAGCCTCGTCCTGCGCACCGGGCGAGCGAAGGGCGGCATCCGGCTCTCAGGGGCCGATGCCACGGCATTCGTCCCCGGCAGGCCGCCGACTCCCGCACCCGACCGAAGAGTCCGACACGTGGAGAGCACCTGGGACCGTAACGCCGATGAGATCGCGCAAGCGCTCGCCGACGCCGCTCGTCGGTGCCGTCACGGGCGCTCCACGACCCCGGAGGCGTGGTCGCCCGAGCGTGGCTCCAGGCGTACGACGATGCCTTTGTACGTCGGCGTGTTGCTGGTGGCGGCCACGCTGTCCAGCGGCACCAGGACGTTGGCCTCCGGGTAGTAGGCGGCGGCGCAGCCGGCGGTCGTGGGATAGGAGACGAGCCGGAAGTCCTCGGCACGACGTTCGGTGCCGTCCTCCCAGACACTGACCACGTCCACCTGGGAGCCGTCCTCCAGTCCGAGGGCACGCAGGTCGGCGGGGTGGACGAGCACGATGCGACGCGAGCCGTGGATGCCCCGGTACCGGTCGTTGGTGGTGTAGGGCACCGTGTTCCACTGATCGTGGGAGCGCAGCGTCTGCAGCAGGAGATGCCCCTGGGGGGCGCGCAGCGCCTCGAAGCTGTTGAGGGTGAACAGCGCCTTGCCGCCGGGGGTGGGGAAGACACCCTCGTTCACCGGGTTCGGCAGGCCGAAGCCGCCCGGCTTGCGCACCTTGGTGTTGAAGTTCTCGAAGCCGGGGACGACCCGCGCGATGCGGTCCCGGATGGTGCCGTAGTCCGCCTCGAAGTCCTCCCAGGGCACGGGCACCTTGTCGGCCAGTGTCCGGCGGGCCAGCCTGCTGAGGATCGCGACCTCGCTGAGCAGGTGGCTGGACGCCGGGTCCAGGCGCCCGGACGAGGCGTGCACCTGGCTCATGGAGTCCTCGACGGTGATGAACTGCTCCTCGCCGTTCTGGCAGTCCCTTTCACTGCGGCCGAGGGTCGGGAGGATCAACGCGGTGTCGCCGCAGACGGTGTGGGAGCGGTTCAGCTTGGTGGAGATGTGCGCGGTGAGGCGGCAGCGACGCATCGCCTTCTCCGTCAGGTCGCTGTCGGGGGCGGCCCGTACGAAGTTGCCCGCGAGGCCGAGGAAGACCTTGGCCCGGCCTTCGAGCATGGCCCGGACGGAGTTCACCGTGTCCAGGCCGTGCCGGGCGGGCGGGGTGAAGGAGAACTCGCGTTCGAGGGCGTCCAGGAAGTGCTGGGGCATCCGCTCCCAGATGCCCATGGTCCGGTCCCCCTGGACGTTGCTGTGTCCGCGTACGGGGCAGACGCCGGCTCCTGGCCTGCCGATGTTCCCCCGCAGGAGCTGGAAGTTCACCAGTTCACGGATGGTGGGCACCCCGTGCTTGTGCTGGGTGAGCCCCATCGCCCAGCAGACGACGATCCGCTCGCTGGCCAGGACCCGGTCCCGCAGCTCCTCGATCTGGCGACGGGTCAGGCCGGTGGCCGCCAGGACGTCCGGCCAGGAGACGGTGGTGCGGATGTGGTCGGCGAACTCTTCGAACCCACTGGTGTGGTGGTCGATGAAATCCCGGTCCAGCACCGTCCCCGGCGCGGCGTCCTCGGCCTCCAGCAGGAGCAGGTTCAGGGCCTGGAAGAGGGCGAGATCGCCGCCGAGCCGGATCTGGAGGAACTGGTCGGCGAGGTTGGTGCCCCGGCCGACGACCCCGCGCGGTTTCTGCGGGTTCTTGAAGCGCATGAGGCCCGCTTCGGGGAGCGGGTTGACGGCGACGATCTGTCCGCCCCCGCGTTTGGTCTCCTCCAGCGCGGAGAGCATGCGGGGGTGGTTGCTGCCCGGGTTCTGCCCCAGGGTGAGCACGAGATCGGCGTGGTGGATGTCCAGCAGGCTCACATCACCCTTGCCGACTCCCAGCGTCTCGTGCAGCGCCGCGCCGCTCGACTCGTGACACATGTTGGAGCAGTCCGGCAGGTTGTTGGTCCCCAGGGCCCGGGCGAAGAGCTGGAGGACGAAGGCGGTCTCGTTGCCGGCCCGGCCGGACGTGTAGAAGATCGCCTCGTCGGGCGAGTCCATGGCCCGCAGTTCATCGGCGATCAGCCCCAAGGCGTCGTGCCAGCTGATCGGCTCGTAGTGGTCCGCGCCCGGCCGCTTCACCATGGGCCGGGTGAGTCGCCCCTGCTGATTCAGCCACCGGTCCGAGCCGCGTGCCAGTTCGGAGACCGAATACCGCTGGAAGAACTCGGGGGTGACGCGTCGTGTGGTGGCGTCGTCGTTGGCGTGTTTGGCGCCGTTCTCGCAGTACTCGTTCGTGTGGCGTTGGCCCGGCGCGGGGTCCGGCCAGGCGCAGCCCGGGCAGTCGAAGCCCTGGGTCTGGTTGATGTCGAGCAGGTTCAGTGCCGTACGGCGGGCCGAAGTCTCGGCGAGGGAGTACCGCACCGCGTGGGCCACCGCCGGGACACCGGCCGCCCACGTCTTCGGCGGAGTGATCTTCGCCTGCTCGCCGCCCGGATCACCGTTCGATGACTCTCGCACCGCATCGACCTTCCGCTCTGTTCCACTCGCCTCCACCGCTCCCCGCCGAGCCGGGAGACGGCGAATGATGGCGCTACCGGAAATATCCTCTTATCGATTATGGCGTCATGGCCGTTTCTCAGCCGGTCGGCCAGTTCGGCACCCGCGGCGGCAGAAGGTCGGAGTCCGGTTCCACATGGCCGCCACTGATCGTCCCCCGCCACTGCCCGGTCTCCCGGCCCTGGCCCTCGATGTACTCCTTGAAGCGCCGGAAATCCTCCTGCACCTGCCTGCGGACCAGACCCAGGGCGTCCCCGGCCCGCTCGGCGGCGCCGCGCGGAGTGAAATCGATCCGGAAGGCGACCCGGCAACGGGTCTCCCCCAGCGCCTGGAAGCGCACCTCACCGGTCGAGCGGGACCTCCCCACGGTGCGCCACACCACTCGATCGTCGGGGCGTTGTTCGGTGATCTCCGCGTCGAACTCGCGAGTCACGCCGCCGACCCTGGTCACCCAGTGCGTCATGGAGGAACTCGGCCGGTCCACCCGGCGCACGCCGCGCATGAACAGGGGAAAGCACTCGAACTGAGTCCACTGGTTGTAAGCCATGTGGACCGGGACGTCGACGTCGACAGCGCCTTCGATGACGCTCATGGGCGCCTCTCCTCTCCGCCATGGGCCAGAGGCCGTACATCCACACATCCACGCGATCGAGTGCCCTCCTCGAACGCTCTCAACCCGGGTGATGTCGTCCCTGGAGCGGGTTCGGCGGCGCCTCCGTCGGCCGGTGCCGCACGCCACCGGCCACCGCGGGGCCTCCGCGGACGGTTGACGCACGCCTCTTCCGGGGACCCGGGGAACTCCAAAGCCCGTGGCGACGGCGTAAAACAAGGAAAAGAAGGTGATGTGATGAGCGAGACCACCCCCTCACAGGCAGAGGGAGAACGGGACGAGGAGGAACGGCCCACGGAGCCGGACCGGACCACTCCCTCGCAAGCCGAGGGGGAACGGGACGAGGAGGACGACCGGGCTTCGGCGGACGGCGGGGACGAGCAGCCGTAGCGGGTACCGACCGCTGAGGAGACATCGGGCGGACGGCAACGCCGCCGGATCGGCCTGGTCGAGAACGACGAAGCCGAACAGGTGACGAACCGGGGGTGGCCGTAGGGGCCGATGCGCTGCCGAGTGCCCTCCTCCCGACCCACTCCTTGCCCCTTGCGGCCGTGGCCGCTCCCGGAGTTCAGGAAGTACCTCATGCCAGAGGGACCTCGGCCCTCGGCCGAACCCGCCGCACTCACCCCCCGAAGGGATCAGCCATCACGTGAAGAGCAGGCAGTTTCCTCCGACCAGGCGCTGCGCGACCGGCAGAAACTGCACGACGGCCTCACCGCGAAGATCGAGGCGCTCCGGCGGCGGAAAGACTCGGCCGAGGGAGAGATCAAGAGCCCTTCGCCGCAGGCTCCAGAATCGCCACGCACTCCACGTGATGCGTCATCGGAAAGATCTCACCGGAACGCGGTCCACCATATGTGCAGGTCAAAGGGCATTTACCACGGCTCTCCAGAGCTGTCCGGCGCTCGGAGCGTCACACGGGCGTCACCCGTGGTTCCCATGGCAGCCGACACGCCACCGGCACGGCACGATGCCCCCGGGCGGCCACCGCGCCGGTGAACTGTCGCGGTGGCCTTGGCGTGCGGAGTCGAGCGGCCGTGGCCCGGCGGGGCGACCGCGCGTCAGCGTCGCCGCCGGTCGGCCCGCAGCTCGAAGTCGCCGTAGCTGTTGTCGACCGGGTTGACTGTGACCCCGGGCGCGACGATGTCATCGATGGCGTCGAGCACGTCGGCCGGGAGGGTGACGCCGGCGGCGGGCAGGAACGTCTCCAGCTGCTCCATGGTGCTCGGCCATGCTCAGATCCTGGTGTTGTCGTCGGCCACGCCTGCGGCGGACGGCGCCGGGCGCAGGGCGGTGTGGAGCGTGCTCGCCCCGAGCCCGGCCCGTGTGCCGCCGGGCAGGACGTCGCCGATGAGGGAGGGCGGCGCGGGACAGACGGTGCGGCTCAGCCGCCAGGCTGGTGTGCATACCGGAGCCGGGGGCACTGCGACCTCCTTTTGATCACCCTGTGTCGTGCCGACATCTTCACGTCAGGTCTGTCCGAGCGGGCCTGCGAGGTACTGCCAGTACCCGGAAGAGCAGTGACTCCCGCTCGTGGGCCGACGTGCAGTTACCCGGGAAAGGCCGGAAACTGGCGGTCCGAGACCGGGCCTGGAATCACAGCCGACTCGAAGGAACACCGTGCGCGCAGCACCCGCCTACGGGGCCGGCGACGTCCGTGCCGGGCACGTCGCCGACCCGAGCCGTCCGGGCGCCCCCCATGTGCCGAGTGACGCAGGGGTCACCATGCCGTCTCCACCGGCCGTGCGGCCGCCGACATCGCGTCCCGCTCGGACGCGGCCCTGACCGGCTCGGCCGTCCTGCTCACGCCGTCGATCGTGACCGTACTCACCCTGATCGTGCCCGCACGGGCCACCCGGAACGAAAGGTCCCTGTGATGCAGACCCTCACCCTCAACAACGGCGTCGAGATGCCCGCCCTCGGGCTCGGCGTCTTCCAGACCCCGCCGAACGAGACCCGGGCCGCCGTCACGGCGGCGCTCGACCTCGGCTACCGGCACATCGACACCGCCGCCGCGTACGGCAACGAGCGCGAGGTCGGCCAGGCCGTCCGCGACTCCGGGGTGCCCCGCGAGGAGATCTTCGTCGAGACCAAGGTCTGGATCAGCGACTACGGCTACGACGAGACCCTGCACGGCTTCGACAAGAGCGCCGCCAAGCTCGGCGTCGACCGGATCGACCTGCTGATCCTGCACCAGGCGCTGCCGTCGGACTTCGACAAGACCCTCGCGGCCTACCGCGCCCTGGAGAAGCTCCTGGCCGACGGCAAGGTCCGCGCCATCGGCGTCAGCAACTTCATGGTCGATCACCTGACCGCGCTGCTCGACGCCACCTCCGTCGTGCCGGCCGTCAACCAGTTGGAGATCCACCCCTACTTCCAGCAGCGCGCCGTCCTCGACTTCGACGACCGGCACCACATCCTCAACCAGGCGTGGTCCCCCATCGGCGGGATCACCTTCTACCCGGGCTACGGCGAGAACCGCAAGAGCGTCCTGCAGGATCCGGTGGTCATCGGCATCGCCGAGGCGCACGGCAAGAGCCCGGCCCAGGTGCTGCTGCGTTGGGGCCTCCAGCACGGCCGCTCGGTGATCCCCAAGTCGACCAAGCGCCACCGGATCGCCGAGAACATCGACGTCTTCGACTTCGAACTCACCGCGGACGAGATGAAGGCCCTCGACGGCCTGGAGACCGGCCGCCGCGGAGGTCCCGAGCCAGAGAACGTCACCCTCGCCGCCTTCGGCCGCGCCATCCCCGAAGCCTGACATCACCTCCCAGCCGCACAGAGGACACAGAGGACACAGAAACAGAGGACACAGAAGGTGAGGACCATGATCACCTGGAACGACTCGGACCTGCAGAAGATCGGGACGGCGGAGGAACTGGACCTGGAGTCCGAACGCGCCGACGGCACTCTCCGCGGCCCGGTGACCATGTGGGTCGTACGGACGGGCGACCACGTCTACGTCCGCTCGGTCAAGGGCGTGAACGGCCCCTGGTATCGGGGCACGCAGTCCCGCCACCAGGGCCGCATCACGGCCGGAGGCGTCCAGGCCGACGTCGCCTTCCGCGCGGCGGGGCCCGGCGAGTTCGCCGACGTGGACGCGGCCTACCGGGAGAAGTACGGGCGGTACACGAGCATCGTCGAGCACGTGCTGACCGAGCGGGCCCGCGCCTCCACCCTGCGCCTCGAACCCCGCTGATCCCCGGCCACCCCCTGATCGTCACCGCTAGGAGGAACGCTCGTGCGAGCCACCTTCTTGTACGAAGCCGGCGATGTCCGCGTCCAGGACGCCCCCGACCCGGTCATCGAGCAGCCCACCGACGCGATCGTCCGCGTCCTGCGTTCCTGCGTGTGCGGCAGCGACCTGCACCCGTACCACTCCCTGACGGCCGCCGACGGCCCGGTGCCGATGGGCCACGAGTTCCTCGGCACCGTCGAGGAGACCGGATCCGAGGTCTCCGGCCTCCAGCGCGGCGACCTGGTCGTGGCGCCCTTCGCCTTCGCCGACAACACCTGCGAGTTCTGCCGCGCCGGCCTGCACACCTCCTGCCCCGACGGCGGCTTCTTCGCCGCCGCCGGCGTCGGCGGCGCCCAGGCCGAGGCCATCCGTGTCCCCCAGGCACAAGGCACCCTGGTCAAGCTCCCGAACGACGTGGACGAGGCACTCCTGCCCTCCCTGCTCACCCTCGCCGACGTCTACGGCACCGGCTACCACGCCGCTCACCAGGCCCAGGTCAAGCCCGGCGACTCCGTCACCGTCATCGGCGACGGCGCCGTCGGCCTGCTCGCCGTGCTCTCCGCCGGACAGCTCGGCGCCGAGCGCATCATCCTCATGGGACGCCACGAGGAACGTACCGACCTCGGCCGGTACTTCGGCGCCACCGACGTCATCGCCGAACGCGGCGACGAGGGCATCGCCAGGGTCCGCGACCTCACCGGCGGCCACGGCACCCGCGCCGTCCTGGAAGCCGTCGGCCACATGCCCGCCTACGAGATGGCCATCGGAGCCGTCCGCCCCGGCGGCGTCATCAGCCGCGTCGGCGTCCCCCAGTACGAGGACGCCCCCGTCGGCTTCGGGAGCCTCTTCGGCCCGAACGTCACCCTCACCGGCGGCCCGGCTCCCGTCCGCGCCTACATCGAGAAGCTGCTGCCCGCCGTCCTGGACGGCACCCGCGACCCTGGCCGCGTCTTCGACCGCACCCTCACTCTGGAGCAGACCCCTGACGGCTACCGCGCCATGGACCGGCGCGAAGCCCTCAAGGTTCTCCTCGCCCCGTGACACCCGGAGCGGCGCGGCGACGACAACGAAGTCACCGCGTGCACGATCAGCGCATGCACTCCCAAAAGCCTCCGCCGCCCCGGTCCGGAATTCCCGCGGGGACGCAGTACGTCGTGATCGCTGGCGGCTCCGGTGAGGCCGGGTGGCCCGGGGCGGCCCGGGGACCTCTCCTGCTGCCCAGCGATCGTGGCCAAGGCTCCGCCATGACGAGCATCCCGGGCTCCGCGGACACCGGCCCCCGGGCACCTTCACGATCCGTACTGCTCAGTGGGCTCGACGCTCACCCTCCCGGCGAAGACCGCCGCAGCATGCTCGCCACCCCTGCCCTCCTGGCTGAAACCGCAGGTCGGAGCAATGTGTCCGGCATGCCGCGCACTCCACGTCGTGCACCCACGGAAACAGGTCGATCCGACCAGCCCGAGATCGACAGGAGCAGGAGAAGCTGCAGGTCAGGAGCCCTTTGCGGCAGGCTCCAGGATCGCCACGCACTCCACGTGGTGCGTCATCGGAAACATGTCACCCTGGACGCAAGCGGGAAAACAGCAGGTCAGAGATGCTTTTGGGGCCCGAGTGAGGGCCGTCGGGCGCCCGGAGCGTCAAACGAGCGTCACGGCCCTACATCGGTTCGGCACCGGCGATCTGGCGCGTCACGACTCCCTGCGCAGCACCTCCCCCGGTACGGAGCCTCACGTCGGTGGAGACGCGTCGGTGCGCACGAGAGGCCCGCCGTCGAAGGGGCAGTGTGATCGAAATCCACTGACGAGACCGCTCCGGGCCTGGAAGGCGTGTCCTGCCTGTTGCTCACCGCCCGGGACGGAGCAACCTACTTTGATCCTCCTGGACACGAACATGCCGCTCAGGGCCGGGCGAGCCGTGAATTGCATACCTGACCTCGACCTTCGCCTCCGATGATCGGCCTATCCGACCCAGAAGGGCTGTGGCAATTCCTCGGGGAGAACGCTCGCGCTGCCACCCTCTACATAACCCTGATGCGTCTCCACCCGGGACACGGTGTCGAGGTCTGGCGCGCATAAGGTCGGTGTGTGCCGCAAACGGCTGGGCCTGCCGTGCGCGGTCAGCACGATCCGCGCCCCTTCCGCCTGACGCCCTCCGCGCCCCTTGGAAGGTGCCGGGAGGCGGTCGGCTTGGTCAGGCCTGCCGCCTCCCGTGGGGATTCAGGAGACGCGCTTCATCACGCTCCGACCGCCGGTCCCGACGACTGACGGTGGACCGACCTGACCAGTCCGTCGGCCAGGTACGAGGTGGAGTCCGGCTGTGGAGTTGGAGGCCGTCGTCCACAGGTCGGGGACTCCGTCGCTGTGGGAGTCTCCTGTCGCGGTGATCAGCGGGCGGGCGGCAGTTGTCCAACCGGTGGCGTACGCGGTGCGGTTGGCCATGGTTCCCGCGGGAGGCTGGTTCGGTGCCAGCGGTGTCGGGAGTGCCGTCTCCGTCAGCGTCACCACTGCTGCGGCCGTGGTACGTCCAGAGTTCCCGTGGAGGTGTCCCGGGCGATGAGGTCAGTGAATCCGTCACCGTCGATGTTCCCGGACGAGGCGATCTGCATCCGGGACCGGCCGCCGGTGCCGATGAGGTACCCGGACTGGAGCGTGTTGCCGAACCATGCCGAACCATCTGGGCAGGGACCTGAACCAGTCCGGGAATCGGTGGAGGCTCTATGCGTTGACTCCAGCTGCCGGTTGGGGGCTGGTGTTGAACGTAGTGGTTGGTCTCGTGCTCGTGGGGTGGGATGTCGCCGATCGCTGTGTGGAAGTGCTGGTTGTCGAACCGGTCGACCCTCCCCCAGCCTTCGGCCGGGGGCGCTCCCGCCGCGGTGGCGAGTTCGCCACGGCTGCGGGACCCGCCACGAGGACGGAGCCCGCAGCCGGTTGTTCGCCGGACAGAGGTCAGCCGCTGACCGTGATGTTCGAGCTTCCGCTGCTCTGGTAACCCTCGGTGGCCATGATCATGTAGTACCTGAACTGGCCCATGTTCATGCCCGCGCGCGCCCAGGCGTCGAAGTGGTTGCCAGTGGTGATGGTGCCGGAGCCGCTGGTCACCTTCGACTGCCGGACGCTCCAGTACTGGTCGAAGGTGCGGGTGCCCTCGACGGACGGGGCGTTGTACCGCGTCGTCTTGTAGATGTCGTACGTGCCGCCGTCGCTGTAGACGGTGCCCCTGTACTCGCCGGTGGGCCGGTAGCTGCCCCAGTTGTCGACGATGTAGTACTCCACCAGGGGGTTCGACGTCCAGCCGTAGAGGCAACCGTAGCCGTTGCCCGACGGGTTGAAGTAGCCGGTGTAGCGGACCGTCCTGCGCCCGCCGGTGTTCCAGCCCTTGCCGGCGACGAAGTTGCCGCAGTTGGTCCACCGGGTGCTGTAACTGCCGCCGCCGTTGAGCGTCATGGAGACGGAGCCGCCGCCGTCGGTCCAGAACGAGTAGTACATGCCGTCGTAGCCGGTCTGGTTGGTGGTGATGGTGGTGGCGGCGTGGGCGGTGCCGGGCAGCAGCAGTCCGGACGCGGTGGCGAGCGCGACGGTGCCGGCGCCGCCGAGGAAGCCTCGTCGGCTCAAGCCGCTGAAGGGAGCGGGGTTCTGCTGGATCTGGTCCTGCTGCGTGCCGTCCTGCTGCATGCGTCCTCCCGATGAAGGCTGGTGGGGGGGCGGGCGGCTTCTGCTGCCCGCGGCCTTGCATGGAACACGGCGGGGGTCGCCCGTCGTCGTGCCGCAACGACCGACCGCCATCCCCGGCCACATGACGCGAGGGGAACGACGTTCTCCTGTCGTTCGGTGGCCACAGTTTTCGCAAAACGCCATGATCCTGTCAACAGTTTCGACAGCCTTTCGGAAATATTTCTTTGACAGAAGAGGTCTTGGCGAGTACGTCTTCGCTGGTCAAGCTAACTCTCACGCGAACTGCTGTGAGGGATGGAGTGAGATAAGGAAGAGACGTAACGCAAGCATGTGCGCGACCTTCGAAACTTTCGAACGAGCGTGGATGCGACTGCGGCGGCCCCGCTGGGAACGACTACGCGCGAACGGCCTGGCCTGGGCCACCACGTACGACGCGGCGAAACCCGCGACCGTCGCCCATGTCGAGGTGCGGTGCCGCGCGCGGACCGCGGACTGAATCGAGGTACCGGCATCCGGCAGACCAGCAGCACCCATCCACCTGATGCCCGATCAGGTCGAGCGTCACATGAGCGTCGAGGCGATGTACTCCCGTCCATGCGGAATCGGGGCCTTGCATCCGTGATCCCACACACAAGCCTGGGAAACAGCAGATCGGCAGCACTGTCCGACACCTCGACACAGTCCACGTCACGCGCCCGCGGAAACAGGTCGGGGCCACCGCCCGAAGCTAGCAGGAACAGAAGAAACAGCAGATCATAAGCCCTTTGCGGCAGGCTCCAGGATCGCCACGCACTCCACGTGCGACGTCATCGGAAAGACGTCACAGCGTGCGCTGCAACGAAAACCGCAGGTCATGACCATTCTTCGACCCTCACTTCCCACGATTCAAGGCTCGGAGCGTCAAACGAGCGTCATGCCTCCCGCGCATTGATCCTCCGCTCACGGCGCGGTACCGACAGGACTGCCTCTTTCCCCGAGATCCCGGCCGGACCGCCGGCCGTGGTGCGCGGCGATCATGCCCCGCCCCTCGCGTCGATGTCTCGACCCGCCTCTCTGTCAGCGGTCATGGCATCGACCACATGCCTCAGTTGGGAGCGCACGGTGATGCCCAGCTTGGGAAACGCCCGGTAGAGGTGCGAGCTGACGGTACGCGGGGACAGATACAGCTTCTCGGCCACCTCACGGTTGGTCAGTCCGAGCGCCGCCAGCCGCACGATCTGCTGCTGCTGCGGGGTGAGGCCGGCGAAGGCGTCCGGTTTCGTGGTGCCGCTCTGGGCACCGGCGGCCCTGAGTTCGGACTGGGCCCGCGCCACCCAGGGCTGCGCGGCCAGCCGCCGGAAGACGGCCTCGGCGTCGACCAGTGGCGGACGGGCATCGGAGATACGGCGGCGGCGGCGCAGCCACTCCCCGTACGCGAGCAGCGCCTGGCCACGCTCGAAAGGCCGGCGGGCGAGCGCGGGAGTCTCCAGAGCCGCCGTGAAGTGGTGCTCGGCCTCCTCGGCGGGGGCGAGCGCCGCCCGGCTCAGACGGACCAGCGCGGCCCTGCGCGGCGCCAGCGCGCCCGCGTCCGCCAGGGACCGCTCGACTCCGTCCACGATCCGGGTGGCCTCCTCGCGACGGCCGACCCGGGCCGCGGCAGCCGCCAGCTCGGGCAACGCCGGGTAGGAGAGGTGGTAGTGCGTGGGGTTGCCCCGGTCGTCGAAGAGCACACGGTAGTGCTGGTGGGCGGTCTCGTGATCGCCTTCCACGGTGGCGGCGGTGCCCAGCGCGCGGTGGGCGAGAACGAGGACAGAACGGCTCTCCCGCGGGTCGACGAGCGAGAGGGCGTACCGCGCCCGGGCGTGTGCCCTGGCCACGTCACCGCGCAGCGCGCACAGCAGCGCCTCCGTCGCGGCGGCACAGGCCGCGGCATGATCGAGACCGACCGACGACGCGACGGCCGCGAGTTCGGCGCAGGCCGTCTGCGCACGGGCCCACCGGCCCTGTTCCAGATAGGCGAGGGCGGCTACCCCGCCGAGGCCGTCCGGCAGCGGTCCCTGCGAGGTCCACGAGGCAAGCGCCGCGTCGTACGTACGCGCGGCCAATTCCGTCTCGTCCAGCAGCCAGGCCGCGGCGGCGAGCAGGATCAGCGTCTGCGGTTCCTCTCGCGCGACCGCGGCCAGGGCGGGCAGCCGCAGGGCGAAGCGCGCGTCGGCGGCGTCCGGATGCGCGACGACCCCGGCCCAGCCCGCCAGGAGCGTCTCCCGCTCTCCGAGCCGGTGGCCGGGGGGCGCCGAGGCCAGGGGCAGCAGGCGTTCGATCTCGTACAACTGGGCCGCGTCACCGGAGTAGAAGCGCACCACAGCGGCGGCGGCCAGGGCCTCCAACGCCGCTGCGGGATCGGTGTCGGCCAGGGCGGCGGCGGGGCGCATCAGTTGTCCGAAGGCGGCGTTGTGCGAGCTGGTCAGCGTCATGATCCGGCCGACCTGAAGGGCGGCGAGGGCCGCGGCCGTCGGGTCGTCGGTGCCGGCGCGGGTGCGTGCGGCCAGCCGTTCGACGGAGTCGAGCCTGCCGGTCAGGACCGCCGCACTGGTCGCGGCGGCCAGCAGCCGGGTGCTCTCGTCCCGGTCGGGGTGCAGGTCCGCGGCCCGTTCCAGCATGTGGGCGGCAGCCGCGTAGCCGCTGCGGTGACGTGCCCGGTTCGCGCTGCCTTCAAGTTGGGCCGAGACCGCCGCGCTCAGCCCGGAGGTAGCGGCGGCAAGGTGCCAGGCGTGCCGGTCGGGATCCTGGTCGCCGAACAGCTCGGCCAGCCCCAGGTGCGCCGCGCGCCGCTCCTCGGCGGGGGCCGTGTGGTAGATCGCGAGGCGGGAGAGCGGGTGATCGCAGCGCAGTCGTCCCCCGCTTCGCCGGACGAGTCCGGCCTCCTCGGCGGGCGCCCACACCGGATCGCCGATGTCGGGAAGCCAGGACAGCACGGTGTGCGACGGGTCCTCGTTGTCGACGGTGGCCAGGCGCACCACCGCGCGGCGCGTCTCGGCGGGCAGTGCGGCCAGACGGTCGGCGTAGACCCGCCCCAGCCGTTCGGTGACCGGAAGCGGGCCGTAGATCGTGCGGGACGTGCTGTCGTGGTCGCCGGCGGCCCGGGCCAGTTCCACCAGGGCGAGGGGGTTGCCCTCGGCCTGGTCGAGGATGGACGCCCGGGTGAGTCCGGCGGGCACCCGCGGTTGGAGGTCCAGCAGCCGTTCCGCCGCGCCGCGGTCGAGGGGCTCCAGGGTGAGGGTCGGTTCCTGAACGGCGAGCCCGCGCAACGTGGGGTCCCTGGTGGCGACCAGCAGCGTCACCGGTTCGCCGGCCAGACGCCGGGCGACGAAGGAGAGAGCGTCCAGCGAGGCGCGGTCGGCCCACTGGGCGTCGTCCACGACCACCAGCAGCGGGCGCTCGGCGGCGAGGTCCGACAGCATGGTGAGGACCGCTGTCCCGATGAGCATCGGGTCCGGCGCCTCGCTTCGCTCCGCCACTCCGAAAGCGACGTGCAGCGCCCCGCGCTGCCTGAGGGGCAGGGCGTCGATCCGCCCGCGGACCGGACGTAGCAGCTGGTGCAGCCCCGAGAACGCCAGGTGGGTCTCGGACTGGCTGCTGTCGGCCTTGAGTACCCGGCCGCCGTCCGCGGCGAAGCGCGCCACGACCGCCTCCACCAGGGTGGTCTTGCCCGCTCCGAACCCTCCCACCACGGTCAGCAGAGCGTGCACCGGCCTCGTCACGGGCTCCGCCGCACGCGGCGCGGTCACCGCTGCGACCAGCCTGTCCAACTCGGCTCCCCTGACCACGGCGGTGCCGCTGCGGCCGCAGGCGGTTGTCACTGTGTACTCGTCCACCGGTTCTCCAGACGTGGCGGGATCTTCCAGGGCTCAACGCCTCCGATCACCGCATCCCGCGCATCGACGCTACCAGGGCGTTCTCGGTGTACCCCGGGTGCAGTCACATGACGGACGGCGCCTGCGGTCGGTGCCCCAAACCCTGCGGCCCGCCGTGGACATGAAACCCCATGCGGCCGGCCTACTGCTCCCCACCGCCTCGCTCACCACGCGCCTGCCCGTCCGCACCGCGGACGGCCCCGGGCCCGCCCCCGGAGAAGTGCAGTCACGTGTCCGATACCCCCGAGGCACCGCATGCTCGCAGGCTGGAAGACGTCCGAACCTTCGAAGGAGAACAATGTCCCCCCTTGCCTCCCCGTCCTCCGAGACCGGGACGCCGACGGTGAGCACCATCGAACTCGGTGATGTGCGGATCCACCGCGTCATGGAGTACTCCGACACCACTCCGATGACGACGGATGTCTTCTTCCCCGGCAGCAAGCCCGAGGAGTGGCAGCGGCACACCGAGATGCTGGCGCCCCACCACTGGGAGCCGGACACCGATCTCACCCGTGCCGCGACCCAGTCCTGGGTGCTGCGCAGCGAGGGCAGGATCATCCTGATCGACACCGGCGCGGGTAACGGCAAGTACCGCCCGCTGCAACCGATCTGGTCCTATCTGAACACCGACTACCTGGCGAATCTCGCCGCTGTCGGCGTGCGGCCCGAAGACGTCGACATCGTCGTCAACACCCACCTGCACGACGACCACGTCGGCTGGAACACCCGGCTCGAAGGCCGCGACTGGGTCCCCACCTTCCCCAACGCGACCTACCTCATGCCGCAGCGTGACTTCGAGTACTGGAGGCCCGAGAACCTCCACAACACGGTATTCGGGCGGGGCAACCAGAACGTCTACGAGGACAGCATCGACCCGGTCGTCGAGGCCGGTCTGGTGGAGACCTGGGACGAGTCGTACACCATCGACTCCCACCTCCGCCTCGAACTGGCATCCGGCCACACCCCCGGCGCCTCGATCATCCACCTGGAGTCCGGGGGCGACCGCGCGATCTTCGCCGGCGACCTCCTGCACGGCGCGATCCAGGTGCACGAGCCGCACATCAACAGCTGCTTCGAAGAGGACGAGGACGGTGCTCGCGCCAGCCGTGCGCGCATGTTCGCGCACGCCGCGGACAACAACTCCCTCGTGTTCCCGGCGCACCTGCCCGGACACGGTGCCTTCGAAATGCGCCGCCGGGGTTCCGGCTTCGAGCTGACCAACTGGGCGCCGTTCTCCCGCACCTGATCCGACCGCCCGTCCTTCAAGGAGGAACCCCCATGTCCACCACGTTGCCCAGGAACCCGGAGAACACGACCGCGGTCCTCGACGTGTCCGGCTACCGCGTCACCCGACGAGCCTGGGTCGCGGCCGATCCAGGGCGGGCGTACGACCTGCTGAGCACCGTGTCGAACATCGGTCGATGGAGCCCCGACGCGATCCGCGCCCAGTACGAGGAAGGCGCCGGAGCATGGGCGGGAGCCTGGTTCCGGGGCCGTAACCGGCGCGAGGGCGCAGAGTGGGACAGCCGTTCGCAGGTGCAGGAGGCCGTGCGCGGGGCCGAGTTCACGTACACCGTCCTCGGTTCGGCGCCCGTGCCCGTCGTCCGCTGGCGCTGGACCTTCACCCCCGACGGGTCGGGGACCCTGCTCACCCAGACGTGGCAACTGCTCGAGGCGGACCCCGTCCTCGGCTCCACCTACACGGACCTCGACACCCTGCGGGACGTCACCGCCGGGAGCATGGAGGACACCCTCGTGGCACTGGCCCGCTGGGTCTTCGACAACCCGGCGGTCTGAAACCGCACCGTCACGCACCCGGCAGCCTCCCCGGACAGCCGTACCGGACTCACCGACTCACGACTCACTGGCCGACAAGGAGAGTCCGTTGACCGACCGCAACCTCGTCGTTCGGACCGCGCAGGGCGCGGTCCGCGGCAGCCAGAGCGACGACCACGCCGTGTTCCTCGGTGTTCCCTACGCCGCGCCTCCCGTCGGCGCGGGCCGTTTCGCGGCCCCGCGACCGCACGATCCGTGGGAGGGGGTCCTGAACGCCACGGAATGGGGACCGACCGCACCGCAGGCGCCGCGCCGCCTCGGCGCACTGGAGATGACGGCCTACTTCGGGTCCGGATGGGTGCGAGGGCCGGACTACCTCACCGTCAACGTCTGGGCACCCCGGACCACGCGGCCCGGTGCGCCGGTCATGGTGTTCGTGCACGGCGGCGGCTTCGTCGCCGGTTCCAACCGGTCGTCCCTCTACGACGGCAGCCGCTTCGCCCGTGACGGCGTCGTGCTCGTCACCGTGAACTACCGGCTCGGCATCCCCGGGTTTCTCGACCTGCCCGGAGCCCCCCGCAACCGGGGTCTGCTCGACGTGCTCCAAGCCCTGCGCTGGGTGCGGGAGAACATCGCCGCCTTCGGCGGGGATCCCGGGAACGTCACGCTGTTCGGTCAGTCGGCCGGTGCCACCATCACCGGTGCCGTCCTGGCCGATCCCGCGGCAGAGGGACTCGTCGCGCGCGCGATCGTCCAGAGCGGCAACGGACGGGGGGCGTTCACGCCCGAGCAGGCGGCGCGGGTGACGGCCGGCGCGGCCGTGAAGCTGGGTGTCGCACCGCACGCCGAGGCGTTCGCGCGGATCACCGACGAACGTCTCGTCGAGATCATGCCGGGCCTGTCGGGGATCGACATGCGCACGGCGACCGCCAGCGATCCGCTCATCGGGCTCAGCCCGTTCAGCGTGGTGCTCGACCGTCAGCCCGCCGACGCCGTCGCCGACGGACCGGGCGCGAGCGTGGACCTGCTGATCGGCACGAACGCCGAGGAGGGCAATCTCTACCTGGCCCCGTTCGGCACGCTCGGCACGTCGACGATGGCCGACGTGGAGGCCACCGCCGCCCTGTTCCGCCCCAACCCCGCGCGGTATGTCGCGTCCTTCCGCCGCAGCCGTCCAGGAGGCACGGCCGGCGAACTGCGCTCCGCCCTCATCGCCGAGGCCCTGTTCGTCGCCGGCAGCCGCGACCTCGCCGACGCGCATGCCGCACACCCGGGCTCCCGCACCTTCCGCTACGAGTTCGCCTGGCGTTCTCCCGCTCTGGGCGGTGAACTGGGCGCGGCGCACACCGTCGAGGTGCCCTTCGTCTTCGATGTGACCGACCAGCCCGGTCTGCTCGGTCCCCACGCCCTGCTCGGTGCCGGGACGCCGCCGGCCGAACTCGCCACCCGCACACACGCGGCATGGATCGCCTTCGCCACGACCGGAGACCCGGGCTGGGCTCCGTACGAGCGCGGGAACGGACCACTCATGCGCATCGCGGAGGAGTGGGAGACCGTCCCGGGGCGGCGACCCGAACCGAGTCCGTCCGCGGGCTGACGGTCATGGCCGGCCTGTTCGATCAGCTCGACGACCGGCCCGTGCGCCAGGCCGTCCCGGTACATGGAGCGGGCCCGGTTCCCGATGGCCCCGTCAACGACGGCACCCGGGTCCTTGCCCTCCTCACGCAGTGCCGCGAGGTGC
Organism: Streptomyces hirsutus; assembly: GCF_001418415.1. Taxonomy (GTDB): domain Bacteria; phylum Actinomycetota; class Actinomycetes; order Streptomycetales; family Streptomycetaceae; genus Streptomyces; species Streptomyces hirsutus. Next base: position 48,673 of record NZ_LIQT01000157.1, read on the forward strand.
TCGTCGCTGCTCTCGACGGCGTAGGCGAGACGGCCAGCGCGGCGAGGTGGTACGAGCCACTCGAGACCTCGGACCACGGCGCCGTCCTTTGTGGCCCGGCCGGGCCACGCTCTCGGTTCCAGGACACGTGCGACCGAGGCAGCAGCTCGCGCCGCCGCCGAGGAAGTGCAGTCGGACGCCCGAACCGGAGACCTCGCCCCGTGCCGACAGCCCGGTCCGCGCGGCCCGGCCCGGAGAGGTCCGTGACTTCCGCTTCGAGCGTCATCCGAGCGTCAAGAGTCTCCGAATGAAACCCTGAAGGCGTCGCCGATGCAGGTGTCTCTCTTGTGGATTCGCAGGTCAGGAAGCTTTCAAGGGTCGATTCGTCCGCTCGAACCGCTGCACGGAGCGGAACAGGTCGAGCGACCCGCCTACGATATAAACCCGCAGGTCAGGCCCCTTTCTCAGCAGGCTCAAGAATAGCCACGCACTCCACGTGCGAGGTCATCGGAAAGACGTCCCAAGAACTGGAGGCGTGAAAACCTGCAGTTCAGCGGGGGTTAGGCCCACCTGGAGCCGGGCTCCGAGGCGGCCGGGGCGTCAAACGAGCGTCACGGTCATGCCAGGCGAGGGCGTGCAGGACCTCGCCCACCTGTACGGTCGCCTTCGCCCGCGACAAGACCAACGGCACCACCGAGGCGACCACGTTCGCCGACGGCGTCACGCAGCACCGCCTCATCGACCAGATACAGCAGGCAGCCAGCGGGGGTGCCCAGCATGGGCTCGCAGCATCTGAAGGCCGCAGCAGTCACCACGGGGCGCCGCCGGCGCCAGTGTGACACGAACTCTGGTGGGCCGGGTGACGGCGAGGCCCGGGCGTTCCACGCGGCGGCGGCGCCGGACCGTTCGACGAGCGGTTGGCCGCCAGGCGCATCCGTTCAGGGGCTTTGTGGGGCAATGACATCCGCCGCACCGGGCTTGGCGCCGGCCCCTCGCCCACCCGGGACTGAGTCCTGAGCGCCGGCGACCAGCGAGGAGTCACCGTGACCGCATGTGGGCCTGAGGAGGACGGTGGGCCGACCGCTCGTCCTCACGAGAACGGGGGTGACCGGGGCAGGGCGATGACCTTGGCGGGGACACTGGCGGCGGCGGAGACCGCAGCGCCCGTGGAGTCGCTCGACGTGGTCGCGCGCATGCTCAGGGAGCACCTCGGGGCCGCGTCGGTGTCGTTCCTGATCACCGACTTCACCGGCGGGTCGGTCGTACGGCTCGGGGCGGCGGGCAGCGTCGAGACCGCTGAGCCCGCCCGGCGCATCACCCTGCGGGGCACCCTGTACGACGACGTGATCCGCACCCAGCGGCCGAGCGTGGAGGACAAGAGCGAGGGCGCGCTGGTACGGACGTCGCCCCGGTGACCAACCGCGGGGACGCCATCGGGCTCCTGGAACTGTTCCTGCCCGCGGCGCCGGAAGCGGAGGTGATGCGGGCGATCGGCGAGACCGCGCACGTCCTGGCGTACGTCGTCATCGCGAACCGGTCCTTCACCGACGTGTACCAGTGGGGCCGCCGGACCATCCCGCTGAGTCTGGCCGCGGAGATCCAGCACCGGTTGCTTCCGGCTTCGCTGGCGTGCGAGGCGGCTCAGTTCGCGGTGGCCGGGGCGCTGGAGCCGACCGACCGCGTCGGGGGTGACACCTTCGACTACGTGATCGACCGGGACACGGTCCAACTCTCCGTCACCGATGCCATGGGGCACGATGTCGACGCCGCGCTGCTGGCCACCCTTCTGGTGGGCGCCCTGCGCCGGGCACGGCGGGCCGGTGCCGACCTGGCCGAACAGGCCCGCCAGGCCGACCGGGCCATGCGCGAGCACGGCCGCCAGGGCTACGTCACCGGCCGGCTCCTGCGCATCAGCCTGATCGACGGCAAGACCGAGTTCATCAACGCCGGGCATCCCTGGCCGCTGTGGATGCGGAACGGACAGGTGCGGGAGATCAAACCGAAGATCGATATGCCTTCGGCTTCCATGCCCTTCACAGCTACCGGGTCCAGTCGCTGGACCTGCGGCCAGGCGACCGGCTGGTGATGCTGAAGGACTGCTCCAGTAGCCCGCTTCGGGCGGCCCTTGGAGGGCAGAACGGGGTGCTCTGTCCGGGCGACCGCGTCACCGGGGCAGGCGCCTGCGGCGGCCCAGGCGCAGGCCGAGAAGGACGAAGTCGGCGACCAGGACCACCACACCGATGACCAGCAGGTAGAACAGACCCTTCGCCACCACTCCGATGATGCCGAGCACGATGGCCACAACGACCAGCAGGAGGAAGAGAGCCATGCGTGTCACCTCATGGGAGGGGAAGTTGGTGGGGCATCAGCGGCGGGCGAGGCGACGTTCGCCGCCCGCACCCGTCCGGTAGGCGAGCTCGTAGTGCGCGAAGACCGTCTTCTCGTCCTCCGCGAGCAGTTCGCCGTCCGTGCCGATCGAGGGCGCTTCCTTGACCTGCTTCTTGTCGTAGGCGACCTTCAGATAACCCGGACCGACCGTCGCGTCGGCCAGGGGGACGAACACCAGCCGGTGCCGGGTCGGCAGGCCGACCGTGACCGTCGCGAACGCGGGCCGGTCCGTGGCCGTGTCGACGTAGACCGCTTCCAGGACGCCGATCTTGTGCCGCTCATGGTCGACCACGTCGTGGCCTCGCCATTCCCTGATGTCTTCCGCCTCGAACACGGGGCCTCCTCCGTCGCAGGTCAGCTGAAGACCGCTGTCTCGTCTTTCTCTCGCTCCTCCCTCCTTACCTGTCCACGGAGCGTCACACCCTGGAGAGCAGCCCACTTGCGGGCCAGACGGCAGACGGCTTTCACCCGCGGGGCGATGCCTCAGCGACCGTCCGGCCCGTCGCGGCCCAGCGCACGGCAACATGGGCGATGAGCAGCACGGGCCGGAACACTGTCGCGGGGTCAGTAGGTGGCGAGGGAGATGGCGACATAGTGCGCGGTGAAGGCTGCCACGGTCAGGGCGTGGAACACCTCATGGAAGCCGAACCAGCGGGGCGAGGGGTCGGGTCGCTGGAGGGCGTAGACAACCGCGCCCGCGCTGTAGAGGAGACCACCCGCCACGATCAGGGCGAGTACGGCCACTCCGCCGGTGTGCAGGAAGTCGGGCAGGTAGCGCACCGGCGCCCACCCCAAGGCCAGGTAGCACGGGGTGTACAGCCAGCGCGGAGCTCCGACCCACAGGACCCGGAACGCGATGCCGGCCAACGCGCCCGCCCACACGATCCACAGCAGCATGGACCGCTGGTCCGGCGGGAGGAGGAGCACGGCCAGGGGCGTGCAGGTACCGGCGATGATCAGGAAGATGTTGGCGTGGTCGAGACGTCGTAGAAGAGCCTCGCCCAGCGGTCCCCAGGTGCCGCGGTGGTAGATGGCGCTCGTTGCGAACAGCAGCCAGGCGGTGACCGAATACACGACGCAGGCCAGGACTGCCTGCGGAGTACGGGCCAGGCAGATGAGTACGACGCCTGCGATCAGCGCGGCGGGGACCATTCCGGCATGGAGCCAGCCACGCAACCTCGGCTTGATCGGTTCGGCCAGGTCGGCCGCCCGCTCCACCAGAGCAGCAACCGAGTGAGCCTTCTCCCCGGCATGGTCGCCTTGTGATCCGCCGGGTAACCCGTCCTCACGGCGCTCTCCACGCGCTGAGGCGACGTGACCATACTCGACTTCAGCGGCGTCGCGGGACACAGCTTCTCGTCCTCTCTCGGGCACCTGGGCGTGACGGGCAGCCATGCGGTCATGCTAAAAGACCTCACTCCGACAGCATGAGGGGAGGTCGGTCCAGAACCCCAGGGCCACGTCGCCGGGCATGGGCTGGTTCGCGAGGGTGAACCCCAGCTCCGTAGACGCTGCCGCCGATAGGGCCTGCCGAAGCCGAATAGATCGGCTGGTCATGGGAACGATCAGGGCTCCAGAACGGGCATCTCCGCTCGCCTACGCACAAGGATCGCCGATGCTTCCTGAGGTCCGCCCCCACGTATCCGCCCCCCTGGCACACCAGCTGGAACATCAATTGGGTCTGGCTTCGCATCTCGAAGCCGGCCATCTCGATGTGGAGGGCGTCGCCGGCATCGCAGTCGTCGCAGCTGCCCACTCCGATGGCTATGCGGCCACCGGCCATCTCCTCGGGTTGCTGGCCGCGCTGCCTACCCCCACCAAGGCAGGAGAACGCTTCTGGTCGGACCTGTGGAGGTCATCGGGCACCGCGTACCTGCTCCCCGTCAACATCAAGGCTCGGGTGCTGCGTTCCCTGGCAGGAGAAGGAACCGCCCTGGCCCGACAGATCCTCTCGGCCGTCTATGAGATGACCCCACCCCAGCGCGTCGCGGCCGGGGAGGTGATCGGTCAAGCCCTCGCCGAGTCCGACCATCTTCCCGACCTCAAGACACAGGTCATCGGAGAACTGTGGCTCCGAGATCTCGAGCTCACCGCCTGGCGCGTCCTGCATGCAGACCGCAGGTCGGACGATCCGGCTGGACGGAAAGCCTTCCTCGACGCCTGGACCAGCGTCTGAACGTCTGCTCCTCCGGACAGCCACGCAGGGCACGCGGCACCCGAGCCGGCACGTGGCGCGCAGACCCGGCCCCGTATCCGTACTCATCCGGCTCGGTGCTGCTGCACCTTGCGAGCAACCCTGGTCACCGACGAACTGCGCGCCGGCGACCTGGACGTAACGTCGTGGCCCTCGGCTCAACGGCAACTCGACGGTGAGGCGGCCGAGTCCGGGACAACGCTTGGAGCGACCGAGTTCAGGAATTTTCCGGCCGAGGTCGCGTCGCCCCGGATGCACCTCAACGGATCGGGGCCGCGCAGCCATTGCTGCGCGGCCCCGATCCTGTGCACGACAGGTCCTGTAGGCGCCCGGCACGAGAACGGGTCCCCTTGTCCGGCTGAAAACACGGCCCGCACGGGCCGCGGCAGTCACCGGACGCGGAGTGCCCGGTCCCTCGGGCAAGGCTGCGAGGTCAGGCCGGGTTGATGTTCTCGGCCTGCGGGCCCTTTTGGCCCTGGGTGACGTCGAACGTCACGGCCTGGCCCTCCTGGAGCTCACGAAACCCCGAGGAGTTGATCGCGGAGTAGTGCGCGAAGACATCCGGGCCGCCCCCGTCCTGGGCGATGAAGCCGAAGCCCTTCTCCGCGTTGAACCACTTCACGGTTCCCGTAGCCATAGTCATGCCTTCCAGTCGATGAACGCCTCCCACTCCATGTGGAAGGCAAAGGTGATCGCCCTGGTTCCTGCGGCACAGCACAGCAAAACGCCCACACCAAGGCGTGGGCAAAGGGGAACTCCGAACCACGACAGCTGACGCAGACGCTACACGGCCGCACACCGCGTCACCACTGGAACGATCACGCCGCAGACCGGGACCGTGCGGGCGGTGTCCGCCGATACCGGCGGACACGCTCCTCTCATGCCGCAGCCGGGGGGTTGGGTGATCCGGCGGCGCGGCGGTGCTCGGCGTTGATGCGCTGGGCTTCTTCGAGCTGGTCTTCGAGGATGACGATGCGGCAGGCGGCCTCGACGGGGGTGCCGTGGTCGACGAGTTCCCGGGCGCGGGCCGCGATGCGCAGCTGGTAACGGGAGTAGCGGCGGTGGCCGCCCTTGGAGCGGAGCGGGGTGATCAACCCGGCCTCACCGATGGCGCGCAGGAAGCCCGGGGTGGTGCCGAGCATGTCGGCGGCTCGGCCCATGGTGTAGGCGGGGTAGTCGTCGTCGAGACGGCCGTACGAGTCGTCTGCTGTCACTTGCACCTCTCTCGGAACGCATGGAGGGGCCCTGGCACCATTGGCGCCAGGGCCCCGAAGGAACTGCTACACCATCTGCCGGCCCTAGTGCTGCGCCGGCCTTCTGTGTCCGCTGACCCGACCGAGATGCTGTCGGGGGTGCGGGGATCGCGGTTGCTTGACCGGAGACCACCTCACTATCGATGTCCTGCGGTACCCGGGTTCAAGGCTTCCGCCCGGGCGATCCTGATGGCGCTGAAGTCCTCCGTTCTTCCCTCTGGGATCAATCACTTACCTACTGCTGGTACTGCTCTCCTACGTACTGCTGGTGATGCGAACTGCTCCGTGGCCTGTGACAGCGCCACTCTCCGGCAGCCAGCCCCGTCGCCCGTCCTGCGTCTGCTCTGGCTTGGAACCCCACTGCCGAACCTCCCGGTGCGCGCGCCCGCAGCCGACGCCTTCACCGAGGTACTGCTCACTGACTTCACTGCTGAGTACTGCGCACTGCACTTACAGGTACTGCCACCGCGTTAACCGCGGCCCTGCTCACGGCGGCCCCTGATCACTGCGGGCCACCCGGTCCGGCCGTCAGTCCCGTCGCCGTCCTACGACAACCCTGGCTTCGGAACTCCACCACCGCACCGTCCTGCGCACTGCACCTGCGTGTACTGCTGCCCGGCAGTTCGTCTCTGCCGGGCCTTGCTCGATCTCGGCTACAAGAGAAACCATAACCACACCACCATCCAATGTCTACTCCGGCCGACATAGATTTCTGCGCGCTCGAACATGAGGTAACCCGCCTCGACCGGTCTCTTGATGGTCGGAGCAGCTCCGAAGCTCAGGTCCGGCGCTCGGAGTGACCCACAGCCGCGCAGTCCGTCGGGCTTCCCGGGGTGCCGCCCACTGCGCCACGGCTACCGTCGGCAGGTACCGGCCACCGCTGGGCATTCATGCTTTCGACCGTATCTACCGACAGGCCGGCCGGTGACGGGCGTGGCACGAGGGCCTGCGCCGGTCTTGACGGGCGTGGCCCGATGACCGAGCAGCTCGTGGAAGCGGTGCACGCCGGTGCTGGTGCCACGATTCGCAGACTGGCGCTCCTGCTGCCGAGTCAGCGCCACAACGGGGATCTGCTTCCTCAACCCGCGGGTACTCTCTCGTGTTCGCCCGGCTGCCCGTGCTCGCCCGACCGGTGGCGTCGCCTCGGATGGACCGCCTGATCGAACCCGGCGTGGGCCCCGACTCGATCAGGCCATGGGCCGGCACCTTGACACAGGCGGGACGCGGGCACACGGCAGCTTGCCGTCACACGTCGACCGTGGTCGTCGGTTTCTCCGGCAAGCACTGCGGCTCTGCCGGCCCTTCAGGAGACGTCCAGCAGCTCGTAACGGCGCCCTGGGGGCAGAACGCCGCGGGTACGACTACTCCCCCCGCTGACCGCCTGAGGGTCTGCGTCAGCGGTGGGTTGCCCCACCGGGTCGGCGAACGGGCCGCCACGGCCGCACGCTCCCTTGAGGACCCACTCGCCGAGATCGTGCCTGGTCGGCGGTGATGTCCTGGGGCAGTACTCAACGGGCGTCAACTGAGCGTCAAAGAATCCACGGAGATAGCCCGTCGCTGGCTGGCTGCGGCGATGGCTCCACCTGAACGTGCAGGTCAGGACACCTCAACAGCCAAGCTGTCCTACTCGTCCCGTTGCCTGTGTGGAAACAGGTCGAGCAGACCGACGACTTAGGAAAACGGCAGGTCAGAGGAGTTTCTTAGCCAGTTCCAGAATCGCCACGCACTCCACGTGCGAGGTCATCGAAAAGATATCGGCCTGAGCAAGCCAAGGAAAAGCCCAGGTCAGAGCCAGTTTCTCGGCTCGCTGTCCGCGTGCGGGCGCCCAGAGCGTCAAACGAGCGTCACGGCCGAGAGCCCGTCCCTGCTGCTCAGGGCAGAGGAGACTACGACAACCAGCTCACCGGCAGGATCCGCCTCGACTCACTCCGGACGCCGGCTCACTCATCATGCCCCGCACTACTTCTCGAGCCGCCATAATAGAGCTCCAGCCCACAGCAGCCCGTACCCGCACCTACGGACCTCTCCGGTACGGACGCCGAGGACCTCGCGCTGTACCGGGAGAAGTTCCGGCGACGTCTGCCGGAGGCGCTGGAGGAGCTGCACGGCCCCACCCACGGTGTCGTGGAGCTGCCACTGCACATGGCCTGGTCCGGGATGACCTCGTACGACATGGGCAAGCCTCGCCAGCGCATGGGCCTGTACCGCACCGTCCTGCACGAGGGCCTGCGCGACGACCTGCCCCGCTACCTCGACCAGGGCCTCCTCCTCCAGATGTGGCCGGTGCTGCGCACGCTCGCCGGTCGCACCGTGCGCTCCGTGTGGGAGGACGCCTTCCCCCCAGCTCGCCTCCCGCACTCGGGCAGCCGCGTGACGGACATGCCGGAGCTGCACACGCGGCTCCTGGCAGATGTGATCGCCCTCGGCTCCCCGTATCCCCTGGTCCTCACCGGTGGATACGCCGTGCGAGCGCACCGCCTCGTGACCCGCCCCAGCCAGGACCTCGATGTCGCCACCGAGAACCCGGCACCCATGGCCGACATCGCGGCCACGCTCCGCGCCGGCCTGGAAGCCCGCGGCTGGAAGGTGCACGCGCTGGAGACCGCCCCGCTGTCCGCCCGCTTCACCGTGACCGACCCGGCCACCGGACAGGACTGCGAAGTCGACATCCTCAAGGAAATCTTCTGGCGGCCGGTCGCCCAGAGCCCGTACGGGCCCGTCCTCGCGGAGGAGGACGTGATCGGGACCAAAGTCCGCGCCCTCGCCGACCGCGGCGTCTACTTCAAAGACCCCGCCGGCCACGCCATCGAACTGATCACCAAGCCCTACCTGTGAACCGAACCGCCCGAAAGGACCGCATGACCTGGAAGCGGCGGCAGACGGAAACGGGCTGGGTGTCCCTCGTAGGGCTCCCGTCAATACCGAGTCGGCAAGAACGGCACCGTGGAGGCGGCGGAGTACCGGGGATGGGTGCGTGCCCTGAGCACGTGCGTCCGGTCGACGGCGATCTCCATCCAGCGGTGCAGGACGAGGAAGCGGGCTGTGTTGGTCTGCGCTCGGACCAGCTCCGTCAGCGCGTCGATCTGTTTCAGGGGTTGGCGGAATCCAGCCGAGCAGTCGATGAATACGCCATAGAGTCCAGTTCATGGACAACTCGTTCGAGACGGTGTTGACGAACCACTGTCCGTTCCAGGGGCTACACCCTCTTCCTGAGGGAGCGGCCGGAATGATCACAGGGGACGAACACGGTGTCACAGAACTGCTCTTAGGAGTCTACGCCAGCTGCGAATACTGCAAGGAACATGCGGACGCGCGCTTCCAGTGCGACGCCGGGAACGGATACGTCCTTCTCTGCACGATGACCGCCATCTGGCTGTGCTCGTATGCACAGGTGCGCGCCTCTCAAGGGCTGCCTCCGGTCGGCACTGCGGACTTGCTGCTCCCTCCTCCCGTGCTCAGGGAGTTGAGTCCGCGGACGCGTAACGTTCTCCACAGCATCCTGTTGTTCCCTTGCGAGGCTCCCGGTGGTCAGCCTGCTGCTCAGCCGGATCCCTTGGACATGGCTGACGTGCTGATCAACCGCACCAACGGACTCGACCGCTGGGACATTTGGCGGGATGCGCTCGATGGAGCTGTGTCCATCGTGATGATGGAGGCATCTCGGGACTGAGAGGATGTCTCACGTGGTGAGTTTTGCGAGCTTCTTGTAGCAGGTCAGGGCCGCCGCGAGTCCGAGGAAGGCCAGGAAGTGGCTGCCCTTTCGCTCGTATCGGACGGTCAGGCGGCGGTAGCCGAAGAGCCAGGAGATCGACCGTTCGATCTTCCAGCGGTGCCGGCCGAGACGCTCGCTGGACTCGATGCCGGGCCTGGCGATGCGCGGGACGATGCCCCGCTCGCGCAGCCACTTCAGCCTCTCGGCGGAGTGGTACGCCTTGTCGGCGCGGAGCCTGCCGGGGCGGCGTCTGCGGGGACCGCGCCTCGAGCGGATGGCGGGTATGCCCAGGACCAGCGGCAGCAGTGCCTGGCTGTCGTGGACGTTCGCGCCGGAGACGCCAAGAGCGAGGGGTAAGCCTTGCGCGTCGGACAGTACGTGGAGCTTGCTGCCCTTCTTGCCCCGGTCGACCGGATTGCGCCCGGTCAGCGATCCCCCTTTTTCGCACGGACCGAGGCAGCGTCCACGATCGCCGAGGTCCAGTCCACCTCACCGCGGGCCCCGAGTTCGTCCAGGACGGCCCGATGCAGCCGCCGCCACAGCCCGTCCTTGGTCCAAGCGGAGAACCGGCGGTGCGCGGTGGCCGGCGAGACACCGAATGTCTCCGGCAGATGGCGCCAGGCACAGCCGCTGGTCAGCACGTACACCACAGCCGTGAACACCGCTCGCTCATCGACCGGGGCCGTGCCTCCGCCCTGCGGACGGGAAGTAAACGAAGGCAACAACGGTGCGACGAGCGACCAGAGTTCGTCAGGGACCAACCGCTGCGACAAACCAACAACCATGGCAAAGCATCATGCCGCATCCACCTAACGCCACGTGAGACACCCTCT
>NZ_LIQT01000158.1 GCF_001418415.1 Streptomyces hirsutus
CTCACTGACACCCCTCGAGCCCCACACCCCCACGCCTCGAAAGCACTCCCGCACCTCGAACCCTCGCCACAGCACGGAGGCACACACCATGAGTTCGACCAGCAGAAGGTACCGCCGCACAGCCTGTACGGGCCTGGCTCTCACCCTGCCCCTGGCGGCACTGGCCGCCTGCGGCGGGGGCGGCGGCACCGACGCGTCCGCGGAGGGCGGCAGCGGCAAGGGCACCATCAGTGTCTGGGCCCACCAGAGCCAGAAGAGCGAGGACGCCGCCGTGCAGGCCGCGGTGAAGTCCTTCAACTCCTCGCAGAGCGACATCAAGGTCGAGCTGAAGCTGATACCCGGCAACGACTACACCAAGACGATCACCGCCACCAGCGCCTCCGAACTGCCGGACGTGATGGAGTTCGACGGCCCGACCATGGCGAACTTCGTCTACAACAAGAAGCTCGCACCCATCGACGACTACGTCTCCGCCAAGACGATGGCCAACGCCACCGACGCGAGCAAGTCCCAGGGCGAGATCGGCGGCAAGCACTACGGCCTGGGCATGTACGACTCCGGCCTCGGGATCTACGGCAACAAGAAGCTGCTGGACGCGGCCGGCGTGAAGTACCCGACCAGCCTGTCCGACGGCTGGACCGCGGAGCAGTTCACGGACGCGCTCAAGACGCTGAAGGCCAAGGACTCCGACGGCAAGACCCTCGACATCCAGGAGAACAACGGTCTCGCCACCGAGTGGGGCGCCTACGGCTTCGCCCCCGTGGTCTGGTCGGCCGGAGGCTCGCTGCTCAAGGACGGCAAGGCGGAGGGCGCCCTCGACACTCCGGCGGCGGTCTCGGCGCTGAAGACCGTCCAGTCCTGGAAGACGTACGTCGACCCCAACACCGACGGCAACGCCTTCGCCAAGGGCCGCGTCGCCCTGAGCTGGGTCGGCCACTGGATGTACCCCACCTACAGCAAGGCCCTCGGTGACGACCTCGTCGTCCTGCCGCTGCCCGACTTCGGCAACGGCCCCAAGACCGGCCAGGGATCCTGGGCCTGGGGCATCGGCGCCGGCACCAAGAACGCCAAGGCCGCCGGCGCCTTCATGGACTACCTCCTCAACGACACCAACGTCACCGCGATGACGACGGCCAACGGCGCCCCGCCCGCCACCAGGACAGCGCTCGCCGCGTCCCCCCTGTACAAGCAGAGCGGCCCGCTCCAGCTCTTCGCCGACCAGCTCGCCAAGCCCTGCGGCGACAGCGACATCACCAAGTCCTGCGTCGCCGTCACGCGCCCGGTGACCGCCGGATACCCCACCATCACCGCCAAGTTCAGCGAGGCCCTCAACTCGGTCTACGGAGGCGCCGACCCGAAGAGCGCCCTGTCCAAGGCCGCCCGCGCCATCGACCAGGACTTCTCCGACAACGCCGGCTACGAGATCCCGTAGGACCATAGGCCGGGGGCGGGCCCGCGCACGCCGTGCCCGCCCCCGCCGGGAACAGGACCCATCCGTGACATCCGCCGAACCGGCACACGCCGCGCCCCACGCCCGGGAGAAGGCCCCACCCGTGACCGCCGACAAGCCCGCGCGCCCGGCGCGCCCGGCGCGCTCCGTGCGCAAGAACCGCGACTGGCTGCACGGACTGCTCATGTCCACGCCTGCCGTCGTCGGACTCGTCGCCTTCGTCGGCGTCCCGTTCGGCTACGCCGTCGTCCTCTCCTTCTACAACGTCCGCCTCGGCTCCCCGCTCGCGCCGGCCTTCTTCGGCCTGGAGCAGTACCGCCGACTGTTCACCGACCCCGACCTGTCCGGCCCGTTCCTGCGGGCCCTGCTGAACAACCTGACCTTCGCCGTGGTCGTCGTCCCCGTGCAGACGGCGCTGGCACTCGGGCTGGCGATCCTGCTCAACCGCAAGCTCAAGGCGATCGGCCTGTTCCGGTCCCTCTTCTTCATGCCGGTCGTCTTCCCGATGGCGCTGGTCGCCGTGATCTGGCGGCTCATTCTCGCCCGCAGCGACCAGGGCATGCTCAACTCCGCGCTGCACGCGGTGAGTTTCGGCAACTGGGGCGCCTTCGACTGGCTCGGCGACTCCGCCACCGCGATGGCCTCGATCATCGTGCTGTCCGTCTGGCAGGGAGTCGGCTTCCAGATGGTCATCCTGCTCGCCGGCCTCCAGCAGATCCCGGGCGAGCTCTACGAAGCCGCCGAACTCGACCGCGCGAGCCGCTGGCAGCAGTTCCGCCACGTCACCCTGCCCGGCATCCGCGGAACCCTCGTCTTCGTCGCCATGCTCACCTCGGTGCTCTCCTTCCGGGTCTTCGACCAGGTGTACGTCCTCGTCAAGGGCGGCGGCCTCAACGAGGACGCCGCCCGCACAGTGATGTACCAGGCCGTCACCACCGCCTTCGACCAGAACAACGTCGGCCAGGCGTCCGCGATCACCGTCGTCTTCTTCCTGATCGTCGTCGTCCTGACCCTCATCCAGCGCCGCGTCGTCCGGCCCGACAACGAGGACTGAGGACTGACCATGAGCATCCACACGGGCCTCACCCGCACACCCCTGCGCCGCTTCCTCGACTACGCCGTCCTGAGCGTGCTGGCCTTCATCTTCGCGCTGCCGGTGATCTACCTGTTCATGGGCAGCCTCAAGCCGTCCGACGAGGTCCTGAACGGCCTGTCCGGCTTCCTCCCGACCCACCTGTCCTTCGACAACTACACGGCCGTCCTCGACAGCCTCAACTCCGACAGCACCGGCTACTTCTGGCGCTTCATGGGCATCTCGCTGCTGCTGTCGTTCGTCGTGGTGACGGGTGGCCTGTTCGTCAACTCGATGGCGGCGTACGGCCTGTCACGGCTGAAGTGGCGTGGCCGGAACGCCGTCTTCACCCTCGTCCTGCTGCTGTTGCTGGTCCCGTTCGAGTCGGTGGCCGTCCCGCTCTTCTACATGTTCAACGACCAGCGCAACACGCTGTTCATCCAGGCGATCCCGTTCATCGCCAACGCCTTCTCGGTCTACCAGTTCCACACGTTCTTCCGCTCGATCCCGCCGAGTATCGAGGAAGCCGCCCGTCTCGACGGCGCGGGCCCCTGGCGCACCTTCTTCGCGATCATCGTCCCGATGTCGAAGCCGGCCTTCGCGTCCGTGGCGATCCTGACCTTCCTCATCCAGTGGGGCTCCTTCCTCTGGCCGGTCCTGATGGTCTCCGACCCCTCGGTACGCCCGCTGCCGTTGGAGATGAGTGTCTTCCAGGCCCAGCTGCCCCCGGACTGGGGCCAGATCCTCGCCTTCGGCGTCCTGCTCGTCCTGCCCGTCCTGATCGTCTTCGCCTTCTTCCAGCGCTGGTTCGTCCAGGGTGTCGCCAGCTCAGCCGTCAAGGGCTGAGCCGCTTCCCGAGTTCCCGAGAGGTACTGCTGGTGTGGACCACCCCACCGCCAACGCCCCGGCGGCCGCCTCTGCGAGCGAGGGCCTGCTGCCGTTCCTGCACGACGCGGTCCTCACCCTGTGCGCGCCGAGTCCGGCGATCTCCCGCGCGGACGGGCAGCTCGACGGGGGTGCCGCCGGTTTCTACCACGGTGACCGCAGGGCGTCGGCCCAGCTGACCGTCGCAACCGAAGGCATCACCCTCGCTCCGGTCGACGGCGGGCTGAGGGGAGCGAACCGGGCGGAATTCCGGTCGCTCCTGCGGGGCCTCGACGAGGTGGCGGTGGACCCGGCCCTCGCCCTGCACCGCCGCCGAACCGTCACGGCCGTACGACACTGTGATCGCCCTTCACGGCTTGACCGGGGCAGGCTTTCCCGACGCCGCCGCATCACTGGCAGAGGGCCTACTGACAGCGTCGACGGCATTCGACGCCCGCCTGCCCGAACTCTTCGCCGGCCACGGCAGGGAGGCGGGCCCGTACCCAGCCCCCTACCCGGCGTCCTGCCGACCCCAGGCGTGGGCAGCCGCTCCTCGGTCCTGGTACTGCGCTCGGTCCTCGGCCTGGATGCGGACGTCCCGGCCGGCACGGTCACCGTGGCCCCCACCTTCGCCGGGAGACACGCCCCGCTGACGGTGACGGGGCTCCAAGTCGGCGGCGGGCGGCTGGACGTCACGCTGACGGCGGACGGCTCGGTGGAGGTGACGGCCCCGGAGGGACTGGCAGTGGTGACAACCTGGGGGAGTCACGCCACCGCGTAGAGCCGGGACGACCCCTCCGGCTTTCCTCGCATCAGGCCGGCAGCGTGCTCAGCGTCGGTCGCGCCACGCTCGGGCCACGGCCGCGGCGGCATCCGCGGCCCGCTGTTCGATCTCAGCGGACACTCCCCGCTCGCCGAGCACGAAGAGCCGGCCCTTGGTGAGATGGGTGGTCGTCTTCCACCCCATACGTGCGCCCGGCCTTCCGAGCGGCACGCCGGACGCGTCCTTGAGCTCACCCACTGCCATATGCGTGCTGCAAGCGCAGAGGCCCTGCCGCTCACTCGGGCGGCAGGGCCTCCGGTCTGCTTTTCTCTGTGCCCCCGGCAGGATTCGAACCTGCGACACCCGCTTGAGGAGTTTTCCCAGGGCAGGCCTGTGACCTGCGGAAACAGCGGTCGCAGGGTGCCTGGCCTGGGAAAACACCCCTCCGCAGTTCTCATGTGTTCGCGGGGTTTCCCGGCCTCATGTGTGCCGAATCCGTTCCGGTCGGCCACCGGATTGAGGGTGGAGCCCTGAATCCGGACGGATGCCCGCTCCGGTTGCAAAGCTGTGAGCGGGTGGGAGCCCGTAGCCTGGGGCCAGTCCCTCGCGTGCCGGCGGGCGTGCGTGATCCATCCCGATGGGTCAATCGTTCGACGACCCACCGACGGGGCAGTAGCAGGTGGCCCGGTTCGGCCGGTTGGGCGAGGTGCTCTCGCAGCACGAGTTGGGGCGGTTTTCCTTCCTCGATGACGCAGACCGCGTGCTGGCCGGGCGGCACCGTGGGGAGCACAACCGCTTGGACCTCGACCTTCAGCTCGCCAACGGTGCTATCACCCGAGATTCGCCCGATGCCGGCAGCGGCCCGCCCTGCCGTCCGTGCTCGCGCTCATACTGGCGTACCCACGTGCGCAGCGTCTCGGGATTCATCTCGAGTTCCCGGGCGACATGAGCGATCGGCTTGCTGGATTTCAGTGCCAGCTGGACCGCTTCTTCGCGGAACTCCGGCGAGTACGGACTTGGACGTGCCACTTGCTTCTTCCCTCGATTCCTTACAGGACAACCCTATTGGGTCCCTGTCCGAGATCTTCGGGACCCCTCAGATCTTGGGGAGCTGGGTTTTTGCTGGTCGGGGCGTTGGGGGCTTGTGGTTGGGTGATCGTCGTTGGTCAGTATTGGCCACTGTCGGGTGGCCTCGGACGGCCCAGGGATGGCCCGGGTTGCGTCCAGAGAAGTGAGGTACGGACGCGTTCATCACCCCCGGTCGATCCGCATGTACACGACGGACACGGGCACCCCTGGGGATTGCGCCGCAGCCTCGACGATTCGTGTTCGTAAGAGCCGAGGGAGCCGGCCAACGGGCAAGTCCGGGGGCACCGATGTGGCACGAGCGAACCTGTGTTCTGACCGAGCGATACGGGGCTGGACGGGTGACGATGGAAGTACATCAAATTCGGCCACGTCGTTCCCGGAAGGAGGAGACACCATGACGCATCCCTCCGGTTCCTCGGATATCAACTCTCCGCACGGCGCGGAGCCACGAGACACCTCTGCGATGGGAAAGCCGAGTGCCCTGGCGAACCTGAGTTGGCAGATCCTTCTCACCATGGGCCTGGCCACTATCGCCCTGGGGGTCGTGATTTTTGCCTGGCCGAAAGAGACGTTGCAGGTCGTCGGCGTGCTCTTCGGCATCTACCTGCTGGTCACCGGAGTCTTCCAGCTGGCCGCCGCCTTCGGCACTCACGTTCCCGGTCATCTTCGGGCACTGCATTTCATCACGGGGGCGCTCTCCGTCCTGCTCGGTCTGATCTGCTTCCGGGGCACCCTGCAGTCGGTCCTGCTGCTTGCCCTGTGGATCGGCTTCAGCTGGCTGCTGCGCGGCATCATGATGACGGCCACGGCTTCCTCCGCCCCGGCCATGCCGGCGCGTGGCTGGATGCTGTTCTTCGGGATCATGAGCATGCTGGCGGGCGTCGTGCTGATCGTCTCACCGTTCACCTCGATTGCCGCGCTCACCTTGGCGGTGGGCGTCATGGCCCTAGTTCTTGGGGTGGTTGAGGTATTCCACGCCATCAAGATGCGGATCGAAGTCGGCCGCCTCGCTCCAGGCACTGCTGCCAAGCGGCGGCGGCGTCCTCTGTTCCACTCCGAGCCACATCCCCAACACTGATCACGGCAAAGGCTCCGGCACCCCGCTTGTGCAGCGCCCGCCGTACTGGGTGTCTGCGGCACGCAAAGCTCATCGGCGCCCTCCACCGCTGGTCAGGCCCTCCGCCGGCTGCCGCCGCTCCCGGCGAGGACGTGCCCGTGCCATCAGACGACCAGCTCTTCCGTCTGGCGCCTGCACAGCTATCGATCCGGCTGGAGAACCAGCTCCGATCTGGTGGCGTGCCCGGGGCAGGGAAAAGGCGCCGAGCGGTCGTTCCCGGCCAGCTAAGAGGGCGCGGGATCTGCCAGCCTGGTCCTACGGCTTCAATCGGTCGGTCGAAGGCCGGCCTCAGCGGCGAAAGTGGGTGCGGTGATGGCCGGCGCTCGGACGCGTGCCCGGGTGGTGATCGTGACGAATCCGCGCTCGGGCGGTGGTAAGCCTGCTCGTTACGGTCTGGTCCAGCGGGCCGAGGACATGGGCGCCCAGGTCTGGATGACCAGCGCGGATGAGGACGCGGCGTCGCTCGCGAGGAACGCCGTCCAGCAGGGGGCACAGGTGCTGGGAGTCGCGGGCGGCGACGGCACTGTATCGGCGGTCGCCGCGGTGGCCGCCGACACGGGCCGGTCGCTGGTCGTGATCCCGGCGGGCACCCGCAACCACTTCGCCCGGGACCTGGGCCTCGACGTCCGCGATCCGGCGCAGGCGCTGGGCGCCCTGGTCGACGGTGAGCCCGCACGGGTGGACCTGGGGGTGCTCGGCCCGCGCGTCTTCGTCAACAACGTCTCTTTCGGCATGTACGCCGACGCCCTGCTGGAGCCCGGGTACCGGGAGGGCAAGAAGCGCGCTTTCGCTGCGGTGGCACCCGATTACCTCAAGGGCAAGCAGTGGGTCGAGGCCTGCGTGGACACCCCATGGGAGGCCGTCGAGTTCCCGCAGGTGGTGCTGATCTCCAACAACCCCTACCACCTGGCCACACCGCGTTGGCTGGGGCGTCGCTTTTCGCTCAGCACAGGACTGCTGGGCGGCATCGTCCTCAAGCGCCCGACGGAGACGCCCCCGGATCTCCTCCGGCACCTGCGCAGCGAACTGCGACGACACAAGCGCGGTCTTGGTCCGGCAGGTGAAGGGGCTGTCGTCTGGTCGGCTTCCGGTATCACGCTGCACGGTGACGTGCGGCACCTGGACGCGGGGATCGACGGCGAAGCGGTGACGCTCCCTCTCCCCGTCATGTGTGGAATTCGGCCGGGTGCCCTGCGTGTGCTGCTGCCGAAGGACCGGCCGGGGATCCCGCCGGAGCGCGTGCCCGGGCGCCCGGGAGCACTGCGAGCAGGGGGCAACGGTTGACGGTTGACCAGCGGGTCAGCCCAACATGGGGACCACTGAGCTTGTCCTTTTGGGAAGCTGTTGTCTTTCCGGGCTTGAGGACCGCGTTTCCGCTGGTCGGGCAGAGGGTCGGTGATCACGTGGGAATGATGGCGTGTCGTGTCGTCGCTCCGGTGGGGGTCGTGGATGCCGCCGGTCGGGAAGCTGCACAAAAGGGCGATGAGGATTACGGTCGTTAAGTGCGGTTGATTGACCGTCGCGCGGAGAAGCAGGCGCTCCGCCAAGTGCTTGACAGCGTGCGGGCCGGGATGAGCGGGGTGCTGGTCCTCCGCGGGGAGCCCGGAGTGGGGAAGTCGGCGTTGCTCGACTACGCGGTCGAGCGTGCCGCGGACCTGCAGATCGTCCGGACGGTGGCGGTCGAGTCGGAGATGGCCCTGGGCTTTGCCGCTGTCCACCAGTTGCTCGTCCCCTTCCCGCACAGCGTGGACCGGCTGCCCGGGCCACAGCGGCGGGCGCTGGGCGTGGCCTTCGGACTGGTGAGCGGGCCGCCGGCCGATCCGTTCCTGGTCGGTCTGGCCGTGCTGACGCTGCTGGCAGACGCCGCCGAGGTTCGGCCGGTCCTGTGCGTGATCGACGACGCGCAGTGGCTGGACGACGAGTCCGCCGACGTCCTCGGCTTCGTGGCCCGTCGGCTGCTGGCCGACAAAGTCGGGATGCTGTTCGCGATCCGGGAAACCATGGAGCCGGACCCCCATCTGCAGGCGTTGCCGGGTCTTCGGCTCGCCGGCCTGCCGGAGCCGGACGCGCACGAGCTGCTGGCGACCGCGGTCGGCCGGCCCCCCGAGGCCGGAGTGGCGGAGCGCATCGTCGCCGGGACCGGTGGCAACCCCCTGGCCATTGTCGAGGCCACGGCCGAGCTGACCCCGGAGCAACTGCGCGGACAGGTACCGCTGCCCGAGCCGCTGCCCGTCGGCCACGAGCTCGAAGGCCTGTTCGGGCGCCGCGTGCGGAAACTTCCCACGGACACACAGACGCTGCTGTTGCTGGCGGCGGCGGAGCAGCCGGGCCGCGGCGATCGGCTGTGGCACGCGGCCGCCGCGCTGGGCATCCCGGAGGCCGCCGCGGTGCCCGCGGAGGCCGCGGGAATGGTGGCCTTCTGGCCGGAGGTGCGGTTCTCCCACCCGCTCGTCCGCTCGGCGGTCTACCACGCCGCGGCCCCGGGTCGGCGGCGGGAGGCCCACCGGGCCCTCGCGGCGGCCTGCGATCCGCAGCGCGATCCGGCTCCCCGGGCCTGGCACCTGGCCGCGGCCACCGCCAGGCCCGACGACGGGGTCGCGGATCAGCTTGTGGCGGCAGCGGACCGGGCCAGGAGCCGTGGTGGCTACGCCGCCGCGGCTGCGCTCCTGGAGCGCGCGGCGTTGCTGACCCCCGACGAGGAGCGGCGGGCCGAGCGCCGACTGTCGGCAGCACAGGCCCACGTGGTCGCGGGGGCGGTCGACCGGGCCGAGGCCCTGCTGGCCGAGGCCGCCACGGGTCTGCACGATCCGCTGTCGACCGCGCAGGCGACCGAGCTGAAGGGAAGGATCCGGTTCCACTGCGGACAGGTGGCCGAGTCCGCCTCCGTCCTGGCCTGTGCGGCACGGCGATTGCGGCCGCTCGACCCGCGCGCCGCGAGGGACGCGCTGCTCTCCGCACTGGAGGCCGCGGTGTTCGCCGGGTGGGCGCCCAGCGCCTCCCTCCTGCACGAGAACGCCCGAACGGCGCGGAACCTCCCACCCACGGGCGATCCTCCGGACTCGGCGGCCAATCTGCTGCTCCAGGGCTACACCGCACGGGTGACCGGCGGCTATGCGGCGGCCATGCCGGCGTTGCGCCGCACGATCCAGGCCTTCCTCGTGGACGAGGTGGACCCCGACGTCGCGCTCCAACGACTGGAACTGGCCGCCGTCGCGGCCGCCGATCTATTGGACGACGCCTCGGTGGAGCGACTGACCACTGACTGGATCGACCGGGCTCGCGCGAGCGGCGCCTTGGCCAGGCTGGCCGGCGCGCTCGCCTTTCGGAGCGCCTATGTCGACGGGCCCGCCGGACGGCTGGCCGCGGCCCGGGCCGCGGAGGCGGAGGCGCACGAACTGGCGGAGATGACCAACAATCCCGCCATCGTCCCTCCCACGGGCGCGCACACGCTGCTCACCCTCAGCCTGAGCGGCCGCGAGGCGGAAGCGCGTGCGACCGCGGCGGCGGTCGCACGGGAGGCCCCGGGCAGGGGCGCCGCCGGTGAGATGGCCATGGCGGCCTATTTCCTCGGCGTGCTGGAGATCAGCCTCGGCAACTACGGCTCCGCCATCGGATGCCTGGATCCGGCGTACACCGACGACACGCCGCTCGTCGGGACCCAGGCACTGCCCGACCTGGTAGAGGCAGCCGTCCGCGCCGGTCGGCGAGACCTGGCAGAACGCGCACTCCATCGTTTGGAGGACCGCGCGACCGCGACCGGCACTCCCCTCGCCCTCGGGTTGCTCGCCCGCTCCCGGGCCCTGCTGGCCACCCCGGCCGAGGCCCGGCAGGAGTACGAGGACGCGCTCCCGCTCCTCGGCCGGACCCGAGCCGTTCCCCAGCTCGCCCGCGCCCACCTCCTCTACGGCGAGTGGCTGCGCCGCCAGCGTCGGCGTGGGGAGGCACGCGACCAGCTGCGCACCGCGCACGACATGTTCGACGGCATGGGCCTCCACGGCTTCGCCGAGCGGGCGCGCGTGGAACTGCGCGCCACGGGCGAGTGCGCCCGGAAGCGGGAGCTGGGGACTCCCGAGGAGCTCACCCCCCAGGAGGCGCAGATCGCCGTCCTGGTGAGCCTGGGAGAAGCGAACCGGGAGATCGCCGCGCAGCTGTTCGTCAGCCCGAGCACCGTGGAGTACCACCTGCGCAAGGTGTTCCGGAAGCTCGGGGTGACCTCCCGCACCCAGCTCGCCCACCGTGTCCTCGACAAGAGCTCCGGTGTCTTCCCCCCGATCCCCGCCTCCGACCGTTCCCTCCTCGGTGGACGCCGCTGATCCCGCGGCCTGCCATCGAGCGTCGTCGTCGGATCCGGGAAGCCCGATCGGGTCGGCCGGTGGCCCCGGAATCGACACTCGCCCGGAGCGGTGGACTAAGGATTTCGGGGATTCCACGTCGTCTGCCGCGCCCTAGCGTCGTTGGTGAGGGGACCGTGCCGAGCAGACGCTGGGGTCGAAGCCGATGACATCGCGGGATGGGCGGAGGCGACCTGCGCCGATGCTGCTGGTGGGGTCCGGGGTGACCGGGCGCTCTATCCGTGAGGCGGTCGGCGGTTCACGCAATGTCGTCATCGAGCTCAGCAGGCCACCGACGGCACGCCCGCCCTCTCGCGTCAACGCGAGAGGTGACACAGCGCACATAGGAGGGAGCCATGACAAGCACGATCAACGAGTACCGGGCGGGACTGAAGGTGGGACCGAGGTCGGAGTTCCTCGCCATCGGGGACGTCATCCCGGGGCGCGAAGAGGCGCTGCGCGACACCCTGGAGCGGCACAGGTCGGACCCGCACATCCAGCAGGCCATCAAGGAGATCGGCACGCTGCACGAGGCCCGGTTCGTCCTCCTGGACGGTGACACGCGGCTCATGTTCGCCAGCAGCTTCGATGGACCGTGGGATGTGTACATCGACGACTTCGCCCGCACGGACATCGGCCGGGCCTTCGACGAGACCTGGGGGCACGTGCAGGGCTACCCGGGCGTCAAGTCCCCCCACATCAAGGAGTGGTTCAAGGAGCACACGGTGGTGGCGGGCAATTTTGTCTGCGCCTATCCCGAGCCGACGGTGAAGCAGGTCTTGAAGGCGCTGGCCCTGCAGCAGGCCTTCCAGCAGGTGCTCGACGACCCTCACGCCGCGGAGGCGCTCCAGCACCCGGCGCTGAAGCCGCTGCTCGAAATGGCCGCCGACTGAACCGGCCGACGGACCCGCGGGGTCGGCGGCGCGGGTCCTGCGGTCCGCGGCAAGACGTGCGTTTCGTGGGGCGGTCGACATCCCGATCAGGAGTCCACCGAGGTCACGACATCTCACGGGATCAACGCGACGGGTCGCCCGGCTCGTACAGGAGGAAGACATGACAACCAAGACCAATGTGAAGTCGGGGAAGGGGCTCAGCGACGGAGTGATCTCCGAGCTGGCCACGTACTGGAACGTCCTGCCCGGCCACGAGGACGAGCTGCGCGCGGCGACTCAGCGGTTCGCCGACGTGCTCCGCCAAATCCCCCCTGACAAGAACATCCACACCGGCCTGCGGGACAGCCGCCACGTGATCTTCGACAACGGGCAACGGCTGATGTGGGCCACGACCTTCGAGAACGACTGGGACCCCTACTTCGATGATTTCGTCCAGATCGGCGTCGAGCACTTCCTGGACTGGTTGCAGCACACCGCCCAGTACACGGACGTCTCGGCGTGGGTCGAATCGTCCGGCGGGGTCGAGAAGTTCCGCCTGGACAACCCCGACATCGAGGCGCAGATGAAGCGGACCGTCGGCGGACTCAAGGCGATCGTCCAGTCGGTGCAGAGCCCCGCCACCGGGTACTTCAACCAGTTGAGCGCCTGGACGATGCCGCAGATCGTCAAGGCCCAGCGTCTGCAGGAGGCCTTCCAGCAGGTGCTCGACGACTCTCGCGCCGCGGAGGCGCTCCAGCACCCGGCGCTGAAGCCGCTGCTCGAAATGGCCGCCGACTGAGCCCGCCGGCGGTCCCGCGGGGATGGCGCCGCCGCCCCCGCGAGCCCACTGGACAGTGCTGTCAACGACTGCTGAGGGAGCACCATGACCACCGACACGGGCGCCGCGCTCGAACTTGGCGACATCCAGGCCGCTGCCCTGACGCCCCGGCCCAACCCGTATGCGGGCGCGTATCTGGCCCTGCGCATCGATGACCGGCACGCGGCGCGGGAACTGCTGAGGCGGCTGATCCCCCTTCTGGAGCCGGTGTCCTCGTTCGACCCGGGCAGGCCGGTCTCGCTCGGGGTGGGGCTCAGCTTCGCCGGGCTCGAGGCGATCGGCGTGCCGGCGGAGTCACTGGCCACCTTCCCGTCCGAGTTCCAGCTGGGCATGGCCGCTCGCGCGGCCGAGATCGGCGACGTCGGGGAGAACGCACCGGAGCACTGGGAGGCGCCGCTGGGCTCGAAGGACGTCCACCTCGTGGTGGCCGCGCTGGCGCGGGACACCGCCCTCATGGAGGCCCTGGTCGTCCTGGCGCAGGACGCGGTCCGCGACCTGCGCGGCGTCTCGCCCATCTGGCAACTTGACGTACACGTGCCGCCGGACGGGCGCGAGCAGTTCGGCTTCAAGGACAGCATCAGCGAGCCGACCGTGGAGGGCACCAACATCCTCGGCAGCAACCCGCACGAGGCACCGCTGAAGGCGGGCGAGTTCGTCCTGGGCTACGAGGACGAGAACGGCGACCTGCCCCCGATGCCGCAGCCCGAGGTGCTTGGCCGCAACGGCACCTACGTGGCCTTCCGCAAGCTGCACCAGCGCGTGGCGGCCTTCCGCCGGTACCTGCGTGACAACGCCGCGGACACCGAGGCCACGTGGCTCGCGGCCAAGTTCGTCGGCCGCTGGCCCAGTGGCGCGCCACTCGCCCTGTCCCCGGACAAGGACAACCCCGAGCTGGGCGGCGATCCCACGCGCAACAACGCGTTCCTCTACGGCGACGACCCGCGGGGCCTGAAGTGCCCGGTCGGCGCGCACGCCCGACGGATGAACGCCCGCGACTCGGTCATCACCGGTCAGGTGCGCCTGCACCGCATGATCCGGCGCGGCACCAACTACGGCCCGTCGCTGCCCCCTGGCGTGCTGGAGGACGACGGTGCCGAACGCGGCCTGATGTTCGCCTTCGTCGGCGCGCACCTGGCTCGGCAGTTCGAGTTCGTCCAGAAGCAGTGGGTGCACGACGGCAAGTTCATCGGCGCGCCCGCCGAGCGGGACCCGTTGATCGGTGTGCAGGACGGTGGTGAGTTCACCATCCCGCAGCGCCCGATCCGCCGCCGCCTCCGGGGGCTGCCCGACTTCGTCGTCAACCGGGGCGGAGAGTACTGCTTCATGCCCGGCCTCCGGGCGCTGCGCTGGCTCGCCGATCTCGACACCTGAGATCAGGAGGTTCATCATGGCAGACCACTTCTCCGGCCCGCGGGCCCTTGCTGACCCCGCGTCCGACATCACCGACGTGTACGCCTTCCCCAGCCCGGAACAGCCCGGTCATCTGGTGCTCGTCCTGGACGTATTCCCGGCTGCCGCACCCACGGCCCTGTTCTCCGACGCGCTCGACTACCGCTTCCGTCTCCGGCCGGTGACGGCCACGACGGCCGGCGGCACACCGGCCTTCGTGGCCGGCGCTGACGAGTACACCTTCGACTTCCGCTTCGCCGTTCCGTCCCCGGGCGACGGCCCCGGCACCGTGGTGCAGGCCGGCACGTGCACCACGCCTGGCGGGGCGGAGATCCCGTTCCGGGTCGGCGAGAAGCAGCCGACCGAGACGCGCGGTGTGCGGATCTTCGCCGGTGCGCGGCTCGATCCGTTCTTCATCGACCTGGCAGGCGTGTTGGCCACCGAGGCGCAGGAGCAGTTGGCGTTCAAGGCCAGGGCCGCCAACTCCCTGGACGGCATGAACGTGCTGGCCATCGTCCTCGAACTCGACATCGCCACGGTGCTCGGCAGCGACACCGGCCCGCTGATGGCCGTCGTCGGCGAGACCGTGACCTCCCACGGTCACCCGGTCCGGCTGGAGCGCATGGGCCGACCGGAGATCAAGAACGTCATCATGCGGAGCTCGAAGTTCGATCCCGTCAACCGCGATCTCGAGATCCGCGACCTCTACAACGCGGAGGACGCCTTCAACCTGAGCCAGGACTACGTCGGAGCCTACCGCGCCCGGTTGAGCGCCAATTTGGCCTTCTTCGACCGGCTGGACGGCAAGACCGACTGGCCGCTCGACGATCAGGGCGTCCACCCCCTGACCGAGTTGCTGCTGGCGGACTTCCTCGTCGTCGACACGTCCAAGCCGTTCTCCGACGGCAGCGACCTCGAGATCGAGCGCGCCGTGCTCACGGGCCGCCCGCACACCACCTGCGGCGGCCGGTCGCCCGAGGACGACATCATCGACACGCTCTACACCCTGCTGGTCGGCGGCCTCGACGGACCGCGGATCAGTGACGGCGTCGACCAGCCGACCCAGCCGGTGTCCCGCACGTTTCCCTACCTGGTTCCCCCCAACCCGAATCCGCCGGATCTGAAGACCGTCTTCGCCGCGCTGTCGGCGCCACCGAAGGAGGCAGCATCATCACCGGGCTGACCGAGGACGACCGCCGACCGGCCACCACCAGCGGGGTCATCGCCGTGGCGAACCTGCAGGCCCAGATCGACAGTCTGGTGGCGGGGCTCCATGGGCCACGATCAGGGCAGACGACAGCGGCACCTGCGGAGGTGGCCGGACAGGCCCTCCTGGTCGACCTGCTCATCCTGCGCGGGCAGGTGCTGGGCCGTATCGCCGACTACGAACGCGCCGCGGAGCTGGCCGAGCAGCTGGTACGCGCCGCGCCGGACGACGATGCGTCCTGGCTCGTCCGGGCCAGGACGCAAGCCACCTTCCACCGCTTCGCCGAGGCACTGGCCGACCTCGACGCCGCAAGGCGACGAGGTTCGGAGCAGGCCACGCTGGACGCGGAGCAGGCGGCGATCCTCCAGGCGGTCGCGTGCTACGCCGAGGCCCTCGTGCTGCGCCGGACCGCAGCAAAACGCCGGCCCGACTTCACGACGTTGAGTGCGCTGGCCGTGCTCCAGGCCGAGCGCGGGAAAGTCGCCCAGGCGGAGCACCTGTTCATCGAGGCGCGACGCCGCCATCGGGGTGTCTCGCCGTTCCCCGTCGCCGAGCTCGACTTCCGGCGCGGACTGATGTGGCTCGGCGAGCGGAACCTTTCCGCCGCCCGTGCCTGGTTCGACGCCGCCGTGAGCCGGGTGCCGGCCTACGCCCCGGCAATGGGCCACCTCGCCGAGGTCGACGCGGCCCTGGGTGCTCGTGACGCCGCCATCGACCGCCTGCGCCCCCTGGCGCTGTCCAGCGACGACCCCGAGTACGCGGCCGGCCTTGCCGGCGTCCTCAGCGACGCCGGCCACCCTCACGAGGCCGAGCAATGGCGCATCAGCGCGGCGGCCCGCTACGACGAGCTGGTCCTGCGCCATCCGGAGGCCTTCGTCGATCACGCCGCCGACTTCTGGCTCACCGTGGGTGGCGATCGGCCAAAAGGGCTCCAACTGGTCTCGCGGAATCACGCGCACCGGGCAACCCGCGCACTGGCCCTGCCCCACCGCGTCATTCCGACCGACTCATGGCCGACCGACTCATGGCTTGCTGACCCCGACACGTAGGACTGGAAATGCAGCCATGGACGACAGCTACGACCTGGTGGTGATCGGCGCAGGCCCGGCCGGGGAGGTCGCGGCCGAGCTCGCGGCCGTCTTCGGGCGCAAGGTGCTCATCGTCGAGCGGAACACGCCCGGCGGGGTGGTCACGACCACCGGCGGCGCGCCCACCAAGGCTCTGCGCGAAGCCGCGCTCTACCTGACCGGCTACCGCCAGGAGGAGGTCTACGGCGTCCGGGCGGCAGCGCCGTTGGAGGCGGTGATGCCCACCCTCCGCGCCAGAATCGAGCATGTGCGCGACGTGCTGCAGGAAGCCGTCGCACACCGGCTCGTCGTACGCGGCATCGCCTACCTCCAGGGAACCGCCCGACTCGACGCGGACCGTACCGTCCACATCACCTCGCCCGACGGACTGGCGCGCGAGGTCACGGCGCACGCGGTCCTGATAGCGACGGGGTCACGCCCGACGCACTACCCGGGCATTCCCTTCGACGATCCGGACGTCTACGACTCCGACGCGATCTACTCGCTTCGCACCGTCCCGAAACACATCGTCATCGTTGGCGGCGGCCCCATCGGCGTCGAGTTCGCCACCGTGTTCACCGCGCTGGGCGTCCCGGCCACACTCATCAGCAATTCCGATCGCCTGCTGCCGAACATCGACGGCGAACTGGCCGGGCTGGTGGCCGACGAGTTCCGGCGGCGCGGAGTCCAGCTGGTCTTGGGCGCCGGCGCAGACACGGTGAGCCGCATCGACGGCCGGCTGACTGTCAGGCTCTCGACCGGCACCGTCCTGACCGGGGACGCCGTCTTGTTCGCCGCCGGCCGCGCCCCCAACACAGAAGGCCTCGGCCTCGAACCGGCCGGCGTGCACCTCGACGCCCGCGGCCGGATCATCGTCGACCGCTACTACCGGACGACCGCTCCAGGGATCTACGCAGCCGGCGACGTGGTCAAACCAGGGCTCGCCTCCAACGCCATGCAGCAAGGACGCGCAGCAGCAGCCCACGCCTGCGGACTCGTCTTCGGCGTGGAGATCGACCAGACCGCCAGCAGCGCCGTCTACGGCCTACCCGAAGTCGCCGGCGTCGGGGCGACCGAAGAACAGATCCAGGCCGCCGGCATCCCCTACGCGGTGGGCCGCTGCGACCTGGCCGTTACCCCGCGCGGGGCGATCGCCGGACACGGCGGGCTGCTGAAGCTGATCTTCCGCGCCGATGATCGCAAGCTGCTCGGCGTCCACTGCTTCGGCGACATCGCCTCCGAAGTGGTCGGCCTGGGCCACGTCGTCCTCCAGCTCGGAGGCAGGGTGGAATTGTTCCTCACACTCGCGCTCAATACCCCCACCTACAGCTACGCCTACCATGACGCGACTGTCGACGGCCTGACCCGGCTGACCAAGCTGATGGGCATAGCTGATAGCGGGGGCACTGGCGACGCGGCACAGTGACGGCGGCCGTGCCGGGACAGCACATGCCTCTCCAACTCGCCCGCGTCGATCGCCGAAAGGAACGCCGCGGCGGCAGGGCCCGGGTCCGGGGCGGCTCTGGCTGCACGACCTGCGGCACTGCGCGGCGACCCTGTCTCTGGCCGCCGGCCTGCACATGAAGGCCATCCAGAAACTGCTGGGGCACTCCTCCTACTCGCTGACCGCTGACACGTACACCTCGGTACTGCCGCAGTCCGAGGAAGCCCAAGCCGAGGCCCCCTGCTTTGGTTCCACGCAGCTCACCAGCGCTGCGGGACGTCACCCAGGAACCGGAGGAGAGGCCTGACGTTCCCTCGGAAGACGGTGAGGTTCCCACGGAGGATGCTGCTTGACAGCGCGTTCCCATACGTTCCCATGGAAGGTGAAAATGCCCCTCGGAGATCTACTCCGAGGGGCATTTCTGATGCTCCGATGCAGGTCAGGGCGGTAATGCGTTGTGCCCCCGGCAGGATTCGAACCTGCGACACCCGCTTTAGGAGTTTTCCCTGGGCAGGTCTGTGACCTGCGGAAAAAGTGGTAGCAGGGTGCCTCGCCTGGGAAAACACCCCTCCGCAGTTCTCATGTGTCCGCGGGGTTTCCCGGCCTCATGTGTGCTGAATCCGTTCCGGGCCGGCTGCAGGGGAGACCTCTTGTCGCAGGCCGCGGGCGCGCGGCCAGGGGAGACATGGGCCGCGGAGGTCCGTGGAGGCTTGCGCTATGCAATTGGAGGTATATACCGTTGATTGCATGATGGAGCGGTGGGAGATCGAGATCGAACCCGAGGTGCGGGATTGGCTGGAGCTGCTTCCGTTTCGTCTCTACCGGCGGGTGGAGGACAAGACGGACCGTCTGCTGGACGAGCCGACGACGCTCGGTGAGCCGTACTCGCGGCACCTGGGCGGCAAACTGCGTGAGCTGCGCTTCGAGCTGGACGGCGAGGCCGTGCGCATCCCGTACTGGCTCGCTCCTGGGCAGCGGATCGTTCTGCTGACGGTCTTCCGCAAGACGAGGATGCGTGAGGCGGCGGAAGTCGAGCGTGCGCACCAGGCCCAGAAGGTCTGCGAGGCCGAGCATGGTCATGCCCAGTACACCTACGAGCGGCGCAAGGAGAGCTGATGAATCACAGCACGTGGAGGACGCGCCGGGCCCGGCAGCTTGCGGGTGAGGCGGTGGAGTACGACCAGGAATACGTCGACGCGCGGCTGGCCGGCGATCTCGGGCAGGCGGTCTACGACCGTCGGATCGAGCTCGGTCTGTCCCAGGCCGAGCTGGCCGAGCGGGCCGGGATGACGCAGCCTCAGGTGTCCCGGATGGAGGGCGGCGACACCGTGCCGACGCTCCCGCTGCTGCGACGCCTGGCCAAGGCCCTGGACGGCACCCTGAACCTGGCCATCGACGAGGGCGACTCCCGGGTCACCTTCACCCCGCACGCCGCCTGAAACCGAACCGTCAAAGGCCCCGGACCATGATCGGTCCGGGGCCTTTCGGCTGGTGCCCCGACAGGATTCGAACCTGCGACACCCCTTCAAAAGTTCGAACCGTACCTGCCTTCGGCGCCATTATTGGTTGGTCCGAAGGCCATCCATTCGACATTAGGAGTGGCTGCTCGGCATCGTTGATGTCAGTCGTAGATGTCAGAACTCGCGCGAGATCCACCGGTCGCCGAGGGGCTCAAGGGGTACGACCGCACTGCTTGCTCCACGTTTACAACAGGCCGTTTCGGCGGAGCTCCTCCTGACGCCGACGGTCCGCATCAGCGCCACTTTTGCCACGAGCTGCTCGTGCTCGCTTTCGCATCTTGCGAGGGGTGCGTTCCTGGGCATCAAGTACCCGGTCGTACTTGTTCTTACCATCCACGCTTGACGGATCAACTGGGTCTCCGCCGTGCAGGTTGTAAGCAACGAACCACTGGCTCACAGTCGCCCCCTTGCCCTTGACGCCACCGGTCTCGGCATAGCGTCGGCCCCCTGAAGTCGGTGAAGGGCACTCTACTCAGCGTGGCTGGCGTGCGCCATGGCCTGCGGCGAAGGATGTCCGAGTCGATAGACGTAGCCAGGGCGCGGCCCGCGTCGACCTCGACGGATACGTCTGGGGTGTGAAGTGGCACTCCTTGTCCCCAGGTGCGAAGGTCCTCCTCAGTCGGAAGCGACCCGCCGTTGGGCGCAAGCCGTTGGGATCGACTTCCATGAGGTTCGCATCGAGACCAACGCGCACCGTCTCACCCTGCTCTTCTCGGACTTGCAGGTCAGTGAGGTGCCGGACGGATACGCGCCCTTTGCCACGGAGTAGCGGGCATCCCTTCCGCTCCGACGAGCTGCCGAGTGGACGTAGTGGCACGCGTGTGGCACGACCCCGGATACGACGAAGGGCCAGCCTGGGAGGAAAGCCCTCCTGAGCTGGCCCTTTTCTCTGTGCCCCCGGCAGGATTCGAACCTGCGACACCCGCTTTAGGAGTTCGATCCCCGCCCGCCTCTGGCGCCGTCATCGGCTGGTCCGACGGTCGCTCAGGGGTGCTGCTGTGTGCCGCCGTCCGGCCTCGTTGATGTCAACGTTGGATGTCACCGAAACAGCTCCGGGACTGGGCAGACCTCCAACGGTTCCTCCGGCCGGTCCGCCCACCTCCACCAGGTGTGCCGATCGGCGCACCTCCACAGCACCCGGCAGGTTCGCCGGCCGTCGTCGTCTCGCCCGGAAAGCACGAGACCGCCCGACTTCAGGGGCTGGCTGCACTCAGGACAAGACGGAGCGTCGTCGGCCATATGGCGAACCCTAAACGGGGCTATCGGTTGATCGGGATCTCATAGACGATCTCGCAGTGAGCCGTTGGCACCACGATGTCCGCGGTCTCCACGGGCTGCCCCTGGTCGCTGTAGTAGGTCCGCCGGATGTGCGTGACGAGCGCGGCCTTCTGGATCCCGAGGAGCGAGGCCTCCTCGGTGGTCGCGTGCCGTGGCTCCGGCTGCTCCACGACATGGCTGACGGTGATGCCGATCGCGGCCATGCGGTTCACGACGCCAGCCCCGGCGTGCGGCCCTCCCTCGGGCAGAACGACGAGCGTGCCGGCGGTGAGGTCGTACGGCTCCCAACTCGTCGACAGCTGCACCGGTCTGCCGTCGGCAAGGAACTCGTAGGCGGTCCGGACGCATAGGTCACCCTCGGCGATACCGAGACGCGCCGCGATCTCCGTCGGCGCCGGGACCTTGGCGTCGGTCCGGCTCTCCCAGTCTCCCTGCCTGCCCACGGCCTTCATGTCCGCGCGAAACGGGGAACCCTGGGGCTGCTCGCGCGCCGACGAACGCACCACCCGGACGCGCTGCCGGGGCTCGGCGACATAGGTACCGGAACCGGCGCGACCTTCCAGCACACCTTGGGAGATCAGCAGTTCCTGTGCTCGGCGGACCACGTTCTCGCCCACCTCGCACTCCTGGGCGATCTGGGCGCGGGAGGGAAGCCGGTCCCCCGCTGTCCACTCGTGCTCCGCGATCCGCCGCCGTAGTTCGTCGGCGATGCGGAGATAGGGCGGCTGCTCAGGCATATGGAAAATCTAGTCCACTAGCTCTAATCTAGTTAACTAGCTTCACTCAAAGTGATCGCCGGTGACGGAGGCTGCCCTGTGCCTGCTTCGGAAGTAAGCGCGGAGGTCATCGCGGCTCGGTTATCGGCCGTCGGGCTCGCCACGCGTGTGGAGGAACACGACGGATCCACGTCCATCGAAGCGGAGGTGCCGGAATCGCTCCCCGCCGAGACATGGAGGGAGGTCCTGGAAGTGGTGGCCGAGGCCGATCGGTTCGGGCTTCTCGCCACCAGCATGAACGGCCGCACCCTCTGGGCGGTCGTACACAAAGCGGTCCCCACGACGGGCGATGTCGGGGGACCGGGCCATCAGCGATAGGAGCTGAGCAGCGTGCTCAATCGTATCCGTCGTACCGTCACGCGCATCGGTGAGCGGTACCGCCACAAGGGCCGGCACCGCCGCCCCGCAACGCCTCTGCGGCCATTGGCCGTTCCTCCCGGGGTGGCCTACGGGGTATCGCTTTTCCCGCGACAGCGAAGCGAACATACGGACGTTCTGATGGGCGAGGAGACCGCGCTCGTCCGCCCGTACGTGCTGGCCAGTGAGGAACGCGCGCGACACCGCTCGACGGCTGTGCCCTGCCCGCCCTTCGTCGGTCCCTGGTTCGCCTCGGCGGGTGACCGCTGATGCCTCCTCGTCAGCAGCCCCACCCTGTGGATGTGAAAGCGGACTCCTACCGGTCGAGCTCCTGCCGTATCGGTACACACCGCGCATGTGCGGAGTCGTCCCCGGCAACAGCACCGGTTGACGTACCGGTGATCTACGAGGTCTGCGATTGCCCCTGCCACACGGTTGTTGTTCGAGACACGGCGGCGGAGGTGGCGCGGTGAGAGGCCGGGCACCCAGCGGCGCGCTGGCCTCCACCGTCGAGATCACCTCGGCCAGCGTGCAGCGCGGCGACGTCATCGAGGTCGGCGGTCAGCAGTGCCGGGTGATCGACCTCTTCCAACTGCCCGGTGGAGCCAGACAGATTGTGTTCGAGTCGGGGGAGCGGCTGACCATGCACCCGGGGACTCGGCTCCTTGCCGTGCGCATCCTGAGAGTGCGGGGCGGTGATCCGGTCCATGCCCTCTCGCCGCGACGCTATCGCCGATGACCTCCGGGACCGGATCGCCACCGGCCGGATCGGTGCCGGCGAACGCCTTCCCTCTGAGGCCCACCTCGCCTCGCAATACAGGGTCAGCACCCCGACGCTGCGGAACGCTCTCGCCGTGCTCCAGGCGGAAGGCCTCGTCGAGAAAGTCCACGGCAAGGGGAACTTCGTACGTCGCCCCCTTCACAGAATCACGTACGTCGGAGGGGGTCGGACACCCGGAGGGCGGGCCGTTGCCGACGCAGCAGCTCTGAGCGTCAGTGTCCACACCACCCGGCTTCGGGCCCGTGGACATCTGGTGGCACTGCTGATGGTGTCGACCAGTAGTCCTCTGACCGAGTTCCTCTGCGTCAGCCATGAGGACGAGAAGCCGCACAGCTTGACCCGCATCTATGTCCCCAGCGACCTGGCGCCGGCCGCCATGCTCCGCGAGTCGCCATCGTATGAGGACGTGATGACGAGACTGACGGAGCTACGCCCGCCGCTGGCTGAAGTTCGGGAGAGGGTCAGCGTGCGACTCCCGACACCGGAGGAAGCATCCGCCCTGCGTATCAGCTCTGCCTTGGCGGTCCTCGCGATTACACGCCAGACCGCCGATACCACTGGGCGCGTGGTTGAGGCCGCGCTCCTCGTGCTCCCGGGGGACCGCGCCGACGCGGTCTTCACCACCCACTACCTGAACGACGAGAGGGGGGCAGAAGGATGACGGCGTCGAACGAGCTGCGGCTCCTCCCATGGTCGGGGCCCGACGGCAAGCCCTGCTTCCTCAGCACCGATGACAGCAGTGGCCACATGTCCCGCCTGGCCGACAACATTGAAGCGGTGCAACTCGGCATGGCGACCGAACTTCTGGACCAGGCGCTGGACATGGTTGCCGACGCCGAGACAGAGCCGGACGACCTGCGGCTACTGGTGAAGGACCTGACTGGAGCCCTGAGGGAGACGCTTCGCGTAGCAACGAGCCGAGGCCACCGCCTGCTGGTCACCGAGCTCACCGCTCCTGAAGGAAGGGACCCAGAGCACGGCTGCGGCCGTGAGCTTCGGTATCCGTAGCGCGTACCCATGGGAGGGGAACCCGACTGGTGCTTGGGTTCCCCTCCCCGTTATCAGGCTCTGGCGCCTGTGTAGCGTCGTTGCTGTCTGGGGATGTCAGGCTGACGGCCACGCCGTTCAGGCACACGACTCCGGAGGCCCTTTCCGTCTCACGTATCTCAGCAGTTCACAGGCCTGAGAACTGGCCCTAAAGCTCCTCCGGTCCACAAGTAGTCCGCGCCTGGTTCATGTGGCTACGGCTTGGGGAAGCTTTGCTCCAGCCACTGACGTACGGCAGCTACGGTGGTGCGGCCACCCTGGCGCAGTGCGTCGAGCTAGCTCATCGTCTGACGTGAGGGTGGGGCTGCCGGGGGCCAACAGCCCGCGGAAGAGCACAACCCCCTTCATGGGATTGGAGATTGGATCATCTCCCGTATTGCCGTTTGTTCCGCTCGCGTACGGCGCGTCGATGATGAGGTCTGCTGTTTCCAACTCCGAGAAAGCCACGTGCGGTTCGGGAGTGACTGGAAGAGTCATAGTCCGAGATCTACCAGTCGGCGCTGACAACGCGGCCAGCGTGGACGACGTTACGGGGGACGGCAGGGCGACAGAGCGATGGAGGTAAGCAGGCGAGCCCAATGACGGCAGTAACTGGCTGACGCACTGCGCGGCAGGGCTGGCGAAGACCACGGAGCAACGATGTGGCCGTAGTCATGTGAGAACGCGCTAAGGGGTATTGCAGTAGCGGTAGGTTGCGCGACTAGAAAACAGGCATTCGGTGACAGCTCGTCTGTCGCCTGATCTTTGCCACCAAGAGATTTCAGGGAGAAATGCTGTGACCTTAGTTCTGCTGGCTGGTGCAATGTTGATGCTGGTATCGGGCATTCTCCTCCAGATATGGTCGTTGCAACCTGCGCGGATCGGAGCACAATACGCGTTGCAACTTCCGGTTGTGCTCCTGTATGCGCTGGGAGGGGCGTTGCTCCTCTTTGTTTCCTTTCCGGACTCGGTATCGGAAGGTCGCGCAATTGGCTTCAGCCTAGGCGGGGCAGCAGGATTCGCAGGATTCTTTTTGATCAGCGCCTTCGCTTGGCTGTCCAAGACTCGAAACCTTGACGCGCTTGCGAAGAACGTCATAGAGCTTGAGAAAAAGAATGAGTCGTTAAGCAGAAAGGTCGCAGCTAAAAATGATGGAATAACTCGGGAAGTGCCTCTTAGGCACGAGCGAGTGCTGTATCAACTGCATAAGGCAAGACGGCACGAGATCGGCTTCATTACCGGAGATTTGATTGGCGTGACCGGAGTTGATGTATGGGTTAACTCGGAGAACACCCGCATGCAAATGTCCCGAGTGACTGAACCGACGATCTCTGCGACAGTGCGTTTTCTGGGAGCACAGAAAGATCAGTATGGGGAGGTAGTCGTAGACATAATCGCGGATGAGCTTGATAGCCTGATGTCAAATCAAGCACACGTGGCAGCTGGGCAAGTACTAGTAACCACCGCTGGTAACATCGCCGATTCGCATAGAGTAAGAAGGGTCCTTCATGTAGCTGCCGTCGAAGGCGAACCAGGGAAAGGATACAGGCCTGTCCAAAATATCGAAAACTGCGTTAGAGCTGTTCTCTCTGAAATCGATCGATTGAACCGCGAGGGAGAAAAGCTACGATCCGTGCTATTTCCGCTGCTCGGGACGGGAGGTGGAAACAGCGACTTTCCTCATACTGCCCAAGTCATGGTTACTGCTTGCGCGGACTACCTACTGAGCCATCGTGGTTCGGACCTCCATACGATCTACCTGCTGGCTCACACGGGCGCGCATGTGGCCGCCTGCGAGGATGCGCTGGAAGAGGATGCCAGGTTGGTCCGACGGCGGGACTAGACAAGTGTCCTCCTGTCCGATGAGCTGCTGATGGCGCGACGAAGGTGCAGATGCCTCGCGCCTTGGACGGCGTGCAAGGACACATGCCTGTCAGCCGATGACCTACCTGCATGCCGTTAACGCTGCCTCGGCCGCTACTCTCAAGGCATGCCGATCAGTGAGCATCTCCTCTTGCAGAATTTTGGTGCAGCTGCGCTTGCCGGTAATGCTGCCCTGTTCGTTGGTGCCGGTCTCTCGCGGGCTGCCGGGCATGTTGACTGGAATGGCCTTCTAAAAGCACCTAGAGCTACGGCAAAGATTCCTGCCTCACTTACAGACTTGCCTCTGGTTGCCCAATACTTCGTGCAGTCGGTACCTGGAGGACGGGAGGCGCTGGAACAGCACATCCTGCATGAACTAGCCTCTTCGGGCGCGTCGCCGACACAGGGACACGCTGAGATCGCGAAAATCCCTGTCTCCGAGATTTGGACCACCAACTATGATTGGCTAATCGAGGAATCGATGCCGGACGTCCGTGTGATTGCCGAAGACGATGACTTGCTCGAACGTTCCATTGGTGGGATGCGAGTTACTAAAATGCACGGCAGTCTGGTGCCGGGAACTCCTGTACGTTGGTCTTCTCCGCCAGTCATTACACGCAAAGATTATGAGCAGTACGAGTACACGCATCCGCGAATTTGGTCCTCTCTTACTGCTACGTACTTGACTCGCTCGATTCTATTTCTAGGTTTCAGTTTCACGGATCCGAATGTGGAGGTGTTGCTTCGGTTGGCTAGAACGCGCGTGAACCTTGGAGCGCCCGAACATTTCACGGTCCTCAAGCGTCCTACGAGCCGAAGCGAGTTGGCACTCTACGGTCACCAGGTGGCTGACCTTGAGAAGTCGGGTGTAGCGGTCGTGGAGATTGAAGACTTCTCTGAGCTTAACCCGTTGCTAAGGCGATTGGCTCAAAGGACCCGAGATCCGTGGCTGTTCGTTTCTGGAAGTGTCACGGATGAACTAACACAGCACAAGCATGACGAGCTCCTCGGCTATGAGTTGGTGGAGTCAGCAGTTGAGGTCGTTTCCCTTGCTGGCCCGGCCGGCATGAACGTGTCTTTTGCTCTAGGGCGAACCCTCAAGGCAGAAGGCCGGTACGATCCCGCTCGCATGCGTTTCTTTTTCCGTCAGCGAGATACTGCTGTACCCGAGTTGCCGCAACGTATGGGGACGGCTACTTTCACAGAGTTTCCAGTGGAAAGACTCCGCGAGGAAGTTATTTCCAATTGTCGGGCACTGGTAATTCTCGGCGGCGGAGAACGCACAAAGATCGAAGCGCAATGCGCAGCCAAGTACAAGGTGCCCGTAATCCCGATTGCGGCTGCTGGGGGAGCGGCGCGGAGCATCTGGGAAGCACTTTCGACGGATGCTTCGTATGTAGGTGCAGCGAACAGTCTATTTATGCAATCTGACTGGGACCTGCTCGCTGATTTGGACCCTAGGGTTGCTATTAGGGCGGCCAAACGCATGATTCTGCATGCGATGTTTTTGGGTAGCTTGTCAGACCCCACTGGTAAGGTGTGAGCATGATGAAATTCTCCGCTGCACACGCATTTCTGATGGCCGCGTCAGAAGTCGTTCCTGCTGACGCACGTGATCTTTCTTCTCTTCTGTATGAATACCCTTCACTGGAAGCATTTTCTGAATCTGAGATCATGCCGTCAGGTCGTCTAGGATATCTCGCTGAATACGTCAAGAACAACGTTGAAGAATATAGGGTGAAATTCTGGAAGCGAAGGCTCATTGATCTAGAGGTCACGTATCCATCTGTTCGTATAGTAACGGTTCTAGATACTGCTTATCCACGAAACCTGAAGGTTGCGTACGACAGGCCGCCCTTTATCTTTACTCGCGGAACTTTTTTGGCTGCAGATGAAAGTGCCGTCGCGATTGTTGGAAGTCGTCGCACCTCGCCGAGCGTTATAGCTGCAGCATCTGCCATCTCGTCGGAGCTCGCCTCGGCTGGGCATACCGTGGTATCGGGACTGGCGCTAGGAGTCGATGCCGCGGCGCACGAAGGAGCTCTCGCGGGGGGAGGTCGGACAGTCGCAGTGCTCGGGCACGGAATTGACCAGGTGCAACCGGCGAGTAACAGGAGGCTAGCAGAAGCAGTAGAGGCGAACGGGGCCTTGGTTTCCCAGTTCCGGCCATTCTCCCCACCGACATCGAGTAGCTTCCCTCTCCGAAACTCTGTGATCAGTGCGCTGGCGAAGGTAAGCCTGATCATGGATGCGGCGAAGAG
Organism: Streptomyces hirsutus; assembly: GCF_001418415.1. Lineage (GTDB taxonomy): Bacteria > Actinomycetota > Actinomycetes > Streptomycetales > Streptomycetaceae > Streptomyces > Streptomyces hirsutus. Next base: position 27,366 of record NZ_LIQT01000158.1, read on the forward strand.
AAGCGGCACACGCTCTGAAGCCGAAGCGTCCCTGAGGCAGGGCCGGCCAGTGTTGCTCTGGGCCCCCGCACTAGCTGATCAAGAATGGGCTCGAGATTTCGCCAGACAGGACAACGTGTCCATGGTAGAAAGTTGCGATGAAGTTATCGCGGCCATGAGGGGCGGCAGTAATGGGGAACAGCTCGAGTTTGCAGAATGATGCGAACGGCGAAGACATCGCGAAGTACCTTGTGCCACCTCCGATGGGGGGAGCTGGTGTCTGTCGGCACTGTCGGAGTTGGGCCAGCTCCGGTGGCGACGTATGCCACAACTGTCGAGACGTGAAGGCCGCGCTTGGTGAGGTCTGGCCGGTTGTTCCGATTTCCCTCTATGAGAAGCCTTCGGAGCTTCGTGATTGGCTCAAGTTCTACAAGCCCAGTGGTGGGGATGAATACGATCCGGCATATGGAGTCAAGCTGACTCAGATTCTCGCCAGATTCCTCAATGCGCAAATGCCTAACATCGAGGAAGTTTGGGGAGCGATCGATGGTGTTTGCGTCGTCCCTTCGACCAAAGGTGCAGTACCACATCCTCTTTGTGGAGTGTATGAGTGCACGAATGCTGGCCCGCCTCTACTTGATGTTTTGGTACGTGGCAAAGGGCCATTGCGTCACCGCTTCGCACACCGAGATGGATTCGAATGCACCTCTCAAGGTGTTGGGCGTAGAGTTCTTTTGCTCGACGACGTTTACACAACCGGAGCTACGGCGCAGAGTGCTGCCTATGCCCTTAAATCTGCCGGTTACGAGGTTCCGGGAATCCTGACGATCGCGCGACGCATCAATCCGGACTTTACTCCCCAGGTCCGTTCTCTGTGGGAGAGGTGCTCGGCTGACGACTTCGACTTCAACGGCACATTCATCTAATGGTGAAATGCTCCGGAACGGTTACGCCTTCTCCTCTTTATGTGTGAGATCGTGAAGTAGTGCTTCGCGCACGTGACCTGAGTCACCGTGGGTTCAAATCCCCACACCCAAAATGCACGTTGAAGACCCCTTACCAACGAAATTGGTCGGGGGTCTTCGTCGCGTAGGGTTCCCTTTGGTACCCGCGATTGCGCGTAAGTCCCTGGTCTATTGGGCGGGGATGGGGCAGGGTCGCCACATGCTGTAGCTAGTCACTGGCCGGCGCGCTGCTAGACGGATCTTCGTCGCCCTCAGGCTTGTCGCGCTTCAGTTCGGAAGACAGCTCGTCATTATGAAGCTTCGATGCTGAGGTCTTCTGCCTCGCATCGATCAGCATGCCCGTGATCCTCTTACCGGTGTGTCGAGATACGAGCTGAGCTGCCTCGTCGATCTTCTTTTTGAGGTCGGGATGGCAGTGAGCGTCTGTGTAACCGACTGCCACAAAGAATCCTCGGGTGACTTCTTCGGATACCTGGTACTGAGGCTGCTGGGCCAGGACGCCGTCCCAAAATTTACTATTACGGACTAGCTTAATCTCGACTAGCGCTCTCCGCGACCATCCTTGCGAGAATTTGAAGTCAACTGGACCTCTTCCTGCGTTCGATTCACCCGTCAGGTCAATTTCGTTGGCGCGGCAGTAGTGAATCACGCAGCTTCGAAAGAGGGCCTGCGCTGCCCGTTCTTCCCGGCCGTGATTTTTGTTCCAGAGGAGCTGCCATCCGTCTTGCTCTTCGATGCTGTGCCGGAAATTATCGATGATTACTTCGATGAACCGCTCGAACTCGTCTGGATTCTTGGCGACAAAGCTGAGAGGTTTACCTTCCGTGAGCTTAGATCCAAGCTCGTACCATTTGACAATCAGATTTGGATCATCGCTGACCGAGTATGGCTTCTTCTCCTCTTCCTCTAGTTGCCTCAGGTATAGGGCGACGACATCGGGGTTTTGGCGGGCTAGTTTGGCCTTCTCGCGGCGACTTACGTTGCGGGCAATGTCAAAGGTGAGGTCGCCTCGAAGCTCCTCGCTGGCCGTTGACCATGCGTAACTCCAGAAGCCATTAGGTGTAGCGACAGGCATCTGCCGGAGGAATCGCTCAGGCGTGAGGATGACAGGCTTTCCGATATAGGGGTTGATCGGTAGATCGAAAGTCCCCTCTTTCCATCGGTAGAACTCTCGATCCCAGGTAGCATTGGCGACTTTGGCTGGCTGTACCGGTATTCCGTGTCGCCTTGCCACCTTTTGCGTGTACTCGATGAAGTAGCTCTTGAGGATGTTACATGTCATGTCGCTAAGACGGTCGACGCCCATCCCGCCTTGAAAAAGGGTGAGCATCTCCATGTGGGCGATCCGGCCTATGCCCAGGCCAGTTGCCACTTTCACGCCCTCGAGCATTTCTTTTTGAAGGCCCTTGCCGGAGCCGGCGCCGTGGGGGCTTCCCTCTGAGACTCCCAGGCAGAACTCATAGGGTTCGGGGAAGAGCAGTAACTTCTGTGCCTGCCTCCACGATATGCTGTTTTCGTTACCTTCCGATTCCTTGACTAGCTCGAAAATCATCTCGAAGAAGTCGATGAGGTGCTCGTGTGCGCCCGCCCAGTGCCCTTTCTTCTCGTCCCAGATCAAGAATGGGTCGATAAAGAGCGCGGTGTCGGCGGGGAGGAAAGTATCGAACCAGTCGTCTGCTGAGGTAGTCGGCAGGTCGAAAGCCTCACTAAAGCGCATGACACCCTCCCCGTAGCATGGAGTGATCAGTGTGGCACTGCACGTGTCAATCGGGTAGAGCGCGGGCATGCGCCGGTCAAATGCGCCCCCGCAACCCACCACTCGCCCCAGCTCCCATCCCGTCTGCCGTCGACCCACACACCGTGGAGCGGGCGTGGTTCAGGGCGTCAAGGTGGAGCGCGCCACTGTACGAACGACCTTGACGCCCTGGGCCGCGTCTGCTCGGCTCTGCCTGGGTCGATGGCAGACGGGATGGGAGCTCCCCTGCTCACGCCACACTCGGCCGGTACTCGCGAACGGCGCCCCGTCCATCTCGGAGCCTGAGCGCCCCGCCGGAGGCATCATCTTGTGGCCGCGGATGACGTTTCGCCTTTGCCCGCTTGCACGTAGCGCGCCGCCGGGCGGGGCCGCCGCTGGCGAAGACAGGGCGGTGGCCCCGCCGGCAAGGCGGCGCGCGCCCGCGCCGTGCGCGGGCCTTGATGAAGTAGGGAAAGTCTTATCCCTCTGGGACTAGACAGCGTCCTGGGGGACGTCGTCGCGTCCAGCGCGGAACTCGTCCAAGAGGTCGAAGAACATGTCCAGCGGTGGGACGCCTGCTGCATCGGCTGCCCTCTTGATCTCGATGGCCCAGCCGAGACTCGAGTGTTGCATACCGAAGCGAGGCCAGAGCCACTTGCTGAACGGCCCAAGGGGGTCGAAGTCTGTTACCGCCGGAACTCCATGGATCTCGCAGGCGACGCTGTATCCATACAGGATCGACTGGAGATGCAGGATGGAACGGCCTCGTACGTACATGTTCGGCCGTAGGCGCACGTCGTCAAGGAAGTCGTACACCGTGTCCAGCTCACGTAGCGGCCTGGGTTTGGGAAGTTCGGCCTGCCCGGTCATGCCGACTCACCGAGGATGTGGCGACCGTCGTGGCTCCTGACGTGAGGGCCCGCTTCGTCCAGCGCGTCGAGTAGCCGCACAGCGTAGACCTCGGCCATGCGCTCGCTGACCTCGTCGGGCGTGAGCCAGGAGACGGCTGTCGACTCGTCAGAGGTGCGCTCGGTGCCGCCGGAGGGCTTGCAGCGGAAGACCAGGGCCACGATGCCTCGGGTCGTGTTCTTGTAGACGCCGGTGAGTTCGTCCACCTCGACGTGGATACCTGTCTCCTCCAGGACCTCGCGGGCGACGCCGGCCTCTGGGGTCTCATTGAGTTCGAGTACGCCGCCGGGGAGCTCCCATGTGCCGTTGTCGGCTCGGCGGATCGCCAGGAGGCGCCCGTCCTCGCGCACCACGACTCCGGCAACGGATACGGAGTGCAGGGGTGGGGACGTTGCTTCCTGTGATTGACTCATGTACAGGAGCATAGGAGGCAGAGAAGGGCTATGGGAACTGCGGTAGAGGGGGGCAGGTCGGGGCCTCGGTATGTGCAGATCGCCGATGAGATCGTGCGGCAGATCAGGGCCGGTGTGCTCAAGCCCGGTGACATGGTGCCGAGTGAATCGGAACTGGTGGAGCGCTACGGCGTCTCGGGCGGCACGATCCGTAAGGCCATGGTCGAGGTGCGGGCGAGCGGGCTTGTCGAGACCCGGCACGGCAAGGGCTCGATCGTGAAGGACCGGCCGCCGGTGCGGCACCGCTCCTCCGATCGCTTCCGGCGCTCGCTCCGGCAGGGAGGCAAGGCCGCGTATCTCGCGGAGTCCGCGCAGTCCGGTGCCACGGCCAAGGTGAGCGTCCTCTACATCGGCCCCATGGAGGCCCCCGAGGATGCCGCCCAGCGACTGGGCGTCCCCGCCGGCACTCAGGTTCTCGCGCGGCGGCGTCTCTACTTCCGCAACGGCACGCCGGTCGAGACTGCCACCTCCTACCTTCCGTGGGGCGTGGTGAAGGAGATCCCGGAGCTGTTCGCCGAGAATCCCGGCGGCGGTGGCATCTACGCCCGACTCGAAGACCATGGGCATGAGTTCGCCGAGTTCGTCGAGACGCTGCAAGCGCGTCCGGCCACCAAGGTGGAGGCCTCGGAGCTGGTCCTCAGCCCGGGGGCGCCGGTGGTTCACCTGATCCGGGAGGCTCGTACGACTGAGGGTCTCGTGGTCGAGGTCTGTGACACGCTCATGGCTGCTGACCAGTTCGTTTTCGAGTATCGGATCCCTGCCGCCGACTGACGCGCGCTCAACTTCCTGTAACCCGTCGTGAGTTCTGTCTCGCGGCGGGTTGACTCATGTATAGGAGTCGGGCACTCTTCTTCATGTCACTCATGTGCATGAGTGGCGGAGTCCAACCTCTCTATAGGAGTGATCTGCTGTGCGTCAGATTCCCGTCGACACCTCCGCCGCCATCGTGATGGTCGCCAAGACCCCGCAGCCGAAGGTGAAGGACCGTCGTACCGGTGAGATCGCCACCGACATCGAGACCGGCGTCAAGCTGATGACGGTCGACGTGATGTTCGCGGCCAACGACGAGGTGGAGATCCTCTCCATCACCGTCCCCGAGACCGGCATCTCCGGTGAGCTGACCATGGGCACCCCGGTCGCACTCACCGGGCTGATCGCCCGGCCGTGGGAGAACGAGTTCAACGGCCAGAAGCGGCACGGGATCGCCTTCCGCGCGGTCGCCGTCACCTCGCTGGCCGCTGCGGGCTCGGCACCCAAGGCGGCCTGAGCCATGACATGGCCGACGGTCTTACTGCTGGTGGTCGTCGCCGCTGCGGGTCTCCTGCGGTGGCGGCGCCCCGCCTGGTACTGGCTGACCTTCGGGGTCACCCTCGCCGCCGCGCGGGTCCTGGTCCGCTACGCCTCGGTCATGGACGCCTGCGGCCTGACGGTCCCGCCCTCGCGCTGGCGTCTGGCGCTCGCCCGGATGGCCAACCGTCCGGCGCCGGAGTCCCGTTCACCGCGCATCCTGCGCCTGCGGCCCACCCGCACCGGCCTAGTCCTCCGGCTCAAGCTCCGCCCCGGTCAGGACGCCTTCGACGTCGCCGCCGCCACGGACCGGCTGCGCCACTCCTTCGGGATGTACGGCGTCACCTCCCGTGAGCTGCGCTCGGGTGTCGTCGAGATCCGGATGACCGGATACGACGTGCTCAAGCGGGTGCAGATGCCCCCAGAGACCGACGCCCGCCCGATGCGGGTCCCGGTGGCCCTGCGGGAGGACGGTTCGGTCCACTACCGCGACTACCGGGCCGTACCGCATGGCCTGACCCTCGGAGCCACGGAGTCCGGCAAGTCCGTCTATCAGCGCAACCTCGTCGCCGGCCTCGCCCCGCAACACGTCGCGCTGGTCGGCATCGACTGTAAGCAAGGGGTGGAGCTGTTCCCGCTGGCCCGCCGGTTCTCCGCGCTGGCCGACAATCCGGATACCGCGCTGGAGCTGCTGGAGGCGTTGGTGTCGCACATGGGGGAGGTGTATCGGCTCATCCGGGCCGAGCAGCGGATCACTGCTGACGTGCCGGATGCCGAGATCGCCGCCGACATCTGGGACCTGCCCGAGGACCTGCGGCCGGTGCCGGTCGTGGTCCTGGTCGACGAGGTTGCCGAACTCGCGCTGTTCGCCAGTAAGGAGGAGGAGAAGCGCCGGGACCGGATCATCACTGCCCTGGTCCGCCTGGCCCAGCTCGGCCGCGCGGCCGGCGTCTACCTGGAGATCTGCGGGCAGCGCTTCGGCTCCGAACTCGGCAAGGGCATCACCATGCTCCGCGCCCAGCTCACCGGCCGTACCGCCCACCGCGTCAACGACGAGACCAGCGCGAACATGGCCTTCGGCGACATCGCCCCGGATGCCGTCCTGGCCGCCATCCAGATCCCCGCCGAGACGCGCGGCATCGCCATCGCCGGGGACTCCACCGGCGGTTGGCACCGCATCCGCGCGCCGCACACCTCGCTGCGCCAGGCCGTGAACACCTGCAACAAGCATGCCGACCGCACCCCCGACGTGCCCGCCCTCGCGCCCTTCCAGCCCGCGGTCGCCCCGCTGCCGTCGGCCCGTGTGCCGCTGTCCAAGAC
>NZ_LIQT01000159.1 GCF_001418415.1 Streptomyces hirsutus
CCCTCGCCGCCGCTCCCCCCGACCGGCCCGCCGCCGCGGCCGACGCGCCGGCCCGGTCCGCGCTCGCCGCCGACACGTACACCTGGAAGAACGCCCGGATCGACGGCGGCGGCTTCGTCCCCGGCATCGTCTTCAACCGCAGCGAGCGGAACCTGGCGTACGCCCGCACGGACATCGGCGGCGCCTACCGGTGGCAGGAGCAGACGAAGAGCTGGACGCCGCTGCTGGACTCGGTCGGCTGGGACGACTGGGGGCACACCGGCGTGGTGAGCCTCGCCTCCGACCCGGTCGACCCGGACCGGGTGTACGCGGCGGCCGGCACGTACACCAACGACTGGGACCCGAACAACGGCGCGGTGCTGCGTTCCGCGGACCGGGGCGCCAGCTGGCGGAAGGCCGACCTGCCGTTCAAGCTGGGCGGCAACATGCCGGGGCGGGGCATGGGCGAACGCCTGGCCGTCGACCCGCACCGCAACAGCGTGCTGTACCTGGGGGCGCCCAGCGGGAAGGGCCTGTGGCGCTCGACTGACTCGGGCGCGAGCTGGTCGAAGGTGACGGCCTTCCCGAACCCGGGCACCTACGTGCAGGATCCGAGTGACACCTCCGGGTACGCCAGTGACAACCAAGGCATCGTCTGGGTCACTTTCGACGAGTCGACGGGCACGCCCGGCAGCGCGACCCGGACGATCTACGTGGGCGTCGCCGACACGGAGAACGCGGTGTACCGGTCGACGGACGCGGGTGCCACCTGGCAGCGGGTGGCCGGGCAGCCGACCGGGCAGCTGGCGCACAAGGGCGTCCTGGACACCGAGAACGGTCACCTGTACCTCGCGTACAGCGACAAGGGCGGGCCGTACGACGGCGGCAAGGGCCGGCTGTGGCGGTACACGACCGCGACCGGCACCTGGACCGACATCAGCCCGGTCGCCGAGGCCGACACCTACTACGGATTCAGCGGACTGACCGTGGACCGGCAGAACCCGGGCACGCTCATGGCGACGGCGTACAGCTCCTGGTGGCCGGACACCCAGATCTTCCGCTCCACGGACAGCGGGGCGACGTGGACGCGGGCGTGGGACTACTCCTCGTACCCGAACCGGGCCAACCGCTACACCATGGACGTCTCGTCCGTGCCGTGGCTGACCTGGGGCGCCAACCCGTCGCCACCCGAGCAGACGCCCAAACTGGGGTGGATGACCGAGGCGTTGGAGATCGACCCGTTCGACCCGGACCGCATGATGTACGGGACGGGCGCGACCGTCTACGGCACGGAGAACCTGACGAACTGGGACCGCGACACCACGTTCACCATCACGCCGATGGTGCGCGGCCTGGAGGAGACGGCGGTCAACGACCTCGTCTCTCCCTCGTCGGGCGCCCCGCTGCTCAGCGGGCTTCTGGACATCGGCGGCTTCCGGCACACGGACCTGACGAAGGTTCCGTCGATGATGTTCACCCAGCCGAACTTCACCGCCACCACGAGTCTGGACTTCGCCGAGTCCCACCCGAACACGGTGGTCCGGGCGGGCGACCTGGATTCCGGCCCGCACATCGCGTTCTCGACCGACAACGGCGCCCACTGGTTCGCGGGCACGGACCCTTCGGGGGTCAGCGGCGGCGGCACGGTCGCCGCGGGTGCCGACGGCAGCCGTTTCGTGTGGAGCCCGCGGGGCGCCGGGGTGCACCACACGACCGGCTTCGGCACCTCGTGGTCGGCGTCGAGCGGCATCCCCGAGGGGGCGGTCGTCGAGTCCGACCGGGTGGACCCGAAGACGTTCTACGGCTTCAGGTCCGGAAAGTTCTACGTCAGTACGGACGGCGGCGCCACCTTCACGGCCTCCCCCGCGACCGGTCTGCCGAGCGGTGACAGTGTGCGGTTCAAGGCGCTGCCGGGCGCCAAGGGCGACATCTGGCTGGCCGGCGGGGAGAGCGGCGGGACGTACGGGCTGTGGCACTCCACCGATGGCGGACAGAGCTTCACCGAGCTGCAGGGCGTCGACGAGGCGGACACCGTCGGCTTCGGCAAGGCGGCCCCCGGCGCCTCGTACCAGACCGTCTTCACCAGCGCGAAGATCGACGGCGTACGCGGCATCTTCCGCTCGACGGACCAGGGGCGGAGCTGGACCCGGATCAACGACGACGCCCACCAGTGGGGTTGGACCGGTGCCGCGATCACCGGTGACCCCCGGGTGTACGGCAGGGTGTACGTGGCGACCAACGGCCGCGGGATCGTCTACGGCGACACCTCGGACACCGGGGGCGGGGACGACGGTGGCGGAGGTACCGACCCCGACCCGGATCCTGAGCCGACGGGGGCCTGCAAGGTGACCTATGAGATCACCAACCAGTGGTCCGACGGTTTCCAGGCCCAGGTCCAGGTGACCAACACCGGGCCGGACGCCTGGAAAGGCTGGTCGCTGACCTGGTCGTTCACGGACGGGCAGCGGGTGTCGCAGCTCTGGAACGGGGTTCACGCACAGTCGGGCCCGGCGGTGACGGTACGCAACGCCGACTGGAACGGCACCGTCGCGGCGGGCTCGTCGGTCGGGTTCGGCTTCACGGCGAGCCGTTCGGCGACGAACACGGAACCGTCGGCCTTCGCCCTCGACGGGCGGGCCTGCACGGTGGCGTGACCGGTTGAGGAGCGGTGAGCCCGCGGGGCACGTACGGCCGGTCCGGCCGTACGTGCCCCGCAGTTCTGTTCGGGGTCCGTGCGCTCAGGGCGTGTAGACCGCCGGACGCGGCGGGGTCGGCATGCCGTCGCCGAGGAAGAAGCCGGTGTGCGGCGGCTGGTTGTAGGCGGTGTTCTGCCAGGCCAGCGAGGTGCGGTACAGGGTGTCGTGGAGCAGTGTCGTGATCTTGATGTTGGTGTCGTGCGGGGTGGAATAGACGCGCAGCGCGGTGTTGTCGCCGGTGCGCCAGACGACCTCCTCGCGCCAGTCGCCGAGGATGTCGCCGGACAGCACGGGTGTGGCCTTGGTGCCGTTGTTGGAGGCGACCCCGGATCCGGTCAGCAGGCGGGTGTCGGAGGAGGTGCCGTACTTGTCGATGCGGGTGCCGTCCAGGAGTTCGCGCACCGGGTCGCCGTCCCACCAGGACAGGAAGTTGGCGGAGGACGGTTTGCGGCCCTTGGTGCCGCCGCCCTCGTCGCGGACGCTGCCGTCGGAGGAGGACCACATCTCGGGGCCGGAGTTGCCCGACCAGATGTCGCCGGCGACTCCGCGCCCGTTGTCGCAGCAGGCGGAGAGCTTCCAGCGGACCGATCCGTTGGCCGGGTTGATATAGAGGGCCGCGGGCTGGGAGGTCGACTCGGAGACCTTGTAGTACTCCAGGCCGGCGGTCGACGCGTCGAGGTCGCCGAGGTGCTGGGCGTCGCCGTGGCCGGTCTTCGTGGTCCACAGGCCGTTTCCGTTGTCGTCGACGGCCATCGCTCCGTAGACGATCTCGTCCTTGCCGTCGTTGTCGACGTCGCCGACGGACAGGCTGTGGGAGCCCTGGCCGTCGTAGCCCTTGCCGCTGTTGGTGGAGGAGTTGGTGTCGAAGGTCCAGCGCCGGGTGAAGGCGCCGTTCCGCCAGTCCCAGGCGGCGACGACGGAACGGGTGTAGTAGCCGCGGGCCATGATCAGGGAGGGCCGGGCGCCGTCGAGGTAGGCGGTGCCGGCGAGGAAGCGGTCGACGCGGTTGCCGTAGGAGTCGCCCCAGGAGGAGACGGTGCCGCGGGCCGGGACGTAGTCGACGGTGCCCATGGCCCTGCCCGTCTGCCCGTTGAACATGGTCAGGTACTCGGGGCCGGACAGGATGTAGCCGCTGGAGTTGCGGTGGTCGGCGGAGGAGCTGCCGATGACGGCGCCGGTGCCGTCCCGGGTGCCGTCGGCGGTCTTCATGGCGACCTCGGCCCTGCCGTCGCCGTCGTAGTCGTACACCTGGAACTGGGTGTAGTGGGCGCCGGAGCGGATGTTGCGGCCCAGGTCGATGCGCCACAGCCGGGTTCCGTCGAGCCGGATGCCGTCGACGATCGTGTTGCCGGTGTAGCCGGACTGGGAGTTGTCCTTGGCGTTGGTGGGCTGCCATTTGAGGACGAACTCGAGGGCGCCGTCGCCGTCGAGGTCGCCG
>NZ_LIQT01000016.1 GCF_001418415.1 Streptomyces hirsutus
CCCTCCCACGGGTCGCGAACCTCGTCCGATATACCGAACAAAAGGACATCCTGTGACCGACGCTTCCGCCAAGGCAGCCCGCAGGCCCGGTGAGCAGGCGCTCACCGCGCTCGGCCTGGGCGCTCCCGCCCCCGACCCCGCCGACGCCTCGCCGCACTCCTTTCCCGGCGGCGGCCGCTGGCGCACCGAGGTCCCCTCCTGCGAGGGGCCCGAGGCGCTGGCGGTGGTTCTGAAGGAGGCTTCCCGGCTGGACGTGCCGATCCACCGGATCAGCCAGGGCAGCGGCGTCTGGATGCTGACCGACGCCGAGATCACCGAGATGGCCGAGGCCACCGCCGAACGGGACATCGAGCTCTGCCTGTTCACCGGTCCGCGCGGCACCTGGGACATCGGCGGCTCCACCCGCACCGACTCGCGCGGCGCCGGACCGCGCGCCCGGGGCCACGACGCGGTCGCCGGCTGCGTCGAGGACGCCGTACGGGCGACGGAGCTGGGCGTCAAGTGCCTGCTCGTCGCCGACGAGGGGGTGCTGTGGACGCTGCACCGGGCGCGGGCGGCCGGGATCATTCCGCAGGACACCACCCTGAAGGTCTCGGCGCTCATCGGACCGGTCAACCCGGCCTCGTACGCGGTGTACGAGCAGCTCGGCGCCGACTCGGTCAACGTGCCCAGCGACCTGACGCTCGATCATCTCACCGAGATCAGAAGGGTCTCGGCCACCCCGATGGACATGTACATCGAGGCCCCCGACGACCTCGGCGGCTACGTCCGGATGTACGAGGTGGCCGAACTGATCCGGCGCGGCGCGCCGTTGTACCTGAAGTTCGGCCTGTCCAAGGCGCCCGGGATCTATCCGTACGGGCACCACATGCGGGACGTCACCCTCGCCAGCGCCAAGGAGCGGGTGCGGCGCGGCCGACTCGCTCTGGACCTGCTCGCCCGCCACGGCGCGGACGGCGACATGGCCCCGCTCGGTTCACGGCTCCCGGGGGATCTGCGCAGGTTCGGCATCTCGTCATAACGTTCCGGAAACTCGACTTCACAGAAGCAGACACAGACGCGCACAATCCCACACACCCCTTTCTCGGGATTGCCCAGCACCTCTTCGCACCGCACCGCCCCGCACCGCAGCCTCACCGTCAAATCCCTTGGCCCGAAAGTGACTTCGCGTCTCCGGGCCGCCCTGCACACACACCGAGGATGATGATCATGCGTAATCGCAGAGCCGCCATCGCCGCCGTGGCCACCGCCGCTTCCCTCGCCCTCACCCTGTCCGCCTGCGGCCAGAGCGGCGAGGGCGGCAGCGAGGAGGACAAGTCGGGCTCCGAGGGAGCGACCATCGGCATCGCGATGCCGACCAAGTCCTCCGAGCGCTGGATAGCCGACGGCGACAACGTCGTGAAGGACCTGGAGTCCAAGGGCTACAAGACCAAGCTGGTCTTCGGCGAGGACGACCCGGACCAGCAGGTCGCCCAGGTCGAGAACCTGATCACGCAGGACGTCAAGGCGCTGATCGTCGCGGCGATCGACAACAAGTCGCTGAACAACGTCCTGCAGCAGGCCAAGGACGCCGACATCCCGGTGATCTCCTACGACCGCCTGATCCTCGGCACGGAGAACGTCGACTACTACGCCTCGTTCGACAACGAGAAGGTCGGCGCACTCCAGGGCGACTACATCGTCGACAAGCTCGGTCTGAAGGACGGCAGCGAGAAGGGCCCCTTCAACATCGAGCTGTTCGCCGGCTCCAACGACGACAACAACACCCGCTACTTCTTCCAGGGCGCGATGAACGTCCTGCAGCCCTACATCGACAAGAAGCAGCTCGTCGTCAAGTCCGGCCAGACCGAGCTGAACCAGGTCACCACCCTGCGCTGGGACGGCGGCACCGCCCAGAAGCGCATGGACGACATCCTGACCTCGTCCTACAAGAGCGGGCGGGTCGACGCGGTCCTCTCCCCGTACGACGGCATCTCCATCGGCATCCTGTCGGCGCTGAAGTCGGACGACTACGGCTCCAAGAACAAGCCGCTGCCGATCGTCACCGGCCAGGACGCCGAGGTCGCCTCGGTGAAGTCGATCATCGCCGACCAGCAGTCCATGACGGTCTACAAGGACACCCGCGAGCTCGCCAAGGTCGCCACGAACATGGTCGACGCGCTCCTGAACGACAAGAAGCCCGAGGTCAACGACACCAAGACCTACGACAACGGGGCGAAGGTCGTGCCGGCCTACCTGCTGGAGCCGGTCGCCGTGGACAAGGCCAACTACCAGGAGGCCGTGGTCGACTCCGGCTACATCAAGGAGAGCGACCTCAAGTAGACGACCACGAGCAGACAGCTCGAACACCGCCGTACCCCTACGGACTGGAAGGCACGACCATGGCGGGACCCGTCCTGGAAATGCGCTCGATCGTCAAGACCTTTCCCGGCGTCAAGGCGCTGTCGGACGTCACTCTGACCGTCCAGCAGGGCGAGGTCCACGCCATCTGCGGCGAGAACGGCGCCGGCAAGTCGACCCTCATGAAGGTCCTCTCCGGCGTCCACCCGCACGGCACCTACGAGGGGGAGGTCCTCTTCGAGGAGGAACTCTGCCGGTTCAAGGACATCAGGGCCAGCGAGCAGCAGGGCATCGTCATCATCCACCAGGAGCTCGCCCTGGTGCCGTACCTCTCCATCGCGGAGAACATCTTCCTCGGCAACGAGCACGCCAAGCGCGGCCGCATCGACTGGCACGAGACGCTGCGGCACGCGACCGAGCTGCTGCGCCGGGTGGGGCTCGACGACCACCCGGACACCCGGGTCGCCGACATCGGCGTGGGCAAGCAGCAACTGGTGGAGATCGCCAAGGCGTTGGCGAAGAAGGTGAAGCTGCTCATCCTCGACGAGCCGACCTCCGCGCTCAACGACGAGGACAGCGGCAAGCTGCTCGACCTGATCCTCCAGCTGAAGGAACAGGGCATCACCTCGATCATCATCTCCCACAAGCTGAACGAGATCCGCACGGTCGCCGACTCGGTGACGATCCTGCGGGACGGGCGGACCATCGAGACGCTCGACGTGAAGGCCGCGGAGACCACCGAGGACCGGATCATCAGCGGAATGGTCGGCCGCGACCTCGAGCACCGCTTCCCGGAGCGGACCCCGCACCACCCGGAGGAGGGCACCGCCCCCGCCCTCGAGGTGCGCAACTGGACCGTGCACCACCCCATCGACCAGCAGCGCAAGGTCGTCGACGACGTGTCCCTGGAGGTCCGGCGCGGCGAGATCGTCGGCATCGCCGGCCTGATGGGCGCCGGCCGCACCGAGCTGGCGATGAGCCTGTTCGGCCGCACCTACGGCCGGCACGCGGGCGGCACCGTCCTCAGGGACGGCAAGGAGATCCGTACCAAGACCGTCCCCGAGGCGGTGCGGCACGGCATCGCGTACGTCACCGAGGACCGCAAGCACTACGGCCTGAACCTCATCGACACCATCAACCGCAACATCTCGCTCAGCGCCCTCGGCAAGGTCGCCCGGCGGGGAATCGTGGACGAGCACGAGGAACGCCAGGTCGCCGAGGGCTTCCGCACGTCCATGAACATCAAGGCGCCGACGGTCTTCGAGCCGGTGGGCAAGCTGTCCGGCGGCAACCAGCAGAAGGTCGTCCTCAGCAAGTGGATCTTCGCCGGTCCCGAGGTGCTGATCCTGGACGAGCCGACCCGCGGCATAGACGTCGGCGCCAAGTACGAGATCTACACGGTCATCGACCAACTGGCCGCCGAGGGCAAGGCGGTCGTCTTCATCTCCTCCGAGCTGCCCGAACTGCTCGGCATGTGCGACCGCATCTACACGATGGCCGCCGGGCGGCTGACCGGGGAGTTCTCGCGGGCCGAGGCATCCCAGGAATCGCTGATGCGTCAGATGACGAAGGACAAAGAGGTAACCCGATGAGCACGGATGTCACCGACAAGACCCCGGCCGCCGCGCCGCCGGGCAGGAACGGGACGGGCACCGGTGACGGCCTGCTCCAGCTGATGCTGGACGGCATGCGCCGCAACATGCGCCAGTACGGCATGCTGATCGCCCTCGGCCTGATCGTGGTGCTGTTCGCGGTGTGGACCGACGGCGACCTGCTGCTGCCGCGCAACGTGTCCAACCTGGTGCTGCAGAACAGCTACATCCTGATCCTCGCGATCGGCATGATGCTGGTCATCATCGCCGGCCACATCGACCTGTCGGTCGGCTCGCTGACGGCGTTCGTCGGCTCGATGGCCGCCGTGTTCATGGTCCGCAACGACCTGCCCTGGCCCGTCGCGGTGCTGCTGTGCCTGGCCGTGGGCGCGATCGCGGGCGCGGTACAGGGGTGGTTCATCGCGTACGGCGGGCTGCCGTCGTTCATCGTGACCCTGGCGGGCATGCTCACCTTCCGCGGTCTGACCGAGATCTTCCTCGACGGCCAGACCCTCGGCCCGTTCCCGAAGGGGCTGCAGACGACCGCCAACGGCTTCCTGCCCGAGGTCGGCCCGGACACGAACTATCACAACCTCACCCTGCTGCTCGGCCTCGGACTGATAGCCCTCGTGGTGCTCCAGGAGGTCCGCGACCGGCGCCGCCAGCAGGAGTTCGCCCTCGACGTCCTGCCCACCAAGCTGTTCCTGCTGAAGCTGGTGGCGCTGACCGCCGCCATCCTCACCGTCACGCTGCTGCTGGCCAGCTACAAGGGCGCCCCGATCGTGCTGCTGATCCTCGGCGCGCTGCTCGTCGGCTTCGGCTACGTGATGCGCAACGCCGTCATCGGCCGCCACATCTACGCCATCGGCGGCAACCTGCCCGCGGCCAAGCTGTCGGGCGTGCGGGACAAGAAGGTCACCTTCCTGGTCTTCCTGAACATGGGCATGCTCGCGGCCCTGGCGGGTCTGGTCTTCGCCGCCCGCTTCAACGCGGCCTCGCCCAAGGCCGGCCTCAACTTCGAACTCGAGGCGATCGCGGCCGCGTTCATCGGCGGCGCGTCGATGAGCGGCGGTGTCGGCACCGTGCTCGGTGCCATCATCGGCGGTCTGGTCCTGGGCGTGCTGAACAACGGCATGAACCTCGTCGGCGTCGGCACCGACTGGCAGCAGGTCATCAAGGGCCTGGTGCTCCTGGCGGCGGTCGGCTTCGACGTGTGGAACAAGCGCAAGGTCGGTTCTTGACATGCTCCCTGGCCTAAGGCCCAGGGATTCCGGTCTGGGCCGTCTGACCCTTCCGGGGGCTTCCTGCTTCACCGCGCTGTGCGGGCACACGTGCCCGTCTTACCGGCACTCCACAGGCGTTTCGCGTCTCCGCCCGTCCGGCGGCGACGATACGGCGTCCTTCGAACAGGACGTTGCAGGCTGCGTTGTGGTCACGGTCGTGCACGGTGCCGCACGCCCCGCACGTCCACTCCCTCACGTGCAGGGGTTTGGGAACGTCCCGGAAGCCGCAGGCCGAGCAGATCTGAGAGGACGGGAAAGCACGGTCCACCTGGGCGAAGGTGCGGCCGTGCTTGACCGCCTTGTACTCCAGCATCCGGACGAACGCGGACCATCCCGCGTCGTACACGGACTTGGCAAGCCGGGTGCGGCCGAGACCGGACACCGCGAGGTCCTCCACGTACACCGCTTGGTTGTCGCGGATGATTTGTGTGGATGCCTTGTGTTGGAAGTCCCGGCGCTGGTTCGCGACCTTCGCGTGACAGCGTGCGACCTTGCGGCGGGCCTTGGCCCAGTTCTTCGATCCTTTCGTCTTCCGAGACAGCTCCCGCTGACCGCGCTTGAGTTTCTTCTCCGCCCGGCGCAGGAAGCGCGGGCTTCCGATCTTCCGCCCGTCGGAGAGGACTGCGAAGGCGGTCAGGCCGAGGTCGATACCGGTATCGACCTCGGCCTTGGGGAGAAGGTCCGGTTCGGTGTCCACGACGAAGCTGAGGAAGTGCCGTCCACAGCTGTCCCGGGTGACGGTCAACGACGTGGGTGCGGCCGGAAGCGGGCGGGACCACCTCACCGCCAGTTCACCGACCTTGGCCACATACACCGTGCCGTTCTCCCTCAGAGAGAAGGCGCTGGCGGTGAGACGGACCGACTGACGGGTGTCCTTCTTCGACTTGTAGCGGGGAGGGCCTGCCTTGCGGCCCTTCCGCTTGCCTTTGAGGCTGTCGAAGAAGTTCTTGTAGGCGGCATCCAGATCCCGCAGGGACTGCTGCAGGACAACCGCGGAGACGTCGGCGAACCAGGCGCGCTCGTTGGTGCGCTTGGCCTGGGTGATGCGCAGCCGGGACAGCTCCGCCGACGTCACGTACGGCAGCCCGGCCGCGTGCGCTTCCTTCCGGTCGCGCAGGCAGTCGTTCCACACCACACGGGCACACCCGAAGGCACGCGCCAGCGCACGGCGCTGGGAGGCATCCGGGTAGGCCCGATAGTTATAGCGAAGCTGCACGAACCAAAACGCTACGGCCATTTCCCTCAACGCGTCACGGAACAACGAAAGGCATATAAGACGCATTACTTCCATGAGGGAGAGATGCGCTTGACCCTTGTGACGCGGTACCGGCACGAGATGTTGACATGCTGCGCAGAGGTCATGCGCACGGTCTGCGAGGAAGGGGAAATGAAGAAGTTCGGCGGGCGCTCACGACCACGTTCACCTCCTGATCCGCCACTCCATCGAACAGCAACAACGTGCGCTCTGAGGTGCACGTCAAAACAGCCTTGAGACGCCTTCGCCCCCGGCGTATGCGCTGAGGCCTTCTGTAAGAGTCCTCGGTCAGTCAGCTCGGGCCCGCCGGACGGCGGGGCCCCTTCCCTTTCGGGAGTTGCACATGGAACTGAGCAGACGCACGGTCATCGCAGGAGCCGGAGCGGCGGCGGCCGGAGCGGCCGCCACCACCGCCCTCGGCGGTACGGCCCACGCCTCACCGGGCAGGGGGAAGCCGGCGCGGACCCTCTTCGGCCGGCTCGCCGACGGCACGAAGGTGCACAGCTGGTCGCTGGCCAACGGCGGGACCCGGATGAAGGTCCTGTCCTACGGCGGCATCGTCCAGTCGCTGGAGGTCCCCGACCGCCGGGGCCGCCACGCCAACGTCTCCCTCGGCTTCGACACGCTGGAGGAGTACGTCGCCTCCAGCCCGTACTTCGGCGCCCTGATCGGCCGCTACGGCAACCGGATCGGCAAGGGCCGCTTCACCCTCGACGGCACGGCCCACCAGCTCTCCGTCAACGACGGCGCCAACAGCCTGCACGGGGGCGCCCAGGGCTTCGACAAGCGGGTCTGGGACGTCGAGCCGTTCACCGAGGGGTCCGACGTCGGACTGCGCCTGTCCTACGTCGGCGCCGACGGCGAGATGGGCTACCCGGGCACCCTGCGGACGAAGGTGACGTACACCCTCACCCGGCACGGCGACTGGCGCGTCGACTACGCGGCCACCACCGACCGGGCCACCGTCGTCAACCTCACCAGCCACGTCTACTGGAACCTCGCCGGCGAGAGCAGCGGCTCCGTCGGCGACCACGAGCTGTCCATCGCCGCCACCCGCTACACGCCGGTCGACGCGGGACTGATCCCCACGGGCGAACTGGCCCGGGTCGGTGGCACCCCCTTCGACTTCCGCGGCGCCAAGCCGATCGGCCGGGACCTCCGCGTCGCCCACCCACAGGTGTTGTACGGGCAGGGGTTCGACCACAACTGGGTGCTCGACAAGGGTGTCAGCGCCCGCCCCGGGCACGCCGCCACCCTGCGCGACCCGTCCTCCGGCCGCACCCTGCGGATCGCCACCACCGAACCCGGACTGCAGTTCTACTCCGGCAACTTCCTCGACGGCACCCTCGTCGGCACCGGCGGGCGGGTCTACCGCCAGGGCGACGGGCTGTGCCTGGAGACCCAGCACTTCCCGGACTCGCCGAACCAGCCGTCGTTCCCGTCGACCGTGCTGCGGCCGGGCGAGACGTACCGGACGACGACGGTGCACTCCTTCGACGCCTGAGCCCCGAACACGGGTCCTGACGGGCCGGGGGAGGCCCGCCCCGGGGCGGGTGACG
>NZ_LIQT01000160.1 GCF_001418415.1 Streptomyces hirsutus
TCCAGATGGTGTTCCAGGACCCGTACACCTCCCTCAACCCCCGGATGACGGTGGGCGACATCATCGGGGAACCCTTCGACATCCACCCCGAGGTGGCGCCGAAGGGCGACCGGCGCAGGAAGGTCCAGGACCTGCTGGACGTGGTCGGGCTCAACCCGGAGTACATCAACCGGTATCCGCACCAGTTCTCCGGCGGCCAGCGCCAGCGCATCGGCATCGCCCGCGGACTGGCCCTGAACCCCGAGGTGATCGTCGCCGACGAACCGGTCTCCGCGCTGGACGTCTCCGTCCAGGCCCAGGTGATCAACCTGATGGACCGGCTCCAGGCCGAGTTCGACCTGGCGTTCGTCTTCATCGCCCACGACCTGTCGATCGTCCGGCACATCTCCGACCGGGTCGGCGTGATGTACCTGGGCCGGATCGTCGAGATCGGCACCGACACCCAGATCTACGACCACCCGACCCACCCGTACACGCAGGCCCTCCTGTCCGCCGTCCCCGTACCGGACCCGGCGGCCCGGGAGCACCGGGAGCGGATCATCCTCACCGGCGACGTCCCGTCCCCCACCAACATCCCTTCCGGCTGCCGCTTCCGCACCCGCTGCTGGAAGGCGCAGGCGCGCTGCGCCGAGGAGGTGCCGCTGCTGGCGGTCCCCGAGGTGTTCCGCAAGGCCGGCGGCCCGGCGGCCCACGACTCGGCGTGCCACTTCGCAGAGGAGAAGCAGGTGGTGCCGTAAGGAGCCGCCGGGGGCGGACGAAGGGGCGGGCCGAAGGGCCCGGCCGGTCAGGCCGGTCAGGCCGGATCGGGCATCAGGTCCTCCCGGTCCTGCTGGTTTTGCCGGTCCTTCCGGTGCTTCTCGTCCTGGAGTGCGGTCACCTCCAGTCGTGGCCAGTGGGCGAGGTCGCGGAGTAGTTGCCGGTCGTGCGTCGCGACGACGACGGCGGCGCTGGTGGCGCGGATCGCGTCGGTCAGCTCGTCGACCAGCGTCGACGACAGGTGGTTGGTCGGCTCGTCGAGCAGGACCAACCCCGGCCGTCCGGCCAGCGCCAGCGCCAGGTCGAGGCGTCGTTGCTGCCCCTGCGACATCCGCCCGACCGGCGTGCGCAGCGCGTCGGAGTCCAGCAGCCCGAGTGCCCCGAGCGGGACGGCGTCGGCGTCGCGGAGCAGGCCGCGCGCCACCAGCCGCCCCACATGGCGGGCGTGCACCTCCCGGGCGGTGAGGCCGGGGTCCTGCGCGGCGGTCTCCTGGGTGACGCGCACGACCCGCGTCCCCTTCGCCGTCCGGACGTGCCCCTGAGTGGGGGCGAGCGCACCGGCCAGCACGGCGAGCAGCGTGGACTTCCCGGCACCGTTCGGTCCGGTGACGAGCAGCCGGTCACCGCCGTCGAGGGTGAGATCGACGGCGCCGGCCAGCCGCCCGTCGACCGCGACGCCGTGCGCCCGCAGCAGGGGCGCGCCCGGCCGGACGCCCAGGTCCGGCCAGCGCAGCACGGACGGCGGCTCCGGCACGTCGACGCGGTGTGCGTCCAGGGCGTCCTGCTGCCGGTTCAGGGCCTGCACCACGCCCGGTGCGCGGGACTGCCGCTGGTGCTTGCCGGTTCCCTTGTCCGGCCGCCAGCCGGTGGAGAGCCGGTCGCGCGCCTTGGACATCGCGTCCTTCAGCCGCCGGTGCTCGTCCTGCTGTTCCGCGTACTCCTGCTCCCAGCGCTCGCGCTCACGGCGCCGGGCGTCCTGCCAGGCGTCGTAGCCGCCGGCGTACAGGCGGGGCTTCCCGTCGCGGGACGGGTCGAGGTCGAGGAACCGGTCCGCGACGTCCCGCAGCAGCGCCCGGTCGTGGCTGACGACGGCGAGACCGCCGTCGTGCTCGCGCAGGCGACGGGTCAGGAAGTCCAGGCCTCCCGCGTCGAGGTGGTTGGTCGGCTCGTCGAGCAGCAGGATGTCGTGCCGTGCGCCGAGCAGGCAGGCCAGCCGGACCCGGTAGCGCTGCCCGACCGACAGCGTCGACAGGGGGCGGTCGCGGTCGGTGCAGGCGCCGAGGGCTTCGAGGGCGACGTCGACACGGCGTTCCGCGTCCCACGCGTCGAGCCGGGTGGCGGTGTCGAGCGCGGCGGCGTAGAGGTCGTCGGCGGCGGGGTCGTCGCCTTCGGCCAGGGCGAGGGCGGCCTCGTCCAGTGTGCGGAGGGCGGCGAGGGACGGGGCCAGCGCCTCGGAGGTCAGGGTGCCCACGGTCTCGCCGTCCCGCGCGGACAGTTCCTGGCGGGCCAGGCCGGTGGTGCCGGCCCGGTGCACGGAGCCCTCGTCGGGCGCGAGCAGTCCGGCCAGGACGTGCAGCAGGGTCGTCTTGCCCCGCCCGTTCTCGCCGACGACGGCGATCCGCGACCGGGCGGAGACGGTGACCGTGACGCCGTTCAGGACGCGGCGTGACCCGCGGGTGACGGTGATGCCCTCGGCACGGAGGTGCGCGCTGCCGCCCGCCGCGACGGGCACGGACAGGACTTCAGGGGTGACAGGGGTGGTCGGAGGGATGAGGTTCAACGGATGCTCCGCAGCTCGCAGGGGGAGCCGGGGGCAGCAGAAGGCGGCCGCCCGGCGGGAACCGGAACGGCGAGCGCTTTTTCAACAGGGAGAAGGCGCCGCCGTCAGCGGCGGAATCGAACCTTCTGCGACCAGATACCTCGTGCCATGCCGTTCACCGTAACAGGGGCGCCGTCGTCGCTCCCGTGAATTTCCGTCCGGCCGGGCTCCTGCGGATCTGCCCGGCCGGGCAGGGCAACGGGCCGGGGCGACATGGCGCACCCCGGCCCGTTCACGGCACCCGCACGGCCGTACGCCGACCAGCCTCGCGTGTCCGTATATCGGTACCGCTTCCCCGAAGTTGCCTCCGTGTTAACGGAGTTCATGCCTCCGAGGCGGCGGGTGCGCGTGCGCGTTCGGGGATGTCCTGAATCCGGTCTGCCGGTGTCCCCCGACGCAGGCTGTCCGTAGGCTCCGGCCGGACAGGGGCTCTCCACGCGCCTGATCCGGTCACTGAAAGGACCCATCGAACATCGTGTCGGCTTCGCGCACGGGCTTCCCTACCCGTACCAGTTCCCGCTCTCGTTCCCGCATCCTGGCGTTCTCGGCCGCGCTGACGGTCGGTGCGGTGCTCGGGGTGCTCGGCCCTCTGCTGATCAACGCCACCGATCCGGTCGGCCACCCCGTACATCTGGTCCTGTCCGCAGGATGGTCGTGGGCGGCACTGGCGTTCTGCGTCGGCCTCGCCCGGGAGTCCAGGGTCGAATCGGTCGTCCTGGCCGTCGCGTCCCTGGTCACCGCCGTGATCGCGTACTACCTGACGAAGCTGGGGCAGGGGCAGTACCTGACGCTGGACCGGGGTGACCCTTCCGGGACGCCTTATGTCTCCTGGAGCGACTTCGCCTCGAAGACGCTGGCCTGGTGCGTAGTCGCCTGTGTCACGGGGCCTGTGCTGGGGCTGGCCGGGAACCTGGCACGGGATCACGGACTGCGCGGCCTTCCCTTCCGGATGCTGGTCCCCGTGGTGGCCGTCGTGGAGATGTCGGAGCGGCTGGACGTCGAAGCGTCGCTGCAGAGGCCCATCGTCGATACGACCTGGAGCGGTGTACGGCTGGTGGCGGTCGCCGCCCTCGTGGTGCTGGTAGGGCGCGCGGTGATGACGTGGCGGCTCCGGCCCTCCGCCGGGCAGGCAGACAAGTGACGTAGGCCCGCCCGGCGTGGAGCGCGCGGCGTGGGCACCGCTCAGCGGGCGTTGTACTCCTGTGCCGCCGCGACGACCTCGGTGGCGAAGGTGCCCTGCGTGATCGACGTCGCCCCGCCGTCGACGGGAATGACCGTGCCGGTCACGTAGTCGGAGAGGTCGCTCGCCAGGAACACCGCGGCCTTCGCGATGTCCTCCGGGAACCCGACCCGGCCGAGCGGCTGGGTCGATCCCAGCCGGTCGGCGAGGAAGGCCGAGAAGCCGTCCGCTTCTTCGAGGGGCACGCCGAAGGTGCGCGCCATGATCTCCGTCATGATGATTCCCGGCGCGATCGCGTTGGAGCGGATGCCGAGGGGGGCGAGTTCCGCGACCGCCTGCCGGACCACGCCGACGATGGCGTGTTTCGCGATCGTGTATCCGGCCGCGGACCACCCGCCCTGGAGCCCGGCCGCGCTGGCGGTGGTCACGATCGACCCGCCGGTGCCCTGGGCCTGGAACTGCCGGGCCGCGTACTTGTGGCCGAGCACGACGGAGCGGGTGAGCAGCGCCAGGGTCTTGTCGAAACCGGCCGCGCTGAGCTCGGTGATCGGAGACGCGTCGCCCTGCGCCCCCGCGTTGTTGAACATGACGTCGAGCTTGCCGAAGCGCTCCACCGTGGTGGCGACGAGCGCCTCGATCGCGGCCTCGTCCGTGACGTCGGTGCGCACGTACAGGGCGGCGTCGCCGAGCCGGTCGGCGATCGACGCCCCGAGCTCGTCCTGGATGTCGGCGATGGCGACCTTCGCGCCCTCGGCGACGAAGCGTTCCACGCTCGCCCGTCCGATGCCGCTCGCTCCGCCGGTGATGATGGCGACCTTGCCGTCGAGCAGTCCTGTCATGGTTCTTCTGGTCCTCGCAGTCCGGCCCGGTGCTGGTGCGTGGAGCGCCGGCGGGCCGAAACCGGTGCGACGCGTGAGTCCTCTCCGCACGGCACTCCGGCCGGGCAACGGATCGAGGAGCCGCCGGTGGGGGTCCCCGAGGCGGCGGTGACGGTGACCATGCGTTCGGCGGCGGCGCGACATCCTTGGCGTGCCGCCGCAGGGACGGGATGCGTCAGGCAGCCGCGACGGACCGCTCGGTCACCTGGCGGATGACCTCGGTGAGCGAGGTGACGACCTCGGCGTCGTCGGCCGGGTGAGTGCCGGCGAAGCGGGTCACGGAGCCGGGGATGGAGAGCTTGACGTCCTCCAGGACCGTGCCGCCCGCGATGCCGCACGCCTTGCGGGCCTCGTCCTGGGCCCACACGCCGCCGAACTGGCCGTAGGCGGTGCCGATGACGGCGACCGGCTTGCCGGTGAGGGCGCCGGCGCCGTGGGGGCGGGACAGCCAGTCGATCGCGTTCTTCAGGACGGCGGGCATGGTGCCGTTGTACTCGGGCGAGAAGAGCAGGAAGGCGTCGGCCTGGCCGGCCACCTCGCGCAGCCGGGCGGCGGCAGCCGGGACGCTGCCCTCGACGTCGACGTCCTCGTTGTAGTACGGCACGTCGGCCAGGCCCTCGAACAGCTCGATGGCGACACCGGAAGGGGCGTGCTTGACGGCGGCCTCGGCGAGCTGGCGGTTGTGCGAGCCGGCGCGGAGGCTGCCGACGAGGGCGAGGATGCGTACGGACATGGTGGAACTCCTGTGGGGGCAACTGCGGAAACAAGCGGGCCGTGATGCAGCAGCACACGGACCGCGGTTGTTTAAAGTTGTATCACCCAAGCGGACCGTGGTCCATTTCCCCCGGGCATCACTCGGAGCCATGATCGGTTCCGTTCCCCGGCTGCTCGGGCTGCTCGGGCTGCTCGGGCTGCTCGGCCCGGTCGAGGCGCGGACGGAATGCGCGTTCCCCGCCGTCGGTGAACCCGGGCGGCCACGGCCCGGACGCGGCACGCACGCGCAGCCGCCCGGTGGACGCCGGTCGGGGGTGCCGAGGACTTCGGGCCCGCTGCTCGACCGGCAGGGCCGGACGCGTGTGCCTGGGCGGGCGCTCCGTGGTCACCTCACCCGCTTCCTGCCGCGCCCCCGGAAATCCCTCGGCTCGGGGGCGCGGCCGGGTGGGTCTGCGGATCGGGGCCGTCGACGCCGGGATGCCGGTCCTCTGCCGGGCAGGCGGGCACGTCACGTGCCCGCCTGCCCGGCGTCGGGGCCGCCGGCCGGTCCCCGCCGTGGTCAGTCCGTGAGGCCCAGCGAGCGCCTGAGGAAGTCCAGTTGGAGGCGGAGCAGGTTCTCGGCGACCTCCTCCTGCGGGGTCATGTGCGTGACGCCGGACAGGGGCAGTACTTCGTGGGGCCGGCCGGCCGCGAGGAGGGCCGAGGACAGGCGCAGCGAATGGGCGACCACCACGTTGTCGTCCGCCAGCCCGTGAATGATCATCATGGGGCGGTGCGGCTCGGCGGCGTCGACCAGGCCCGCGTCGTCGATCACCGAGTTGCGGCGGTAGACCTCCGGCTGCTCGTCCGGGTGGCCGATGTAGCGCTCCTGGTAGTGGGTGTCGTACAGGCGCAGGTCGGTGACCGGGGCGCCCACCACCGCCGCGTGGAAGACGTCCGGCCGACGCAGTGCCGCGAGGGCCGCCAGGTAGCCGCCGAAGGACCAGCCCCGGACGGCGACGCGGCTCAGGTCGAGCGGGAAGTCGGAGGCGAGGGCCTGGAGTGCGTCCACCTGGTCCTGGACGGTGATCGCGGCGAGGTCGTCCTTGACGGCCTTCTCCCAGGCGGGGGAGTGGCCGGGGGTGCCGCGGCCGTCGGCGACGATCACCGCGAAGCCCTGGTCGGCGAACCACTGCGAGGTCAGGTGGGGGTTGTGCGCGGCCACCACGCGCTGGCCGTGCGGGCCGCCGTAGGGGTCCATGAGGACGGGGAGGGGAGTGTCACCGTGGTAGTCCCTTGGCATAAGCACGGCGCACGGAATTTTCCGTGCGCCCCCCTGAGTGAGGGTCACCCGGAGGGACATACCGGGGTCTTCGGCGTACGAGCGGACAGTCGCCGTCGGTTTCCCGTCACGCAGAATCCGCGCCCGCGCCCCCGGCCGGTCCGGTGTCGCGGACACCAGGACGGTCACGCCCCCGGCGCGTACCGCGGAGTGCACGCCGGGCTCCTGGGAGACGCGCTCCACGCCCAGTTCGTTCACCCGGTAGACGTGCACCTCGCCGATCTCCGGGTCGCCGTCCGCGGCACCCGGCCTCGATCCCGGTTCCGCTCCCGCCGACGCCGACACCAGCACGTCGTCGTCCGACACGTCCAGTACCGCGCGGACGTGCAACTGCGGTCCGGTCAAAGGGCGTTCGCCGACGGCGAGTCGTCGCGCGCCCCCCTCGTCCGTGATCCGGACCAACTGCCCGGAAGGGCTCCAGCACGGCACCCCCGCGAAAAGATCAAGCCAAACTGGATCTTCGTCGGCGTGCACCATCCGGGTGGCCCCGGTGTCCGGGTCCACTGCCAGGAACAGCTGACTGCGCTGGTCGCGCGCCTGTACGAGCAGCAGCGGCGCACCCGCCGCTGACCAGTGCGCATGCGCCATGTACGGGTACCGCGCCCGGTCCCACACGACCTCCGTACGCACCCCGTCCAGCCCGATCACGAACAGCCGCACCTCCGCGTTCGCGGTCCCCGCCGCCGGGTACGCCACCCGCTGCGGCTCCCGTTCCGGATGCGCCGGATCGGAGATCCACCACCGCTTCACCGGCGTGTCGTCCGCGCGCGCCACCAGCAGCCGGTCCGACTCGGGCGCCCACCAGAAGCCCCGCGAACGCCCCATCTCCTCGGCCGCGATGAACTCTGCCAGCCCGTAGGTGACGTTCTCCGTCTCGGGGGTCGCCAGGGCCCTGTCGTCCGCCCCCTCCGCTCCGACGACCCGCAGTGCCCCCTGCGCGACGTAGGCGACGTGACGTCCGTCGGGTGACGGCCGGGGGTCGATCACCGGTCCGGGAGTGGGCAGTTCGCGCGCCGTCCCGGCCCGCAGCTCGGCCGTGAAAAGCCGCCCTGACAAGGCGAAAGAGGCCAACTCGACCTCCGCGTCGGTGGCGTAGCCGACGATGCCGGCGCCTCCCTCGCGACTGCGTTCGCGCCGCGCCCGTTCCTGGGCCGACAGGCGTTCCGCTGCGCCGCCCAGCAGGGCGCGCGGGTCGGCCGCCACGCGCTCCCCGCCGTCCTGGGGGTCGAGCACCCACAGCGAATTCGCCCGGTCCGTACCGGAACCCGAGCGCAGGAACACGACCCGGGAACCGTCGGGTGCCACGGTGAACGATCGCGGCGCGCCGAGCGTGAAGCGCTGGGTGCGGGCGTGCCGTCGGGGGAAGGAGTCAGCGTCGGTCGTCATGCCATGACCATATTGGCCATGCGCCCCCTTGTGCGGCCGTGCGCCGACCGATGCGCACGTACGGATAGTTATGATCGTTAGCGCATAGTGGGTATGAACCTGCTGGCTGCTGTGTGGATTTATCTGCCCCCATATTCCTACCCCCCTGTCGTCCTGGGATCCTTGGAGGTGAGCCGCCGTGGCACTCTCGATTTCGGCGGTAGTGCTGCTGGCGATCATCGTCTTCCTGCTGATCAAGAAGTCGGGCCTCAAGACGGGGCATGCGGTCGTCTGCATGCTCCTCGGCTTCTACATGGCGTCGTCGACGATCGCGCCTACGATCAGCGAGCTGACGACCAACATCGCGGGCATGATCGGCAGCATAAACTTCTGAGTCGGCCGGCCTCGTCCAGCTCAACGCCAGTTCCTTAGAGGGGCGTTGGCGCGACAGGCGGGGCCGGGCGGGTCCCAAGGACTGGTGCGTGGAGGCAATCGAGTCGATCGGTGTGCTCGCCGTCTCCGGGCTCCTCCTCGCGTGGCTGCTGTGGAGCCTCTGGAACCTCTACCGCATCCCCGCCGGCCTCCGCGACGGATCGTGGCAGCGCCCGCTGTGGTGGGCGCGCCTGTGGTCCCTCGCGCTGTTCGTCGGCTGCGTGGCCTGGGTGCGGGGTGCGCTCAGCGGCGGGTTCGACGTCGGCGAGACCTGCGCGTACGCCCATCACCAGACGTACGACAGCGCCTACCGGGCGGCCCATCTCGAGGAGTCCCGGCGGTTGTTCCCGTTGCACAACAAGTGCAACGGGGCGTACGACCTGGTTCCGGCCTGGGTCAACCCGACGATTCTGAACTGTGCCGCCTTCGTGCTGCTCGCCACCGCGGTGCTGCTGTGGTTCGGCGTCGCGCGTCTCGCGGGCCGTGGCGCGTCGCGGACTGCGGAGCACCGACTCGGACTCACCGTCCCCTCGCCTGTTACTCGTCGGTAAGGAATGATGGCGGGCAATCATCCACGCGTTCAGGGGCGGTGCCACCGGTGACGACTTCCGAGGAACAGACCAGGGTGCACGTCTTCCGCGACGATGCCCTCGGCGACCACGACGCCGTGGGCCTCGCCGAGGCGATCCGCCGGGGAGAGGTCGGGCCCGCCGAGGCCGCCCGTGACGCGGCGGCCAGGGTCAGGGACGTGGAGGCCCGGCTCCACGCCGTCCAGGTGCACCTCGACGTTCCGGCGCACCGCTCCGAGCCGGCCGGCGCCTTCGCCGGGGTGCCGACCTTCGTCAAGGACAACACCGACTACCAGGGACTGCCCACCGGCCACGGCAGCGCCGCGTTCGCGCCGAGGGTCGCACGCCGGCACGCCCCGTTCGCCCGGCAGTTCCTGAGCACCGGCGTCACGGTGCTCGGCAAGACCCGGATGCCCGAGTTCGGGTTCAGCCCGACCACGGAGTACGAGGACGCGGAACCCGTCCGCAACCCGTGGCACACGGGCCATTCGGCGGGCGGGTCGTCGGGCGGCAGCGCGGCCCTCGTCGCCGCCGGGGCGGTACCGATCGCGCACGCCAACGACGGCGGCGGCTCCATCCGGATCCCCGCCGCCTGCTGCGGCCTCGTCGGGCTGAAGCCCACCCGGGGCCGGGTGGTCCCCAACGCCCAGGGCCGCCAGCTCCCCATCGACCTCGTCACCGACGGCGTCGTGAGCCGCTCGGTACGGGACAGCGCCGCCTTCCTCGCCGCCGCCGAGCAGCACTGGCGCAACCCGAAGCTGCAGCCCGTCGGCCTGGTCGAGGGCCCCTCGCAGCGGCGCCTGCGCATCGGGTTCGTACGGGACTCGCCCAACGGCGTCCCCTCCGACGCCGACACCCGCGCGGCCGTCACGGAGACGGCCCAGCGGCTGGAGCGGCTCGGGCACACCGTGGAGCCGGTGGAACTGTCGATCGACCCGCGCTTCACCCCGGACTTCCTCACCTACTGGGGCCTGCTGTCGTTCCTGATCGGCGTCACCGGCCGGACCTTCGGCACGGACTTCGACCGGCACCGCATGGACGGGCTGAGCCGGGGCCTGCGCGAGACGTACGTGAAGGACTGGCAGCGCACACCGGGCGTGGTGCGGAGGCTGAAGCGCACGCGGGAACCGTACGCGGCGGCGTTCCGCGGACTCGACCTGATCCTCTCCCCGGTCCTCGCCCACACCACGCCCCCGCTCGGCCACCTCAACCCGGCCGTCCCCTACGAGACCCTGATCGAACGCATCCTCGCCTACGTCGCGTTCACCCCGGTCAACAACGTCGTCGGGACGCCGTCGATCTCGGTACCGGCCATGAGCACGACACCGGACGGGCTCCCCATCGGCGTCATGTTCTCCGGCCGCCCGGGCGCCGAACGGACGCTGCTGGAACTCGCCTTCGAGATGGAGGCCGACGAGCCCTTCCGGCGCCTTCAGGACGTCTGACGGGGGTCCTGGGCGGGGACGGGCGAAAGCCGTAAGCGCTGCATTGCAGAGGGCCGCCTTCGGGCCGGTCAGGCCGCAGTGGGTACCGGCTTCGCGGAGGCCGCACCGGTGCGGAGGGCCTTGGCGCCGCGGCGGTCGGCGATGAGGATCAGGGCCAGACCGAGCGCGACCCAGGCGGTGAGGATCAGGGCCGGGGCCCCCGCTCCGGTCCCGTCGAAGAAGGCGTTGGCGCGCAGCAGGCTGCCGGAGGCGCCCGGCGGCAGGAGCTGCCCGACGGCCGCCCAGCCGCCGGGCAGCCAGTACGGGCCGGTGCCCAGACCGGACAGGGGGTTGCCCAGGAGCATCATCACGGCCGCGCCGACCCCGAAGCCGGCCATGCCGCTCAGGGCTTCCAGACCGATGAAGGTCAGGGAGAGAGCGGCCATGCCCAGGCTCAGACCGAGGGCGGTGATCCCGTAGTCGCCCGCCAGGGAGCCGGTCGCCCACTGGAGGAACGCGGTGACCGCGGCTCCGGCGAACAAGGAGAAGAGCGCGGCACCGGCCAGACGTGTGCGCAGGCCGGCGTGGCCTGGGAAGAGCCGGGTGAGGAGGACGGCGGGGATCATCCCGCCGAAGATCAGCGGCAGCGCGGCGGAGGAGAACCCGGCCCCGCGGGGGTCGTCCTCGGGGAAGGGTGCCAGTTCGTGGACAGTGGGCTTCGTCTGCTGCTCGGCGGCGACGGAGTTGGCCAGGGCGGTCAGCGCGACGGCGGCCATGGGGGCGCCCGCGGTGGCCGTGTAGACGTCGATCCCCTCGGGGGCCAGGGCCAGGCCTCCGGCGATCTCACGGTCCTTGACGGCGGAAGCGAGGACCTCGGCGCTGTCGTAGGCGGTGACGTCCCACTCGTCCCCGCCGAGCGTCTTCTCCAGTGACCGGGCGGCGGCCTGCGGTCCCGAAACACCTATCGGGACCTTGTGCGGACCGCCGTTGACGCTGGGCAGGGCGAACGCACAGAGCATCAGGGTGACCACGGCCGTCAGGCCGAGCAGGACGGCGACCAGCTTCCGTGCGACGCCGGACCGGGAGGCCTCGGCATCCGTCGTGGACGGGGGGTGAGGGACGGAGTGATCGAGCATGACGGTCGCAGTCTCCTTCCGGCCTGCGGACACGTCATCGAGCACGGGCGCAGGGCAGGGCAGGGCGGTGGTGGGGTCGGTGATCTCGCGCCATCACTCACGAGCGACACCACCATGGAATGAGACTCGATTACAAGGTAACCTTATCCATGTGTCAAACGTCAGTGAGTCCTCTGTGGAAGCAGTGCCGGAAGAAGTGGTGCAAGCGGCACTGCGCGCCTCGCACGCCCGAGGAGTGCAGGTGGCCGACGTTCCGCTGCTGGCCGTCGCCGAGGAGGCGGGCATCTCCCGCAGCACCTTGATGCGACGGCTTGGCGGCACCCGTCGTGCGCTGGACGAGGCGGTACGGGCGGCCGGTGTGGACCCCGGAGGCCAGAAGCCGGTCCGTCTGCGCGCCGTGGAGGCCGCGGCCGGGCTCATCAGCGAGCACGGCCTGACCGCGGCCACCCTGGAACGGGTGGCCGCCGACGCCCGGTGCTCCGTGCACAGCCTGTACGCGGCGTTCGGCGGACGGGACGAACTGCTGCAGGCGGTCTATGAGTGCTACAGCCCGATCCTGGACGTCGAAGCCGTCCTCGCCGGCCCGCACGAGGACCTGCCGGAGACGGCCCGCAGGATCTACCGCCTGCTGGCCGACGCCCTCAGTCGTGAGCCACGGGTCCTGCCCGCCATGCTTGCCGACGCCCTCTCCCGCCCCGGGGACCCGGTGGTCCAGTCTGTGTACCAGCGATTCTTCCCGCGCCTGCTCGACGGCGTCGGGCAGTGGCTGACCGAGGAGATCGCCGCGGGACGCATCCGGGACCTCCCCCCGCTGCTGCTGATCCAGCAGATGACGGGCCCCGTCCTCTCCCACCTCCTGCTGCGCCCCGCCGCCGCGCACTTGCCCGGCGCGGATCTGCCGTCCACCGAAGAGGCCATTGAGGTCTTCGCGCAGAACTTCCTCCGGGCCGTCGCCCTGCCCCCGTCTGTGCCCGACCGGACCTGACGCCTCCCCGCCGCCGTTCCTCGCTCATCGCTCTCCCCTCTCCGCACCAACGGGATCGGCTGAAAGCGGCATGAAGTGGCAGTGATGCCATCCGTGTTGTTCGACTGTGTGACACCCGACCAGCACGGCCCCACCTACGGACACGTCTACGAGGCAGGTCTCGGCTCGGGCCGCGATGCGGTCGCGTGGGCGTCTCGGCCAGTCATGCAAGAGCCAACCAGTCGGTGGACGGCAGGGGCACGGTCAACGCCGCGATGCCAGATGGTGTCCCTCCGGGTGGTACCGGGAATCTGAAGGCGGCGTCGCGGGTCGGGGCCGGTCGTACCGCTCGGCGGGCGTGAGGTCGAGTAACCCGGCAAGGCCGGCGTATCGGGCCTTGCCGGGGGTGGTCGGCTGTTCGTGCGGGCGGTTCTCCGCGACCGTCCGGTGGGAGGGCGGCCTCGCTGTGTGCGATGCCGGGACGCCCGCTCACGCCCCGGGAAGGAGACAACACTTCAAAAGCGTGAGCACTTTGGCTACCGCTGTCCTGATGCCGCTCGTTTGAGCGCTTATGTGACACATCCCCGCCGACTGCTCACGCTTTTCCGCAAGGCACCCGTCTCCGGCCCCGCAGCGTCGGGACCGCGGAGATCTTCTCCACCGCCCGGTGGGACACCATCCGATGCCACCACGCCAACTCCGCCTTTACGATGGACTCGTGGTGTGGTCGCCCGAGGAGGACCTTGTCCAAGTCTCGTCCCGCAGCCGGAGTTCGGCAGCAGCATGGACAGTGCCTCTCCCCGCTTGTCCCGGTCCCGACCCTCGCCGCAGCATGGCTGCCGGGAATCGAGCGCATCGCTGCCACGCCTCGAGCGCAGGGGATCGGACGGGAAGGCGGACCGCAGCGTCCGAGGCGACAGCAGTCTGCCGCCCGAGGAGATCGTCCGCGACCTCCAGTCCGCCCTCAACGAGTTCACCGGCATCGCCCGTTCTCCGGGCGGCGAAGTGGACGTACCGGAGGCCGAGGTCGAGTAGGAGCCGCCGTCAGCCCTCAACCGCGTACGGCACGAAGTCGGCCCACGCGGCGGGGGCGAAGGCCAGCCGGCCGCCCTCCACGTCCTTGGAGTCACGGACGTGGACGGTGCCGGGCGCGGTGGCGATCTCTACGCACGAGTCGCCTTCGTTGCCGTCGCTGTAGCTGCTCTTGAACCATGCGAGGCCCGAAGCGTTCTGGCCGGAGACCTTGCGGATCATGTTTCTCCCAACAGTTCTTCGATGAAGGCCAGAGACTCCCGAGGCGGGAGAGCCTGCGCTCGGATGGTGCCATACCGCAGTTCGGCAATGCGGAGTTGCCGAGTGTCCGAGATCGGGCGGCCGTTGAACGCCCCCTCGCAGCGTGCCACCGCTGAACCGTCCTCGAACTTCAGCAGTTCGATCTTTCCATCCAAGCCTGGATGCACCTCACAGTGCGTCGGCATCACCTGAAGCGTCACGCAACGCAACTTGCCTACCTCAAGCAGATGTTCGAGCTGTCCCCGCCACACCATTGTGCCTCCGAGCGGACGCCGGAGCGGAGCCTCCTCCAGGACGAAACTGAGCGTGGGCGCCGGGTCTTTCTGGAAGATGGACTGCCGGGCCATACGAGCGGCCACCATTCGCTCAATTTCGTCCTGGGAGTAGGCGGGCTGCCGTGATTCGAAGGCAGCTCGGGCGTGGTCGGCCGTCTGCAGAAGCCCGCTGATGCTGTGGCAGACATACAAGCCGATCTCCACCGCCCGCCCCTCCATCTGCGCAAGGTCCCGCACCTTCTTCGGGTACCGGACCTTCTTCACGTCCTCCTTCATCGCCGAGATGAGCCCCCCCCGGCGTTGAACAACTCGTCTGCCGTGTCCAGGTACTCGGGCCGGGGGATGCGCTTGCCGCTTTCGATCTTGTAGACGAGGTCGTCTCCGTAACCGACCGCTACCGCGAAGTCGCCGACCCGCATGCCCGCCGCCTCCCGGCGGAGCCTCAACTGCCGTCCCACGGTGGCCACCACCGCGAGTGCCCAGTCGTCGTCCGGGTCGACCTCCCACCCCG
>NZ_LIQT01000161.1 GCF_001418415.1 Streptomyces hirsutus
AGGGTGCCGGTGCCGTCCGGGACCTCGTGCGTGCCCTTGCGGTAGTACTCCAGCCACGACAGGACGGTGTTCAGGTACTCCGTCGAGTTGTTGTAGCTGAGGATCGCCTTGCGGAGGTCCGTCCGGTCGGACAGGTTCCAGTCGAAGCGGCACAGGTAGTGGCCGGCCGCCAGCGCGGCGTCGTAGATGTTGTTGGGGTCCTCGAGGCCGTCGTCGTTGCCGTCGCGGCCGGCCCACGCCCAGGTGGACGGGATGAACTGCATGGGGCCGACGGCGTTGTCGTAGGCGCTGTTGCCGTCGTACCTGCCGTCGTCGGTGTCCTTGATGAGCGCGAAGCCGTTGCCGTCGAGCTGCGGGCCGATGATCGGGGAGGTCGTGGTGCCGTCGGCGTCGACGCGTCCGCCGCGGGCCTGGCCGGACTCCACCTTGCCGATGGCGGCGAGCAGTTGCCAGGGCAGGCGGCAGCCGGGCTTGGACTCGCGCAGCGCGGCTTCGGCCTTCTTGTAGGCGTCGAGGACGGTCGCGGGTATGCCCGCCTCGGCGGCGCCCCGCGTGACCGGGTCGGAGCTCGCGGACGGCGAGGGGTTGGGGCTGTTCAGCGGCGGCAGGTCCGTGTAGTACGGCGAGTTGCCGGTCGCGCCGGGGTCGCCGGTGCTCTCCTCGGGCTCCGAGGCGGCGCCCGAGGGGGTCCGGCCGTCCTGGCCGTCGATCGTCACGCCCGGAGCCTGGGACGCGGACAGGGCCGCCACCGCGGCCGCCGCCACGGCGGTGGTTGCCGCTCCCTTGCGCAGCCTCCTGCCGAAATGCGCCGCCATAGAGTGAACCCCTCCCCGTGGACGCCGGAGCATCCGTCAATGTCTGTCACGGTCGCCTGTGGTGACGATCAGCCGCAGCCATCGGTTGTACTGACCCTTTGTAACGATCCGTCGTGGCCATGCAGTCGGCCCCGTTGGTCGCACCGGGCACGGCAGCTCTCGCGACCCTACGGCACCATCCTTTGCCCGGACACCCGTTCACGCCCGGTCTTCACCGGTCGGCCACAGCCGTTCCCTCCCCGGTCGAGGACGGCCGGGTCGCGCATACTGGGGTCCGCCGAGCACCCGGGCCGACGGGCCGGGTCAACTACCCTCCCAAGGAGCCGGGTTGCCTTTCACGCTGAGCCATGCGGTGGCGGTCCTGCCCGCCGTACGCACCGACGGGACCGGCCGGGGACCGCTGGTGCCGGCCGTACTCGTGGCGGGCAGTCTCGCTCCGGACCTGACCTACTACGCGGCCAGTTTCCTGTCCGGGGCGATGGAGTTCGGGGACTTCACGCACTCGTTCCCGGGCGTTCTCACCATCGATGCGGGCATCGCCTGGGCGTTGGTGGGCCTGTGGCTCCTGGTCCGCGAACCGCTCGTCGCCCTGCTGCCGCGGTCCCGGCAGGGCCGGCCGGCCGCCCTGCTGCGCTGCGGCACGCCCCGCGCGCGCGTGCGCGCCGCCTTGGCGGCGCGCTGGTACGTCTCGGCCGTCCTCGGTGCGCTGACGCACGTGGTCTGGGACGAGTTCACGCACCTCGACCGGTGGGGGATGCGGGTCTTCCCCGTCCTGGGACAGGAGATCGCGGGCTCACCGCTGTACTGGTACCTGCAGTACGGCGGGTCGGCGGTGGCCGCGGTGGTGATCGCCGTGTTCCTGGCGCGGGCGCTGCGCCGGGCGACGCCCGGCCCGGGGCCGGCGGGGGTCCCGGCGCTGTCCCCGGCC
Source organism: Streptomyces hirsutus (assembly GCF_001418415.1). Lineage (GTDB taxonomy): Bacteria > Actinomycetota > Actinomycetes > Streptomycetales > Streptomycetaceae > Streptomyces > Streptomyces hirsutus. The sequence goes on from NZ_LIQT01000161.1 coordinate 1,744, forward strand.
GACCGGTGGGCGGCCGCCGCGCTGCTCGGCGGCTGCGCGCTGGCGGGGGCCGTGCAGCGGGCCTCGCGCTGGTGGGACTACTGGGGTGCGACCGCGAAACCCTGGGAGCTGATCCCCACGGTGTGTTTCGGGGCGGGCGCCGGGCTCGTCCTCGCACTGCCGGTGTACGCCGTGGCGGTCAGGGCGTGGCGTCCGGCCCCGGCCACTGCGGACCCCGAGGAGGCGGATACGCGGCTGCCGAGCCGTACGGCCGCACGCTGAGGGTCTCGCCGGCCGCCACGAACACGGTGACGGTACGGACCGGGCGGGGCCGGGGCAGCAGGGTGAGGGCGAGCGTCAGACAGCCGCGGGCCCACTCGGCCCACAGCCGCCACGCGGGCGGATCGCCGACGCCGAAGCCCGGCAGTCCGGCCTCTTCGTCACAGCCCGGGTGCCGGGGACCGTCGGTGATGCGGCGGCCGAGGTCCGCGGCGGCACGGCGCAGCGCGATGGCAAGGGGTACGGGGGTGCGGGCGGTACTCGCGCCGGCCGCGAAGACCGGAACCGGCGACAGCGCCTCGGGGGTGGGTCCGTCGGCGGCGGCCCTCGGGAATGCCGCTCTGCGGTGAAGCATGCGTATGCCCATGCCCCGCATCCTGACGCCCGGTCCACTCGACGGCTTGCCCGCCTGGTCCACGCGAGTGAAGCGCCCTTGCGGGCGCGGGCGCCCGCAAGGGGGAGACGGGCGGGGGCGGAAGGCAGGCGCCCGCCGGACGCCCTTCCACCCCCGCCCGTCCGCCGCCCGCCGGTCTCGGCCGTGCCCGGCGCCGTCAGTGTGCCGCCGACTCCCAGTCCGGGCCCGCGCCGACCGAGACTCCCAGGGGGACGCTGAGCCGGACCGCGTCGGCCATCTCCCGGCGGATCAGTTCCTCGGCGGCCGGACGCTCACCGGGGGCGATCTCCAGGACGATTTCGTCGTGGACCTGGAGGAGGAGGCGGGACTCGAGGTCCGCCTCGCGCAGCGCGCGGTCCACGTTCAGCATGGCGATCTTGACGATGTCCGCCGCCGTGCCCTGGATCGGCGCGTTCAGCGCCATGCGCTCGGCCGCCTCGCGGCGCTGACGGTTGTCGCTGTTGAGGTCGGGCAGGTAGCGCCGGCGGCCGAAGAGGGTCGCCGTGTAGCCCGTCGCCCGAGCCTCGTCGACGACTCGGCGCAGATAGTCCCGTACTCCGCCGAACCGCTCGAAGTACGCGTCCATCAGGGCGCGGGCCTCGGCCGCCTCGATGTTCAGCTGCTGCGAGAGCCCGAAGGCGGACAGCCCGTACGCGAGGCCGTACGACATCGCCTTGATCTTGCGGCGCATCTCCGCGTCCACCGCGGACCGCTCGACCGCGAACACCTGCGCGGCGGCCGTGGTGTGCAGGTCCTCACCGGAGGTGAACGCCTCGATGAGGCCGGCGTCCTCGGAGAGATGGGCCATCACCCGCAGTTCGATCTGGCTGTAGTCGGCGGTGAGGAGGGATTCGAAGCCCTCGCCGACGACGAAGCCCCGGCGGATCGCGCGTCCCTCGTCGGTCCGGACCGGGATGTTCTGCAGGTTCGGGTCGGTCGACGACAGGCGGCCGGTGGCGGCGACCGTCTGGTTGAACGTGGTGTGGATACGGCCGTCGGCGGCGATCGTCTTGATCAGGCCCTCGACGGTGACGCGCAGCTTCGCCTGCTCACGGTGCCGGAGCATGATCACCGGAAGCTCGTTGTCGGTCCGGCCGGCCAGCCAGGCCAGGGCGTCGGCGTCGGTCGTGTACCCGGTCTTGGTCTTCTTCGTCTTCGGCAGGCCGAGTTCACCGAAGAGGACCTCCTGGAGCTGCTTGGGCGAGCCCAGGTTGAACTCGTGTCCCGCCGCCGCGTGCGCCTCCTTCACGGCCTGCTGCACGGCGCCCGCGAACATCTGCTCCATGGACTCCAGGTGGGCCCGGTCCGCCGCGATGCCGTGCCGTTCCATGCGGGCCAGCAGGATGGACGTCGGCAGTTCCATGTCCCGCAGCAGATCCGCGGCGCCCACCTCCGTCAGGCGGCCCTCGAAGGCCTCGCCCAGGTCGAGCACCGCACGGGCCTGCACCATCAGCGCCTCGGCCTCGGCGTCGTCGTCCGCGCCGAAGGCCAGCTGGCCGTCGGCCGCGGCGGCGGGCGCCAGTTCGCGGTGCAGGTACTCCAGGGACAGCGCGTCCAGGGCGAAGGAGCGGCGGCCCGGCTTGACCAGATAGGCGGCGAGGGCCGTGTCCATGGAGACGCCCTCGACGCTCCAGCCGTGCTCGGCGAAGACCCGCATGGCGCTCTTGGCGTTGTGGAACACCTTGGGCCGGTCCGCGTCGGAGAGCCAGGCGGCGAACGCCCGTTCGTCGCCCTCGTCCAGCTCGGCCGGGTCGAACCAGGCGGCCGGTCCGGCGGCCGCGGCGAGGGCGATCTCGGCGACCGAGCCGGTCCCCAGCGCCCAGGTGTCGACGGTGGCGACGCCGAGGGGCCCGACGGCGTGCTCGGCGAGCCAGCCGGCCAGCTCACCCGCGCCCAGGACCGTCCCGTCCAGTTCCACGCCCTCCGCGACGACCGGGGTGGTCTCGGCCTCCTGCGCTCCGGGGTCGACGGCGAAGAGCCGCTCGCGCAGGGACGGGTTCCTGATCTCCAGGGTGTCCAGGATCATCGCGACGGCCTTGCGGTCGTAGGCGGTCCGCTCCAGGTCGGTGACGCCCTTGGCCAGCTCGACCTGCCGCTCCATCTCGGTGAGGCGGCGGTTGAGCTTGACCGATTCCAGGTGGTCGCGCAGATTCTGCCCGGCCTTGCCCTTGACCTCGTCGACCCGCTCGACGAGCTGTGCGAAGGAACCGAACTGGTTGATCCACTTCGCGGCCGTCTTCTCACCGACCCCGGGAATGCCGGGCAGATTGTCGGAGGGGTCGCCGCGCAGCGCCGCGAAGTCGGGGTACTGCGCGGGCGTCAGCCCGTACTTCTCGACCACCTTCTCGGGGGTGAACCGGGTCAGCTCGGAGACGCCCTTGGTCGGATACAGCACCGTGGTGCGTTCGGAGACCAGCTGGAAGGAGTCCCGGTCGCCGGTGACGATCAGCACGTCGAAGCCCTCGGCCTCGGCGCGGGTGGCGAGCGTGGCGATGACGTCGTCGGCCTCGAACCCGTCGACGGCGAAGCGCGGGGTGTTCATCGCGTCGAGCAGCTCACCGATCAGCTCGACCTGGCCCTTGAACTCGTCCGGGGTCTTGGAGCGGTTCGCCTTGTACTCGGGGAACTCCGCCGAGCGCCAGGTCTTGCGGGAGACGTCGAAGGCCACCGCGAAGTGCGTGGGCGCCTCGTCACGCAGCGTGTTCGCGAGCATCGACGCGAAGCCGTAGATCGCGTTCGTCGGCTGGCCCGTCGCGGTGGTGAAGTTCTCCACGGGCAGCGCGAAGAACGCGCGGTAGGCCAGCGAATGCCCGTCCATGAGCATCAGTCGCGGTCGGGCCTCGCCGGAGGTCTGGTCGGTCTTCTTCGCTGCTGTCTCTGCCACGTCCCCGATCCTGCCACGCGCCACCGACACTCGGCCCCGCCCC
>NZ_LIQT01000162.1 GCF_001418415.1 Streptomyces hirsutus
CGTCGGCGGGCAGCCGTACGTCGTCGAGCACCAGCTCGCTGGTGACGGAGGCGCGCAGCGACCACTTGTGCTTGATCTCGGGCGCCGAGAACCCGGCGTTGCCGGTGGGCACCACGAAGCCACGGATCCCGTCGTCGGTCTGCGCCCACACCACGGCGACGTCGGCGACGGAGCCGTTGGTGATCCACATCTTGCGGCCGTTCAGCACCCAGTCCCCGCCGTCGCGCTTGGCGTGGGTCCGCATGGCGGCGGGGTCGGAGCCGTGGTCGGGTTCGGTGAGCCCGAAGCAGCCGATGATCTCGCCGGCGGCCATCCCCGGCAGCCACCGCTGCTTCTGCTCCTCGCTGCCGAACCGGTGGATCGCGTACATGGCGAGCGAGCCCTGCACGGAGACCAGGGACCGGATGCCGGAGTCGGCGGCCTCCAACTCCAGACAGGCGAGCCCGTACTGCACGGCCGAGGCGCCCGCGCAGCCGTAGCCGCTGAGCGGCATGCCGAGCACGCCGATCCCGCCGAGTTCCCGGGCCAGCTCGCGGATACCGGGCAGTTCGCCCTTCTCGTACCAGTCGGCGACGTACGGCAGCACCCGGTCCCCCGCCCAGGCACGCACGGTGTCCCGGACGGCCAGGTCCTCCGGCTCCAGCAGGTCGTCGAGGCCGAGCGGGTCGGCCGGGTCGAAGGGGGGCGACTTCGCGGACGCGGACATGGACACTCTCCGGGGCGATCGGGCCGGTGCGGATCCGGGCGGACGCGGCCGGTACCGATGCGGCCGGCAGGACTCGGCCGGTGCGGATACGACCGGTGCGGATGCGGCTCGTGCTGCTCGACTGGTGCTGCCAGTCAGGTTCGGGCCGACGTTACGACGCGGTGTCGCGCACGTCCACCCGGCTGTCCCGCGGCATGCCTCACACCGAGACGCGGGACTCCGCGGCCTCCCTGGGCGTGGGGACATCGGCCACCTCGGCCGGGGCCCGGGCGGGTCCGTCCGAGGGCGCTCCGGCGGGCATTTCCCCGGCGGTCACCGGCTCGCACTGCATCGTCCGCGGCAATCGCAGCGCCATCACGGCCCCGAGCAGCAGCAGGACCGCGCTGGCCAGCAGGGTCACGTGCAGCCCGTGCACGAAGGCGTGGCGGGCCGCGTCCCGCAGGGCGGCTCCGGCGGGCCCGCCCAGCTGGGCGGCGACCTCGTAGGCCTCGCCCAGCGAGTGCCGCGCCGCCGAGGACTCCGAGGCGGGTACCCCGGCGACCTCTTCGAGGCCGGGCGCGTAGGCCGCGTTCATCACGCTGCCGAGGAGCGCTATCCCCATTCCGGCGCCCAGCTGGTACGAGGTCTCGCCTATGGCGGCGGCCCCGCCCGCCTGCTGCGGGGGCGCCTCGCTCAGCATCGACTCGTACGCCCCGAACAACGTGGTCTCCAGGCCGAAGCCGAGCAGGACGAACCCGCCCAGCAGGAGGGCCCGGTTGTCCTGCTCGCCCATCGGGGTCAGCAGCAGGACCGCCGCGGCCGTCAGACAGAAGCCGGAGAAGACCATGCGGCGCGGTCCGAACCGGCGCAGCAGCCGCGCGCCCGCCAGCCCCGCCGCCATCGCGGCGAACGTCAGCGGCACCAGTCGCAGTCCGGTCTCCAGCGGAGAGAGCCCGAGGACGAGTTGGAGGTACTGCGCGGCGATCAGTTCCAGTCCGACCAGGGCGAGCATCGCCAGCACGATGCAGCCCACCGACGTGCTGAACGCCGGCCGGGCGAACAGGCGCAGGTCGACCAGCGGGTGCGCGCGTCGCCGCTGCCTGCGGACGAAGGCGGCCAGCAGGACGGCGCCCACGGCCAGCACCAGTACGGTCCACAGGCCCCCGGCGGATTCACCGCCGAGCCGCTTCACGCCGAGGACCACCGCGAACAGTCCGGCGGCGGCCGTCAGCGCGCCCGTCACGTCCCAGGGACCGGTGCCGTCGCCCTTCGACTCGGGCAGCAGGAACCGTCCCACCGGGAGGCTGACCAGCATCAGCGGAATGTTGATGAGGAAGACCGAGCCCCACCAGAAGTGCTCGAGCAGAAAGCCGCCGAGCAGCGGTCCGACCGCCGCGCCCACCGCGGCCACCGCGCTCCAGACACCGATGGCGAGCGCCCGCTCGCGCCGTTCGGGAAAGACCTGCCGCAGGATCGACAGCGTCGCGGGCATGATCATCGCGCCGCCGACGCCGAGCAGCGCCCGCGCCGCGATCAGCACCGGCGCGCTGTCCGCGAGGGCCGCCGTCCCGGAGGCCAGGCCGAACAGGGCGTAGCCGAGCAGGAGAACGCGTCTGCGGCCGACCCGGTCGCCCAGTGTGCCGAAGAGGATCAGCAGCGAGGCGCAGACCAGCGGGTAGGCGTCGACGATCCAGAGCAGTTCCATCGCGCCGGGCCTGAGGTCCTCGGTGACGGCGGGGACCGCCACATGCAGCACGGTGGCGTCGACGGCGACGAGCAGCAGACTGACGCAGAGGACGACGAGTACCACCCAGCGGTTGGCACCGGCCCCGGCCGCCCGACGGCGCAGTGAGGCGGCCGTGGTCGTCCCGGACATGTACAGACCTCCCAGATGTTCCCTCGCCCTCGGCGGGCTCACGGGGTGGGGGACTCCCCCGTGACTCGGCCGGAGAGGAACGGTACGAACTCCGGCCCGCGCAACGAACGGCGAGTGACAGGCAGCGTACGCGAGGCCGGGCCGGTATTGAGTGGCAGGCCTCTCACATCTGCGGCCGACAGGTGTGGCGTACACCACTTCCGCGCGGCTTCCGCGGACCGCTCCGGGGCCCGCTCCGGGGCCCGCTCCGGGGTTCGCACACCCGCGGGACGGACCGGCCGGGACGGACCGGCCGCGCACCCGGTCGATAATCGGGCCCGTGACGGATCTCGAGACGCGTGCCGCACCGGTCCGCCCCGGAGCACTGCGCAGGGCCGCGCCGGCGCTCCTCGGGTACGCGGCGGTGCGCACCCTGGGCCTCCTCGTCCTGGCCCTGTGGAGCGAGGCACGCGGCAGGAACGCGTACACCTTACTCACGGCCCGCTGGGATGCCCTCTGGTACACGAGGGTCGCGGAGCTGGGGTACGGCTACGAGGTCCGCCTGGCGAACGGGGACGTGCACTCGAACCTGGCCTTCTTCCCCCTGCTCCCCTGGCTGGAGCGGCTGGTGGCGGCGGTGTCGCCGCTGTCGTACGCGGACGGGGGCTTCGTGGTCGCCGCGCTGGCCTCGCTCGCCGCGGCGTGGGGAATCTTCGCGGTGGCGGACCATGTGCACGGGCCGCGGGCCGGGGTCTGCGCGGTGCTGCTCTGGGCGGTGCTGCCGGTCGGGGTCGTCCAGTCGATGGCGTACAGCGAGTCCCTGTTCACGGCGCTCGCCGCCTGGTCGCTGTACGCGGTGCTGACCGGGCGCTGGGTGACGGCCGGGATCCTGGCGTCGCTGGCCGGTCTGACCCGCCCAGTCGGACTGGCGGTGGTCGCGGCGGTCTGGGCGGCGGGCGCCGTCTCCTTCCTGCAGGACCGTCGCGGTGCCGGGGAGGAGCACCGCTCGTTCGGGGGGAGCCGTGGCGCGGCGGCGGTGGACGGCGCGCGCTGCGGGGAACGCGCCGCCCCGGGCGGGGACACCCCGCGCGTGCCTTCCGCCGGGGGCGCGCCCGTCCTGCCGGGCGCTCCCGGCGTGGTCGTCCGCCGGGCGCTCGGCCTGTTCGTCGCTCCGCTCGGTGCCGCCGGTTACGTTCTGTGGGTCGGACACCGGACCGGGAAGGGCCCGTTCGGGTATCTCGACGTACAGGCGGGCTGGCGGAACGGGTTCGACGGCGGTTTTGCCTTCGCCCGGTTCACGGCGGAGAAGTTCACGTCGTTCCCGTCGGTCCCGGCGGGGCTCGGGCTGGTCCTCGGGGTCGGCCTGCTGGTGCGGCTGTACGTCCTCTGTGTACGGCAGCGGCAGCCGCTCCCGCTGCTGGTGTACGCCGGCGCGGTCACGATCCTCGCCCTCTGCGCGTCGAGCTACTTCGGCTCGAAACCGCGCCTGCTGATGCCCGCCTTCCCCTTGCTGCTGCCCCTCGCACTGACCCTGGCACGGCTGCGTACGCCCAGGTCGGCGCTGGTGGTGGGGTCCGTCGCGGTGGTCTCGGCGGTGTACGGCGCCTTCTGGCTGAACGGTTCCGGGCCGCCCTGACCGGCCCCGCGGGTCCTGCCCGCTCCCTCCCCGGGCAGACGGACGGTGAGCGCCGGGGAAAATCCGCGCCGGTCTTCGGTGAACGCATTCCAAAAGCGCGATAAAAATGCCCCTTCGAATGATCAAAAGAATTGAAGGCGATGACGGTCGGCGATTACCGATTCGCGGAGAATAAAGGCCGCCTTGAGAGCAATCCCACATCACATCGTCATCACAAAGCCGCTGATTCGACAGGGCTGGGCGCTCACTCCCTGTAACGTCGATTGGGTGCGTACCGAACGGAAGACCACCCGTCTGGACCGGGTGTTCGCGAGGCTGGATCGTGAGCCGGAACGACCGGCCCACATCGACGTGCCTCGAATGAGCCGGCACCGGATGGTGCTTTTCGGCTCCACCCTGGCCTTCTACGTGGCGATCGTGTGGGCCGTCGTCATCACGTCCTGGCTGGTCCGGCTGGACTGGCAGGTGATGTTCTTCCGCCCGTACGAGCAGTGGGCGGAGCTGCACGCTTTCGTCGACTACTACGTGGTGCTCGGCCAGCGCGGTCCGACCGCGGTGATGGTGGCGGCCTGGCTGGGCTGGCGCTCCTGGCGGCAGCACACCCTGCGCCCCCTGCTCGCGCTCGCGGTCTCCCTGCTGCTGCTCAACGTCACCGTGGGTGCCGCGAAGTACGGCATGGGACGCCTCGGACCGCATTACGCGACCGAGATCGGCTCCAGCGAGATGTGGCTCGGCGGCAGCATATTTCCCAGCGGTCACACCGCGAACGCGGTGGTGACCTGGGGAATCCTGGCCTATCTGGCCTCCACTCCGAGAACGAGGCGCTGGCTGTCCGCCGTGTCCGCGGTGACCTCGCTCGGCGTCGGGCTGTCCACCGTCTACCTCGGCACCCACTGGCTGAGCGACGTCCTGCTCGGCTGGGTGGCGGGTCTGCTGATCCTGCTGGCCCTGCCCTGGTTCGAGCCGCTGATCGCCCGTGCCGAGGACCGGATCTTCGGCTGGCGCGACCGCTGGTACGCCCGGCGGGGCCGGGCGGCGCCCGCGGCCCCCGTCGCGACGCCGGTCATGCTCAAGCCACTCACCGGCCGTGAGGCCGGCGCGGCCCCCGAACCGGTCTCCGCGTCCCGTCCGGCCGGACGGACGCCCGCCTACCTGGCGCCGGGACCGCACTCGACGCGCGCGGAGCGCGCGCCGTCCACTCCGGCCGGCAGCCGCCGCCCGCCGCACGGCGAACGCCATCCGCGCGGCAACACCCCGGCAACCCGCTCCTGACGGTCCCGCCGGGCCCCGCGGCGACAGCACGGTACGCGCACCTCGGCCCCGGTTCCCTCGTGGAACCGGGGCCGTCGCCGTGCCTCAGCCCTTCCAGGACCGCGCCACCGTGCCGTCCTTCACCTCGAAGTTCAGCCGTCCCACGCGGTACTCCATGGTGATGATCGTCCCCGGCTGCAGCGCCCGGACCGTCGCCCAGCCGCGCTCGCGCGCGAGGCGTTCGGCCCGGTCCACGGGCAGGCCCACATAGGCGTCCGGGCTGTCGTCGGGTTCCGCGGAAGGTGTCGGAATGGGTGCCATACGGTCACGCTATGCCCTGCCCGGCGGACGGGGAAGGCCGGACCGGGAACACTTGCCCGGGATCCCCCGGCGGTCACACTTCTGTCACAGGATCACGACAGACGTTTATGCCCACACCCATCACACGAATGGGTGATTCGAAGCCTCTCCGAGCGCGGTCGAACGTAATTCCCGGACACCGCTCCGAGGTCTCGGATAAACCCGGCGGAGTGCCCCTGAAGAAACACCCCGGGCCGTTCGAGCCATTCCATTCCGTCGGCGGGACGACAGGTGCGCCCCTGGAGGGCGGGACCGCGGGGAAACTCGTGGTTCCTTCACACGATCCACCCACACCGCCGCCCGGTACGGGCGGGCCCGGACCGGCCCTGCGCGGCTCCGCCCGGTCCGGCTCCGCTCGGCACGATCCGGGCGGAGGGATCCGGCGTCAGCTCGCCGCGCCGGATCCCTCCGCCCGGGCCAGGGCGCGGGAGAGCCGGTCGCGGGCCGTGGTGATCGCGTCGGTCAGCCCGGCCGGCTCCAGCACCTCGAACTCGAAGCCCAGCAGCATCACGTGGACCACCAGGGCGTCGAAGCTCGCCGCCCCGGTGGTCAGGACACAGGCGTCCGGTCCTTCCGCCCGGAGCGTGCCGACGGAGGGCGAGATCCGCTCCGTGGCCTCCTCGACGGGCACCAGCAGCCGTATCGCGGCCTGCGAGGCGTACACGCGCGTGGAGACGCCCCGGGACACATAGGCGGCCAGATCTTCGGCCGGGGGCTCACGCGGGACGAAGCGCGGACCGTGCGGGGGCTTCGGGGTGAGGCGGTCCACCCGGAAGGTGCGCCAGTCCTCGCGGCCGAGGTCCCAGGCCACCAGGTACCAACGGCGTTCCGAGCACACCAGACGGTGCGGTTCCACGGTGCGGCGGCTCGTCACGCCGTCGTGGCCGCGGTATTCGAAACGCAGGCGTTCGGTGTCGCGGCAGAGCTGGGCGAGTTCGGTGAGCACGGCCGGGTCGACGGCGTCGGCGCCCGGTCCGCGCAGCATCGGCACGGTGACGGCGTTCAGGGTGCCCACCCGGCGGCGCAGCCGGTCCGGCAGCACCTGTTCCAGCTTGGCCAGGGCCCGCACGGAGGTCTCCCCGATGCCTTCGATACCCTGTCCGGCCGCCGTGCGCAGTCCTACCGCGACGGCGACGGCCTCGTCGTCGTCCAGCAGCAGCGGCGGCAGTTCGGCGCCCGCGCCCAGCTGGTAGCCGCCGCCGGTTCCGGGGCTGGCGTTGACGGGGTAGCCGAGCGTGCGGAGCCGGTCCACGTCGCGGCGCAGGGTCCGGGAACTGACCCCGAGCCGCCCGGCCAGATCGGCGCCGGACCACTCGCGGTGGGCCTGGAGCAGGGACAACAGTCGCAGCAGTCGTGCCGAGGTCTCCACCATGGGCCGAGTCTGTCAGCCTTCGCGGACAGCCACTGTCCGCAAGGAGGTGGGCCCCCGCCCGGACGCCGGGATCCGGCGGCCGCCCGGACGGGGCCTTGTCCCACCTCACCACCCGGTGCGTCCGGGGCGGATCAGAGCACGAGACGCCGGCCGGGCAGGATCATGTCGGGGTCGCCGCCGATGACGGCCTTGTTGGCGGCGTACAGCTGTTGCCAGGTGGTGCCGTACCGGACGGCGATGGCGCTCAGCGTGTCGCCCGCGCGGACGGTGCAGTTTTCGCCGGACGAACTCCGGTCCGCGTCGCCCGACGACTGAGCGGGCGCCTTCGACGGGACCGACCGGTTCGGCTGCTCCGGCCGGGTCGGCCGGTCCGACGACGTCGACCGCCGGGAGGACTCCGCCGGCTTCGCGGGCTTCGCCGGGGCTTCCCGGGCGGTCACCGAGCCGGCACCGGGTGCGCTCCCGGACGCCCCGGCACGTGCCGAGCAGGTGGGCCAGGCGCCCCACCCCTGGCCGCGCTGGACCTCGGCGGCGATGGTGATCTGCTGGGCCTTGGTGGCCCGGTCGGCGGTCGGCGCGTAGGCCGTGCCGCCGTACGCGCGCCAGGTGGAGGCGGAGAACTGGAGCCCGCCGTAGTAGCCGTTGCCGGTGTTGATGTGCCAGTTGCCGCCGCTCTCGCACCGGGCGATGCGGTCCCACACTCCGCTGTCCGCCGCCGTGGCGCTGCCGGCCGAGGCCAGCATTCCGAGGGGCGCGAGCAGTGCCGCGCCGGCCAGAGCCGCCGCCGTACGGGGCTTCTGGGTCTTCCGGGTCCTGCGGGCGTCGTCGCGGGTGGTGTCGGCACAATCGGACATGTGGTTCCCTCTCCACGGACCCGGGGTCCCCCGGAGCGGAGCGCCACCGCCGCGTCACGGGACGCGGCGTGTCGCGCTCGCCCCGTCCGCCGTCGGGTCGTGCGAGGGATCCGGTGGTGCGAAGGATCCGGCTGGTGCGGTCGGCGGACGTTCCCGAGCGGTGCTAGCTGCACACGGCGGAGGAATCTAGGCAGCCGACCGGGTCGGCATCAAGCAACTCCCCGTCTTCGCAGGCCAGTTCGGCATTACCCTCGGTAGCGTCAATTTCAGGACACCCACTTCATTCACTGATTTCATGATTTATTGACCAGCGGGACGCATGCCCTGTGAGCCACTTCACCCGGTCAACAGCGTTGACACGGAGGTCAGTTGACGATGAGTGCCCGGTTCCGAGCTGGAAGTGACCGTGTGCGCAGGATGGTTCGATTCCGTTCCCTCCCGGGCGTGACTCCCGCCACAGATCACCCGTTGTCATCTGTATGAGTCGGGGGCCCGCCCCCGGACCACGGGCCGGGACCCACCCGGACTCGCCACGCACCGCATCCCGAGGGAGCCACCCGTGCCGCGCATGCTCGACGTCAGCAACGAGGTACGCGCCGAGATCGGCGACGAAGAAGCCGACCGCCTGCTCGCGGGAGATTCCGCCCCGGGCGGTTACGACTGCACCTCCTGCCGCACACCGGGCGATCCCGAGCAGGAGCGGACCAGCACCGTCCTGTTCGTCGGGGACGAGACCGCCGTCCTCGCCTTCGCCCATTCCACCTGCCTGCCCTCGCAGGTCGTCCAGGTCACCGAGGAGCAACTCCGGGGCGCCGTGCGGTCCATCAGCGGCGACGCCGCGGCCCCGACGGCGCCCGTGCAGAACGCACAGGCCGCACAGACGGCCCCGGCGCAGGCCGCTCCCTATCAGGCCGCGGCGCCGTACGTCGTGCCCGAGCAGGCCGTGCTCGGCGTGACCAGCGGACTGGTCCTGATCGCCGGGGAGTTGCACCCGGCCCTCGTCGTCGAGCCGACCTCCCCGGTGGCGCGGCCCGGTGCCCTAGGGTCCGGCGACGACTTCCTGCCGCTGCTCATCGAGCAGGGCTTCATGCCCGTGACCGAGCTGTCCACCGCGCCGTCCGTGCTGCACGGCTGGTCGGTTCTGCTGGCCGTGGGACAGCTGCACGCGGTGCTCCAGCCGAACCCGAACGGCGGGCAGCCCGTGGCCTGGTGGCAGGCGCACCAGCCGCTCCAGGTCACCGAGGGCTGGCGGGCGGCCGCCAACAAGCACCAGCAGGTGCTGCTGTTCGCGGCTCCGGTCGGCTCGATCGGCCGTCAGCCGCGCGAGGACCTGCTGCGCGACGCGCTGGACAGGGCCGCGGCGAACGGAAGGCTGGTCACGGCAGCGCTGCCGCTCGCCGGTCTCTGACCGGCGGACGGCGGACAGCCGATGGCCGATGACCGACGGCTGGCACCCGGCCTGCCGGCCCGCAGGCCGGTGACCGGCGAAAACCCGTACCCCGGCCGCATCCCTTATCGGGCGGGGTCGTTTGGAGATACGTGCACGCATACGACGCTCCCCGCCGCCAGCCCTTCCCGTTGGTCCCCGCCCCCGTACGATCGGCTCAGGACTCGGCGGGCGGCCCTTCGGCCACGCCCATCTACGACGCGCTCTACGCCGAGTACGTGAAGTCCTTCCGCTCACTGCCGGGTGACCGCAGCGGCGAGGAGAAGCTGGGCTTCACCGCCTTCGGAGGCGCCCCGCGCAGTACGGGCTCGCCCGTCGGCCACGGTTCGGGGACCTTCGGCGGTTCCGTCGGCGGCGGGTCGTACGGCGCCTACAGCGCGGGGGCGAGCAGCGCCCGGCAGAGCGCGGGGCAGCAGCCGCAGTGGCAGCGTGTCTCGGCGGTCGGCCGGCACGCCATCGGGAGGCACCACGTCCCGGCGGCACTGCCTCCGGCCCCGCGTCGGGAAGCCTGACCAAGGGCCACCGGGTCTGCCGACGACACAGCGTGAAGGGGGCGGTCCCCATGGGGACCGCCCCCTTCACGCTGTGTGCCGTCGTGACGTCACTTCTTCTTGCCGCGCTTCTCGCGCACCCGCACCGAGATGTGGATGGGGGTGCCCTCGAAGCTGAACTCCTCGCGCAGCCGTCGCTCGATGAACCGCCGGTAGCCCGCCTCGATGAAGCCGGAGGCGAACAGCACGAACCGCGGCGGCCTGGTGCCCGCCTGCGTGCCGAACAGGATGCGCGGCTGCTTGCCGCCCCGCACGGGGTGCGGGTGGGCGGCGACCAGCTCGCCGAGGAAGGCGTTCAGCCTGCCCGTCGGGACGCGGGTCTCCCAGCCCGCGAGGGCCGTCTCGATCGCCGGGACCAGCTTCTCCATGTGGCGTCCGGTGCGGGCCGACACGTTCACCCGCGGCGCCCAGACGACCTGGCCGAGCTCGGTCTCGATCTCCCGCTCCAGGTAGTAGCGGCGCTCCTCGTCGAGGGTGTCCCACTTGTTGAACGCGAGGACGAGCGCGCGCCCCGCCTCGACCGCCATGGTGACGATGCGCTGGTCCTGCACGGAGATGGAGTCGGCGGCGTCGAGGAGGACGACGGCGACCTCGGCCTTCTCGACGGCGGCCGCGGTGCGCAGCGAGGCGTAGTAGTCGGCGCCCTGCTGGAGGTGGACGCGCTTGCGGATGCCCGCGGTGTCGACGAACTTCCAGGTCTTTCCGCCCAGCTCGATCAGTTCGTCGACCGGGTCGCGGGTGGTGCCGGCGATCTCGTTGACGACGACGCGCTCCTCGCCGGCGACCTTGTTCAGCAGCGAGGACTTGCCGACGTTCGGGCGGCCGATCAGGGCGATCCGGCGCGGACCGCCGACCGCCGTGCCGAAGGTCTGCGCGGGGGCCTCCGGCAGCGCCTCCAGGACCTGGTCCAGCATGTCGCCGGTGCCGCGGCCGTGCAGGGCGGAGACCGGGTGCGGCTCGCCCAGGCCCAGGGACCACAGGTAGGAGGCGTCGGCCTCGCCGCTCTGGCCGTCCACCTTGTTGGCGCACAGGACGACCGGCTTGCCGGCCTTGCGCAGCAGCCGGACGACGGCCTCGTCGGTGTCGGTCGCGCCCACCTTGGCGTCCACCACGAACACGACGGCGTCGGCCGCCTCGATCGCGTACTCGGCCTGCGCCGCCACGGAGGCGTCGATGCCGAGGACGTCCTGCTCCCAGCCGCCGGTGTCGACGACCTTGAAGCGGCGGCCCGACCACTCGGCCTCGTAGGTGACGCGGTCGCGGGTGACGCCCGGCTTGTCCTCGACGACCGCCTCGCGGCGGCCGATGATGCGGTTCACCAGGGTCGACTTGCCGACATTGGGGCGGCCGACGACGGCGAGCACGGGCAGCGGGCCGTGGCCGGCCGCCTCGATGGCGCCCTCGACGTCCTCGAGGTCGAAGCCCTCCTCCGCGGCGAGCTCCATGAACTCCGCGAACTCGGCGTCGCCGAGCGCCCCGTGCTCGTGCTCGTGCTCGGCCGAGCCGTCGGGCTGGATGTGGTCGTTCATGAAGTCCGTACCTCGTTGTTCATCGTGGTGGTCGGTGGAACACCCGATTCCGGGCGTTCCACTACTCAGTGTCCGCTAGCGCCCGGTGAGGCGCCTGGCGTTTTCCAGGTGCGCGGTGAGCTGCTTCTGGATGCGCTCGGTCGCCTCGTCCAGCGCCTTGCGGGTACGCCGTCCGCTGCCGTCCCCCGCGTCGAACGGGTCGCCGAAGACGACGTCGACGCGGGAGCGCAGCGGAGGCAGTGCCTTTATCAACCGTCCGCCCTGCCCGGAACTTCCCAGGACGGCGACGGGCACGATCGGCGCGCCGCCGCGCAGGGCGAAGTAGGCGAGCCCCGCGCGCAGCGAGGCGAAGTCGCCCTCGCCTCGGGTGCCCTCGGGGAAGATACCGAGGACTCCGCCCTGTTGCAGGACCCCCAGCGCCCGGGAGATGGCCGTGCGGTCGGTGGTGTTCCGGTCCACCTTCACCTGGCCGATGCCGGTCAGGAACGGGTCGAGCGGCCCGATGAACGCCTCCTGCTTGATCAGGAAGTGCGTGGGCCGGGGTGCCACTCCCATGACCATCGGACCGTCGATGTTGTGGGAGTGGTTCACGGCGAGGAGCACCGGCCCGGTCGCGGGCACCCGCCAGGCACCCAGCACGCGCGGCTTCCAGAAGCCGTACATCAGGCCGACGCCGATCCGCCGCCCGACCTCGGCGCCCCGCGCCGACGGAACCTCGGTCACCGGCCGGCTCGCTTCTCCTCGACGAGGGTGACGACACACTCGATGACCTGCTGCAGGGTCAGGTCGGTGGTGTCCACCTCGACCGCGTCGTCCGCCTTGGCCAGCGGGGAGGTCTTGCGGCTGGAGTCGGCCGCGTCCCGCTTGACCAGGGCCTCGCGCGTGGCGTGCAGGTCGGCGCCCTTGAGCTCACCGCTGCGGCGGGCGGCCCGCGCCTCCGGGGAGGCGGTGAGGAAGATCTTCAGGTCGGCGTCGGGCAGCACGGTGGTCCCTATGTCGCGGCCCTCGACGACGATGCCGGTGACGGCGGAGGCCGCGATGGAGCGCTGCAGCTCGGTGATCCGGGTGCGCACCTCGGGCACCGCGCTGACCGCGCTGACCTTGGAGGTGACGTCCTGCTCGCGGATCGGGCCGGCCACATCGACGCCGTCGACCGTGATGGTGGGCTTCTCCGGGTCGGTGCCGGAGAGGATCTCGGGCTTGCCGGCCGCGGCGGCGATCGCGGAGGGGTCGGCGGTGTCGATGCCGTTGATGACCATCCACCAGGTGATCGCCCGGTACTGGGCGCCGGTGTCCAGGTAGCTCAGGCCGAGCTGTGCCGCCACGGCCTTCGACGTGCTCGACTTGCCCGTGCCGGACGGGCCGTCGATGGCGACAATCACTGGCGTGGAGCTTTCCACAGTGGGGACCTTCCTGGACCTGGCTGGCGGGGAGCGGGGCGCGAAACCGCCCTGCACAAGGTTACTGGGTGTGCGTCCCCCGATCGGCCGTACCCGGGGACGGGGACGCGACCGCTCCGGGGATCGGCGCCGGACCCGCCTGCGGCACCCGTGCTCGGCCGCCCGCCGGCCGTCGTCGTCCGCCCGCCGCGGACGGCATCCGCCGTCCGCCGGCCACCGTCCGGCAGGTGCTACTGCCGGATGGACCAGCCCCGCTCCCGCAGCGCCGCGGTGAGCACCGGAGCCGCCTGGGGCTCCACCATGAGCTGTACCAGACCGGCCTGCTGCCCGGTCGCGTGCTCGATACGGACGTCCTCGATGTTGACGCCCGCACGGCCGGCGTCCGCGAAGATACGCGCCAGCTGTCCCGGCTGGTCGTCGATGAGCACCGCCACAATCTCGTACGCACGCGGGGCCGAGCCGTGCTTGCCGGGGACCCGGATCTGGCCGGCGTTGCCGCGGCGCAGCACGTCCTCGATGCCGGTGCTGCCCTCGCGCCGCTTGTCCTCGTCGGAGGACTGCAGCGCGCGCAGGGCCCGTACGGTCTCCTCCAGGTCGGAGCCGATGTCGGTGAGCAGGTCGGCGACCGGGCCGGGGTTCGCGGAGAGGATGTCGATCCACATCCGGGGGTCGGAAGCCGCGATCCTGGTCACATCCCGGATGCCCTGCCCGCACAGCCGCACGGCGGCCTCCTCGGCGTGCTCCAGGCGTGCGGCGACCATGCCGGCCACCAGGTGCGGCATGTGGGAGACCAGGGCCACCGCGCGGTCGTGGGCGTCGGCGTCCATGACGACCGGGACTGCCCTGCAGTGCGAGACCAGCTCGAGGGCGAGGTTCAGCACCTCGGTGTCGGTGTCCCGGGTGGGCGTGAGCACCCAGGGGCGGCCCTCGAAGAGGTCCGCGCCGGCCGCCAGCGGGCCGGACTTCTCACGACCGGACATGGGGTGTGTGCCGATGTACGCCGAGAGGTCGAGCCCGCACTGCTCCAGCTCGCGGCGCGGTCCGCCCTTGACGCTGGCGACGTCGATGTAACCCCGTGCCACCCCTCGCTCCATGGCGTCGGCGAGCACCCGGGCCACGTGGGCGGGCGGGGCGGCGACGATCGCCAGGTCCACCGGCCCCTCGGGGGGTCCCTCGGTGCCGGCGCCGAGCGCGGCGGCCGTACGGGCCTGTTCCGGGTCGTGGTCGACGAGGTGGACGGTGACGCCCCGCTGGGACAGGGCGAGGGCGGCGGACGTGCCGATCAGTCCGGTACCGATGACGAGCGCGGTTCTCACTGGGCGATGTCCTTGCGCAGGGCCGCCGCGGCGCCGAGGTACACATGGGCGATCTCGGCGCGCGGCCGGTCGGACTCGATGTGCGCGAGGATGCGGACGACGCGGGGCAGGGCGCCCTCGATGTCCAGTTCCTGGGCGCAGATCAGGGGGACGTCGACGATGCCGAGCTTGCGGGCGGCGGCGGCCGGGAAGTCGCTGTGCAGGTCGGGCGTGGCGGTGAACCAGATGCTGATCAGGTCGTCCGTGACCAGATCGTTGCGTTCCAGTACTGCGGTGAGCAGCGCGCCGACCTGTTCCTCCATGTGGCCGGCCTCGTCCCGCTCGAGCTGGACGGCACCCCGGACCGCTCGTACCGCCACGGCGTTGCTCCTTGCTGACGTGCGTATCGGTTGTTCGGTCGTCCAGCCTAGTCAGAACGGGCGCGGCGGGTGTCCGGTGCCCGCCCGCCGAGACGGTCGGCGCAAAACGCCGTGATCTCACGAAGATCCCCCCTTCCCGGTGATTCCTTCCCCCGGAGTGACGGCATGACTGGCACGACCCCACGCACGACCCTGCGCACCGCACGACGCACGGTCCTTCTCGCGACAGGCGGGACGGCGCCGGCCGCCGGCCGCCGACTGCGGCGGGAACGGGGCGGGGGCGGCGACGGCTCCTCGCCGGACACCGCTTCGGACACCGCGGCACCGGAAGGCTCGGCGGGGCGGGACCTCGCCACGACCGACGACATCCCGGTGGGCGGGGGCGTGCTCCTCGAGGACGAGAAGGTGGTGGTGACCCAGCCCGAGCAGGGCGACTTCAAGGCCTTCTCGGCGATCTGCGCCCACCGGAACTGCCTGGTGGCGAGCGTCTCGGACGGCACGGTCGACTGCGCCTGCCACGGCAGCCGGTTCCGGATCACCGACGGCTCGGTGGAGCGGGGGCCGGCCACCGGGGCGCTGCCCGCGGAGCGGATCACGGTGGAGGGAAATTCGATTCGCCCGGCGCGAGCCGGCCCGTACGCTCCCGGGCATGCATTCCGCCGAGCTCCTGGTCCGCGACCACACGGTCTACGCCTGCGTCATGGGTTCGCGTGCCTTCGGCCTGGCCACGGAGGGCAGCGACACCGACCGCCGGGGCGTCTTCCTCGCTCCCACTCCCCTGTTCTGGCGCTTCGACAAGCCGCCGACCCATGTCGAGGGCCCGGCCGAGGAACAGTTCAGCTGGGAGCTGGAACGCTTCTGCGAGCTGGCCCTGCGCGCCAACCCCAACATCCTGGAGTGCCTGCACTCGCCGTTCGTGGAGTACGCCGACGACACCGGTCGCGAACTGCTCGCCCTGCGCGGGGCGTTCCTCTCCCGCCGGGTCCACGGTACGTTCACCCGGTACGCGTACGGCCAGCGCCGCAAACTCGAGGCCGACGTCCGCGTGCACGGGGCGCCCCGCTGGAAGCACGCGATGCATCTGCTCCGCCTGCTGGCCTCCGCCCGCGACGTGCTGCGCACGGGCGTCCTCACCGTCGACGTGGGCGAGCACCGCGAGCCGCTGCTCGCGGTGAAGCGGGGCGAGGTGCCCTGGTCCGAGGTCGAAGCCCGGATGGCCCGGCTGGAGCAGGAGGCCGCTGAGGCGCTGCACCGTACGCCGCTCCCGGCACAACCGGACCGACGCCGGATCGAGGACTTCCTGGTCCGCGTCCGCCGTGCTTCCGCCCTGCGGGCAGGGTAGGCGGGCGTCCCCTTGCCCTGCGTGCTCCCCCTCAGAGGTCCCAGAGCGCTCCCAGGGCCAGCAGTTCGTCCCGGTACTCGATGCGGTCGGCCCAGGCGTCCGGCCAGGCGTCCGCGCCGAGGTGGGCGCCCGCGAAGGCACCCGCGAGGCAGGCGATGGAGTCGGAGTCGCCGGAGGTGCAGGCGGCGCGGCGCAGGGCCGTGAGCGGTTCGTCGACGAAGAGCAGGAAGCACAGCAGCCCGGTCGCGAGGGCCTCCTCCGCGATCCAGCCCTCCCCCGTCGCCAGGCACGGGTCGGTCTCCGGCGAGACGGTGCGCACGGCGCTCCGGAGGCGTTCCAGGATCTCCAGGCACTCGTCCCAGCCGCGCGCGATGAAGTGCTCG
>NZ_LIQT01000163.1 GCF_001418415.1 Streptomyces hirsutus
CCCCCGCAGCAGTCGCCCCAGGCGGCCCCGCAGACCCCGCCGCCGGCCGCTCCGGTGCCGGGCGGGCCGCAGACGCCGCCCGGATACGGCTACCCGCAGCAGCCTCCGGCCGGCTACGGATACCCGGGCGTGCGTACGGCCAGCCGCAGCAGCCGTACGGTCAGCCGCAGCAGCCCTATGGTCAGCAGCCCTACGGTCAGCCCTACGGCTATCCGCACCCGACCGTGCCGATGCAGCCGCACCCGGGACAGCCCGGCGGCGGACGGAAGGGCAACGCGACGCTGGCGATCATCGTCGCCGCGGTCGTGGCCATCGCCCTGATCATCGGCGCCGGTGTCTGGTACTCCTCGGCCGGCGGTGACGACGAGAAGAAGAACACCGCGAACTCCGGCGACAGCGGCGGCACGAAGGGCGCCGAGGGCGACGGCTCCGGCGGCGCGACCACCGGCGGCGACGAGAAGGCCCCGGCCGACCCCTCCGCCAAGGTCCTCTTCCAGGTGCCGGCGCCGAAGGTCCCGAAGGACACCACGACCATCGTCACCTCCGGGTCCTGGATGACCGACAAGGTGTACGCCAAGAGCGGCGTCGCCGAGGTCGTCGGTTACGACGCGGCCAAGGGCAGCGAGCTGTGGACGCTCGACCTGCCCGGACCGGTGTGCGAGGCCAGTGACCACGTCACCGAGGACGGCAGGACGGCGATCATCTACAAGCCGAAGATGCCGACCAAGACCGATCCGCAGAGCTGCACCCAGGTCGCCGCCTTCGACCTCGCCACCGGCGAGAAGCTGTGGTCCGAGACGGCCAGGACCGGCACCCAGGAGATCAGCTTCAACAACGTCACCGTCAGCGGGAACACCGTCGCGGCGGGCAGCACCAGCGGCGGCGCCGCCTGGGACATCGCCTCCGGCAAGGCCCTGTGGGCGCCCAAGACGTCCGACGCCTGCTACGACTCCGGGTACGGCGGCGGCCCGAAGATGGTCGCGGTGCGCAAGTGCGGCTCGTACGAGCAGCGGCAGTTGCACATCCAGACCATCGACCCGAAGGACGGGAAGGTGCTCTCGGAGTACAAGATGGCCGAGGGCATCGAATACGCGGCCGTGGTGTCCACCGACCCGCTGGTCGTGGCCGCCGACGTCGGCGACTCCGCCGGTGACGGCAGCGGCATCTCCGACTTCTTCTCCATCGACAACAAGAGCGGCGAGCTGCGGACCCGCATCTCCGCGCCCGGCGAGGAGTTCGCCGCCCGCTGCGACGGCATCACCAGGATCGAGCACTGCAGCGGACTGGCCGTCGGCAAGGACCGGCTGTACATCGCGACCGAGGAGCACGAGGGCACGGGCGACGGGTACAGCCGGACCAACGAGGTCGTCGCCTTCGACCTGTCCACCGGCAAGCAGACCGGCCAGCGCGCCGACGCGGGCGACGGCTACACGATCGTCCCGCTGCGGATGGACGGCGACAACGTCATCGCGTACAAGCGTCCGCCCTACGACAAGGGCGGGCAGGTCGTGAGCATCGACGGCGGTTCCTTCAAGGAGACCAAGTTGATGGAGAACCCGGCGGAGAAGTCCGTGCGGGACGTGGAGGCGCGGATGCTGCCCCAGCACGCCGAGATCCTGTACGCGCAGGGACGGCTGTACATGTCGGACGTGTACGCCAGCGAGTTGTCCTCGGGCGACAAGGAGTACCTGGCGATCGCGTTCGGCACCGGCTGATCGTTCTTCGGCCTGCTGGGAACCGCTCGGGACCGCTTCGGTCCGCTCCGGTCCGTTTCCGGTGCGTTCCCCGGTCCGCTCGTGAGGCCCGTTCGTACGGCCCCGCCCCTGTTCAGGGGTGGGGCCGTACGCGTACCGCTCATCGGATGTCCAGGGGCGACGAATACGAGAATTTCGGCGTTCCGGGGCGATTCTCGCCGGTAGGGGGAGCGCGACGTCGAACAAGCGTGTAGCTTCCGGGACCGGACGGGGAGGCGGCGCACGGGGGTGCGCTCGCGGTTTTGGGGGGGATGATCGATGGGCGTGCGGTTGATGGTGGTCGACGACCACCGGCTGCTCGCGGAGGCGTTGGCCTCGGCGTTGAAGCTGCGGGGGCACCGGGTGCTGGCCGCGGCGGCACCGGTGGCGGGGGTGGCGGACCTGGTGATCAGCAGAGCGCCGGAGGTGTGCCTGCTGGGGACGGCGGCACCGGCGGAGCCCGGGATCTTCGACCCGGTGGTGAAGATCAAGCGGGAACGGCCACAGGTGGCGGTGCTGGTGCTGGGCCCGGTGCCCAGCCCCCGGGGGATCGCGGCGGCGTTCGCGGCGGGCGCGTCCGGCTATGTGCGGCACGACGAGCGCATCGAGGGCGTCGAACGGGCGATCATGAAGGCGCGGGCGGGGGAGGCGGCGGTGGCGCCGCAACTGCTGCAGGGCGCGTTCGGGGAACTGCTGAACCCGGCGGTCCAGCCGGACGACGAGGGTCAGCGGTTGCTGCGGATGCTGACCCCGCGGGAGGTGGAGGTCCTGGTCAGGGTCGCCGAGGGAGAGGACACCAGGCTGATCGCGGCGGGCATGGGCATAGCACCGTCCACGGCGCGGACGCATGTACAGCGCGTCCTGATGAAACTCGGCGTGGGCTCCCGGCTGGAGGCCGCGGCGCTGGCTGCCCGGACGGGGCTGCTGGACCGGGCGGGCCCGGTGGGAGGGACGGCGCCGCCCGAGGAGTGAGGGCGGGTGAGGGCCCTCGCGGGGCGGGACGCCCGTGGTGCCGGTGCCTGTGCCGCCGGTACCGCGGACCTCCCCGCCCCGCCGCGCGTCCCCGGACGTCCCGCCGCGCACGGGTGAGCAGTCGCCCCGCCGTGTGCTCAGTCGCCCTGCTGTCGCTCCTGTACCGCGTCCGTGGCGTCCGGGGGCAGGAGTGGGGGAGCGATGGGCCGCAGCTTCAGCCAGACGAGGAAGAACAGGCCCAGGGCCAGCATGCTCAGGCCGGTCCACAGGTTGATGTTGAGGCCTTCGGCCCTGTCGATGTCCGCGTCGGACGCGGTGATGCCCGCGATCGTGACGATGACGCCGTACACCACGAACAGCCCTCCGATGAGGCGGCGGATGTCGAAGAGGCGGGCGGCGGTCGCGGACTTGGTCTCCAGTGCGGAGACCTCCTCCTGGAGCTCTTTGTCCGAGTAGTGGGCCGAGCGGCGCGCGGGGTCGCCTCCGGACGAGGAACCCGAGTGGGGGTCGGAGCCGGAGCCGGACGGGGATGCGGAGTGGTGGTCGGACATGGTCTCTCAATCCTCCCGCGGTCAGAACGAGAACGGGATGTAGCAGAGGGCTGCCAGGATCACCGCGCCCCAGCCGAGCAGCGCCGGTTTGCGGTACCAGGCGTCGTCGCCCGCGGCGGGCGGCTCGGCCATGCCGGGCGAGGTGGTGCCGTAGACCAGGCCCTGGAGGTCCTCGGCCGGCTTGGGCGCGGTGAACAGCGTCACCACGACCATGACCACCGCGCCCGCGACGAAGCCCGCGATCGCGGAGACGAAGTTGGCGCCCTGGTCGGTGGGGATGCCGACGATGCCCTGCTTGTAGAGGACGAAGTAGTTGACCATCGCGGCGGTGGTTCCGGCGATCAGCCCCCAGAAGCCGGACTTCATCGACGCCCGCTTCCAGAACATGCCGATGATGAAGACCACGAACATCGGCACGTTGAAGAAGGAGAACAGCGTCTGGAGGTAGCTCATGATGTTCGAGAACGACGAGGCCAGGAAGGCCGTGCCGATCGAGGCCATGACCCCGACCACGGTGATCAGCCGGCCGAAGCCGACGTAGTACCCGTCCTCGCGGCCCTTCACCACGTACCGCGCCCAGATGTCGGTGGTGAACACCGTGTTGAAGGACGAGATGTTGGCCGCCATGCCCGCCATGAACGCGGCCAGCAGACCGGTCACCGCGATGCCCAGGACACCGTTGGGCAGCAGCTGGGACATGAGGTAGGGGATGGCGTCGTTGTACTGGAGATCCGATTCCGGGGTGCCGATCTGCGGCACGAGGACGGCCGCGACCAGGCCCGGGATCATCACCAGGAAGACGATGAAGATCTTCGGGTACGCGGCGATGAGCGGGGTGCGCTGGGCCGCGGAGAGGTTCTTCGCGGACAGGGCGCGCTGCACCTCGGCGAAGTTGGTCGTCCAGTAGCCGAAGGACAGGACGAAACCGAGGCCGAGGACGATGGTCAGCCAGTTCGCGCCGAGCGGGTTGTCGCTGCCGATGCCGGTGCCGCCCCAGGACGTCATGAAGTCGGCGCCGTGGGACTTGGTCAGGGAGTCCGACAGCCCGTCCCAGCCGCCGACGCTCCTCAGCCCGAGCACGGTGATCGGGATGAGCGCGGCGAGGATGACGAAGAACTGCAGCACCTCGTTGTAGATGGCCGAGGAGAGACCGCCGAGGGTGATGTAGGCGAGGACGAAGAAGCCGGCGACCACGATGGCCACCCACTGCGGCCAGCCCAGCAGCGCCTCGACCACGATCGCCAGCGCGTAGAGGTTGACACCGGCGATGAGGATGGCCGCGCAGGCGAACAGGATCGAGCTGAGCAGGTGGGCCGCCTTGTCGAAGCGCAGCAGCAGGAACTCGGGGACCGAGCGGACCTTGGAGCCGTAGTAGAACGGCATCATCACCAGGCCGAGGAAGACCATCGCCGGGATGGCGCCGATCCAGTACCAGTGCGTGGTGTAGACGCCGTACTGCGCGCTGTTGGCGGCCATGCCCAGGATCTCGGTGGCGCCCAGGTTGGCGGCGACGAAGGCCAGACCGGTGACCCAGGCGGGCAGGGAGCGGCCGGACAGGAAGAAGTCGAGGCTGGTCTTCACCGACCGGCGGGCCGCGAAGCCGATGCCGAGGACGACGACGAAGTAGATCCCGAGGATCAGGTAGTCGAGCCAGTTGGTGGGGAGCCGCAGTTCGGCGGCGAGGTGAAGCGGACCGGCGGGGTCGGTGGGACCGATGGCGCCGGTGGGGTCCATGGGGCTGATGGCATCAGTGGGGCCGGTGGGGGGAGTGAGGTGTGGAGTGAATGGTGCAGGCAGATGTGTGGGGGTCTGCATGGAGTACTCGCTTCGTTGCGCGAACCGATACGTCGCGGAACCTACGCCTCCGCGTTCACTGATTGAACACTTCCGTTGGTGCGGTTTGTTTGATTGTGAGGGTGGCGTTCCTGGTGAGTTGCGTTTTGGTATGTTGGGTTATGTTGAAACGATGGGAAGACGGTGCAGTGAAGACCGTGCAGTGAACGGCTCGAATGGAGCGTCCGGCGTGAAGAAGACCTCGACCCGGCTGGCCGACGGTCGCGAACTCATCTACTACGACCTCAGTGACGACACCGTGCGCGACGCGGTCGACCGCCGCCCGCTGGACGCCACCGTCACGACGTCCGAGATCCGCCGCGACCCGCTGCTCGGCGACTCCGTGGCCGTCGCCTCCCACCGCCAGGGCCGCACCTACCACCCGCCGGCCGACGAATGCCCCCTGTGCCCCTCCGAGGGCGACCGGCTCAGTGAGATCCCGGACTCCTCGTACGACGTCGTGGTCTTCGAGAACCGCTTCCCCTCGCTGGCCGGCGACTCCGGCCGCTGCGAGGTCGTCTGCTTCACCTCCGACCACAACGCCTCCTTCGGCTCCCTGGACGAGGAGCAGGCGCGCCTGGTCCTGGACGCGTGGACGGACAGGACGTCGGAGCTGTCCCATCTGTCCTCCGTGGAACAGGTGTTCTGTTTCGAGAATCGGGGCGCCGAGATCGGCGTCACCCTCCAGCACCCGCACGGGCAGATCTACGCCTACCCCTTCACCACCCCCCGCACCTCCCTGATGCTCCGCCAAGTGGCCGCACACAAGGAGGCGGCCGGCGGGGCAAACCTGTTCGACACCGTCCTGGCGGAGGAGCGGGCGGGGGAGCGGGTCGTCCTGGAGGGCGACCACTGGGTCGCCTACGTGCCGTACGCCGCGCACTGGCCCTACGAGGTCCACCTGTATCCCAAGCGCCGGGTGCCCGACCTGCTCGGGCTCGACGAGGCGGCACGCACGGAGTTTCCCCAGGTCTATCTGGAACTGTTGCGGCGGTTCGACCGGATCTTCGGCGAGGGTGAGCCTCCGACCCCGTACATCGCGGCCTGGCACCAGGCCCCGTTCGGCGCGCTGGAGGAGTTCGACGGGGTCACGCGCGACGACTTCGCGCTCCACCTCGAGCTTTTCACCATTCGCCGCACATCCGGCAAGCTGAAGTTCCTCGCGGGTTCCGAGTCCGGCATGAACGTGTTCATCAACGACGTGCCGCCGGAGCGCGCGGCCGAGCGACTGCGAGAGGTAGCGAGTTCATGAGCGGTAAGTACCTGGTCACCGGCGGCGCGGGCTATGTCGGCAGTGTCGTCGCCCAACATCTGCTGGAGGCGGGCCATGAGGCCGTCGTCCTCGACAACCTCTCCACCGGCGTGCGCGAGGCCGTCCCGGCCGGTGCTTCCTTCATCGAGGGCGACATCCGGGACGCCGCCACCTGGCTCGACCCCTCCTTCGACGGCGTCCTGCACTTCGCCGCCTTCTCCCAGGTCGGCGAGTCGGTCGTGAAGCCCGAGAAGTACTGGGACAACAACGTCGGCGGCACCATGGCCCTGCTCGGCGCCATGCGCGAGGCGGGCGTGCGCCGACTGGTCTTCTCCTCCACCGCGGCCACCTACGGCGAACCCGAGCAGGTCCCGATCGTCGAGTCCGCCCCGACCCGCCCCACCAACCCCTACGGCGCCTCCAAGCTCGCCGTCGACCACATGATCACCGGCGAGGCGGCGGCCCACGGCCTGGGCGCGGTCTCCCTGCGCTACTTCAACGTGGCCGGCGCCTACGGCCACTACGGCGAGCGGCACGACCCCGAGTCCCACCTGATCCCGCTCGTCCTCCAGGTCGCCCAGGGCCGCCGCGACGCGATCAGCGTCTACGGCGACGACTACCCGACGCCGGACGGCACCTGCGTACGCGACTACATCCACGTCGCCGACCTGGCCGAGGCCCACCTGCTGGCCCTGACCGCGGCGACCAGGGGCGAACACCTCATCTGCAACCTCGGCAACGGCAACGGCTTCTCGGTCCGCGAGGTCGTCGAGACGGTCCGCCGGGTCACCGGCCACCCGATCCCCGAGGTCGTGGCCCCCCGCCGGGGCGGCGATCCGGCGGTCCTGGTGGCGTCGGCCGCCGCGGCCCACGAGAAACTGGGCTGGAAGCCGTCCCGCTCGGACCTCGCCGGGATCGTCGCGGACGCGTGGGAGTTCGCGCAGCGGCAGCAGCAGAGCAAGCAGTAGCGGGACATCCAGGATGACGGAGAGTCAGGGGCAGGGCATGAGCGAGTCCATCGCCGGCGAGGCGGCCGCGAAAGCGGTCGGCGAGCGATTCCGGGAACTGTACGGAGCCGAACCGCAGGGCGTCTGGGCGGCACCGGGCCGGGTCAACCTCATCGGTGAGCACACCGACTACAACGACGGCTTCGTCATGCCGTTCGCCCTGCCGCACACCGCGGTCGCGGCGGTCTCCCGGCGCGACGACGGCGTCCTGCGCCTGCACTCCGCCGACGTGGCCGCACCCGTCGTGGAGGTCGCGGTCGACTCCCTCGCCCCCGGCACGGACAAGAACTGGACCGCCTACCCGGCAGGCGTCGTGTGGGCCCTGCGCGAGGCCGGCCACGCCGTGACCGGCGCCGACATCCACCTCGCCTCGACGGTCCCGGCCGGCGCCGGCCTGTCCTCCTCAGCGGCCCTGGAGGTCGTCGTCGCCCTCGCCCTCGACGACCTGTACGCACTGGGCCTGCGCGGCTGGCAGCTGGCCCGCCTGTGCCAGCGCGCGGAGAACGTCTACGTCGGCGCCCCCGTCGGCATCATGGACCAGACGGCGTCCGCCTGCTGCGAGAGCGGGCACGCCCTGTTCCTCGACACCCGCGACCTCTCCCAGCGGCAGATCCCCTTCGACCTGGCCGCCGAGGGCATGCGCCTGCTGGTCGTCGACACCCGGGTCAAGCACAGCCACAGCGAGGGCGAGTACGGCAAGCGCCGCGCCGGCTGCGAGAAGGGCGCCGCGCTGCTGGGCGTCGACGCCCTGCGGGACGTCCCGTACACCGGACTCGACGCGGCGCTGGAGCGGCTGGGCGACGAGGAGGAGGTCCGCCGCCTGGTCCGGCACGTGGTGACGGAGGACGAGCGGGTGGACCGGGTCATCGCCCTCCTGGAATCGGGCGACACCCGCGCCATCGGCCCCGTCCTCGTCGCGGGCCACGCCTCCCTGCGCGACGACTTCCGCGTCTCCTGCCCCGAACTCGACCTGGTCGTCGACACGGCCGTCGCCGCCGGAGCCCTCGGCGCCCGCATGACCGGCGGCGGCTTCGGCGGCTCGGCCATCGTCCTGGCCGAGGCGACCGACGTGGATGCCATCACCAAAGCGGTGGAGAACGCCTTCGCGACGGCCGGCTTCAAGACCCCCCGCGTCTTCGAGGCGGTGCCTTCGGCGGGGGCGCGGCGGGTGGCCTGACGGGGCACGAGTTCAGGCCCCGGGCTGTTCTCCTCACCGCCCGGGGTGTGCCGCACCGCGCCCGGGAAATGACCTTTCAGGCTTCTACTCGCCTCGCCCGATTCCCTGTTTCGAATGGGGTTGGAGCCTCGTTCGTCGGGTGTGCTCTTGTCATGCTGACGATGGCGGGTCGAGGCATCGGGCAGGGATCACCCTGTCTCGCGTATGTCCGCGCACGCTTTCAAGTCGCTGACGAGGGCGGCGAAGGCGCTGGTCCGCACGGTCAACTTGCCCTGCCGTGGTGCCTTCGAATCGCGTATCGAGGTGACCAGGCCGCCGAAGCCCACCTCTACGCAGTCGCTTCCGGCTCCGCCGCTGTACGAGGATGTGAACCAGCGGACGTCGTCGTTGCCGGTTTCTTGAGCAGGTGACATTATCGCTCCTTGCGTGCTGTGGTGGTGAACTCTCCGACCAGCTCCGCGAGCAGAC
Source organism: Streptomyces hirsutus (assembly GCF_001418415.1). GTDB lineage: Bacteria > Actinomycetota > Actinomycetes > Streptomycetales > Streptomycetaceae > Streptomyces > Streptomyces hirsutus. The sequence goes on from NZ_LIQT01000163.1 coordinate 8,994, forward strand.
TGCTCGTGTCCGAGGGACTGAGCGCCTGCGACCGCAGATACTCGAAGACCACCCTATGCCGCTCCAACTCGGCAGGCTTCTCCAGATACAGAGCTCCGCTGAGGTTGCTCAGATGCACCACGTCGAGCGTCGGTTCAGGGCCGCGCAGGATGATGAAACTCGTGCTCTCGGCGCCATGGGCCCCGGCGTTGAACGGGAGGATCTGCACCGTGACGTGCGGGGTGTCTGCCGCGGTACGCAGGTGTTCCAACTGCTCGGCCATGACCTGCGGTGACCCGACGCAGCGTCGGACGACGGCTTCATCCAGGATGGCCCAGATGTGAGGAGGGCTCTCTCTTTTGAGGACCTCTTGCCGCTTCATCCGGACGTCCACCATCCGTTTGATCAGCTCCGGGTCGGCGCGCGCTTCGGCAGCCTGGATCACGGCACTCGCGTATGCGCGGCTCTGCAGCAGACCGGGCACATAGGTGTTGGCCCAGTGACACTCCTCGACGGCCTCGTCCTCAAGGGTGAGCAGTGGTGTGATCCAGTCGGGGATGGCGTCGTTGTAGCTCTTCCACCATCCCTGCACTTTGGCGTTCTTGGCGAGTGAGACGAGTGCCGTACGTTCTTCGTCCGTTGTGCCGTATGCGCGGCACAGTGCATCCACGACCAGCCATTTCACCGGTCCGCTATTGGACTCGTACCGGTTCACGGTTGCTCGGGAAACCCCGGCCGCTTCGCCGGCCACTTCAAGGGTGATTCCTTTCTGGTCCCTCAATCGCTTGAGTTCGGCGCCGAGTTGGCGACGCCTGGTGGTTGGTCCCACGGCTGTCCTCTCTTCGTGTCCGTGCCATTGTCGGGGCGTTCCGAGCGGACCGTCGACCACGCTCGCACACTCGTTCCGGCAGGCGTCACCCATACGAGGGTATTTCAAGAGAAGCTCACCGTGAGATTCTCTTGACGGGATGATCGGTGTCACACTCCAGAAAGTGGAGGAGGGGACGAGCCCTTCCGGCCCCACTGGTGTGCATCGTGAACGCCTGCCTCGCGCGTTCAACTACGCCCAAGGAACCTCATGCGACAACTGATCAGGCAACTCGTCGGCTGGACACGACCGTTCCTCGCGCCGACCGGACGCCACAGAGCGGAACGCCTGTCACCCCAAGGCCGGCGGCCGGAGACCTACCGACCGGTGATGGTCCGCTCGGCGGTCTCTCGCTCCGCCCTCTCCCCGGCCGTCCGCTGCTGGTACGCACCCATCGACGGCACCTCGACCACTCTCGTCCGCCCCTATCTCGCCGCCCATGAACGTGACGAGAAGGTTCGCGTTCAGCGGTTGCGCCGCGACATCCTCTGGTGCGCCACCTACGGGGTCGACCTCGACATGCGTGACATCCACGCCGGCCTGGGAGCCGCGTCGTGAACGGTGAGGCACACCGAGTACGGCTCCTGCCCCAGGCCGGTGCTCATGACCGGCCCTGCCTCCTGCTCACGGATGGGGACGGTCCCGCCTCCCGGCTCGCGGACCGGATGGAGAACATGCAGACGAGCCTCGCGGGCCGGCTTCTCGGCCGGACACGGGACCTGTTCGCGGCGGGAGGGGTGAACAGCAACGATCTCGGGCTGCTCGCCGGTCAGTTGGCCGACGCGCTGGCGGAGGTGCTGGTGGTCGCCGAGTCGCGGCGTCGGCGGCTTCCCGGAGTGGCCGATCATGTGCCGGCGTTCGTCCTGCCCGGCCTCCGGGCCTACAGCCTGCACATCTTTCCCGGCCAGGACCTCGCCTCCGCCCCGGCCGCCCGGCGTCATGTGCGGGACACCGTCCAGCCGTGGAACCTGCCGCCGGAAGCCGTGGACGATCTGGAGCTGATCACCGGGGAGCTGGTCGCGAACGCCCTGGAGCACACCGACAGCCGCTCCCTCACGGTCACGTGCGGTCTGACCGCCGAAGCCGCCGCGGTCGGCGTGACCGATGAGGGGGAGAGCGGTGCGGCTGTGGTCCCCGAGGTGCCGAAGGGCGAGCAGGAGAACGGACGCGGCCTGCTGATCACTCAGGCGCTGGCCGCCCGGTGGGGAAGCCTGCGAACGGGCGGAGGACTGACGGTCTGGGCCGAGGTGCCCGCCGTTGGGGGGCGCGGCAGGGGCGCGATGCGGCTCACGTGACGATGGGTGGGAAGAGCCGTAGACCCGGGCGGCGGTGTGTTCGGGCCGGACGCTTGGCGAGGACGCGCTCAGTGATGCCCGGTGGATGGTCGGGGATCACGCAGACCGCCTCGTAGCCATGTTGTTGCTCGAACTTCGGGGGCTTGGAAGGCCGACGGGCCGTGCCTCGCGGCCGAGCCATGGGCGAAGCGGCAACCTGAGGTACTACGGTACCGTGAGAGTGGAGGTGGGATCCATGACCACGGCTTCGAAGGCGCCCCGGCAGGCGCCGCTCAAGGTGGACCCGGCGACGGACAAGTTGATCAGCCAGGGCGCGCATTTCCTGGGGCTGACGAAGAAGGACCTGGTCGCGGAGGCGGTACGGGTCTATCTGGACCAACGGCGGGAGGATCTGCGTGAGGGCATGGTGGAAGCGCTCAGCGTCCTGGACGGCTCCCTGAAGTCGGACGTCATGCTTTTGACCGGTCTGACAGCTGAGGAGATCGATGCGGTCGGGGGGATCGACGAATGACCGGTCCTGCTGCGGCGATGAGGCCGGCAAGGCCCACCCTGCGGTGCCTGCGTGACGACCTCGGACTCCCCCTTCCGGTGGTGACCGACCCACTGGACGAGGTCGATCACCCGATCCTGGCGAAGGCTGCCGAGCAGTTCACGGCGGACGATGCCAAGCACGAGCGCATCCGCGCGGTCGATGACCAGGTGTTGTTCAAGGTGAAGGTCCAGCGCTGGCGCGGGGCGGTCTGGGTGGACGCCGATCTTCCTTGGCTGGTGGCGGCCGGCCGTCGTGAGGACGGCTCCACCGACGACTTCTACGCCGCTCTCGAAGCCGACGGCAAGGCCGCCCGGTCCCGCTACAACGCCGAAAATACGGATGCGCTCAAGTCCGCCACGTATACCGCCCACTTACTCCCCGCTCGCGAGGACCATGTCCGTTATCGCGCCGAAGCGGGAGTCCGCTTCGTCCGGCGGCTTCAAACCGCCATTCTGACCCTGAGCCGTTCCACTCTCCGGGACGGTCAGGAGCACACAGTGGATTTCGATACCTTCACCGTCGGCCTTCAGGTCCGCGCCGACGAGGGCCACGAAACGTACCTCGCGGTGCGGATCACGGGTTCCGTCCCGCCGAACCTCACCACCTTGATCCTGCGCTACGTCCCCGGCTGTGAGGCCGACGGCTGGTACCCCGAATACGCCTTGCCGAAACGGGACCTCCTCCCTGCCGAGCAAGCCTGGTCCAACCCGATGGACCCGCGCGCGGCTGCCCTGCTTCTCGAAACGGATCGGTGAACCTTGCGACTTCTCTCCTGCTTACGGGAGGAAAGTCTGCAGGGTGGCGAGGTCACCTCGGACGTGCTCGGCGGGTTCCGGTGTCTGGTTCCAGGCGCTTCGTCAGCGTGTACTCCGTGATGCCCGGCGGGTAGTCCGGGATCACGCAGACCACCTCGTAGCCGTGCCGTCGGTAGAACTTCGGGGCCTGGAAGTCCCAGGTCTCCACGCGGGAGGAGCGGCAGCCGCGGGCCGTGGCGAGGCGTTCCGCCTCGGTGAGGAGGAGGGTGCCGAGGCCCGCTCCGCGGTGGCGTTCGTCGACCCACAGGTACGTCACGTGCAGCCAGGTCGTCCAGGTGTGGCCGACCAGGCCTCCCGCCAGATCACCGGCCGGGTCCGATGCCCACACGTGCAAAGGGGACTCGCGTTCCTGTGGGGTTCCGCGCAGGGCGCGCAGCACCGGCGACGCCGCCGTGTTGGTGTCCCGCAACCGCCTGCGAAGCAGATCACGTCGGCCCTTGTCGACTTCTGTCTCAAGACGAAACATGCGGCTCACCATAAACGCGGAGAAGCGCCAGTTCTGCAAATAGCCTTCCGCTCCCGGTCCTCGTCCGTACTCTGATGAACAGCGCCGGTGGGGGCCGGCGCCGTTCAGGGGGCGAGACACTCGGGTACGCGATCCGGGGCGGGGCGGTGGTGACGTACGGCGGCGGCCGGACGGCTCCGGGCGGCCCGCCCCGGAATCGGTGGTTCCGGTGGTTCCGGTCGGGTCCCGTTGCTCCGGAACCGGGCTCCGGCGTCGTACCCGTACAGGTGTCGGTGTCGTCTTCCGACGACGGGGTAGTCCCCTGCTCTGCAGAGAGCATGGGGAAGGGGGTTTCGTGCAACGTATTCGCGTGCTGGTCGTCGACGACCATCGCATCTTCGCCGAGTCGCTCGCCGCGGCCCTGGCCGCCGAGCCGGACGTCGAGGTGTCCGCGGCGGGCAGCGGTCCGGCCGCGCTGCGGTGCCTGGAGCGGGCGGCCGCCGAGGGGCGCCGGTTCGACGTCTTACTCGTCGACGCCGACCTGGGCGGCACAGCGCCGTCCGGCCCGTCCGCCGTACCGGCGCGAGCGGGCGACGAGGACGGTGTCGTCGACGGGATGTCCCTGGTCACCGGGGTGCGCTCGGCCCACCCGCGGGTACGGATCGTCGTGCTCGCCGAGAAGGACGACCCGCGCCGCGCCGCGTTCGCCCTTCAGGCCGGCGCAGGCGGCTGGGTCGCCAAGGACTGCTCGCTGAGCCGGCTGCTCACCGTCATCCGGGGAGTGCTGCGCGACGAGACACATCTGCCGCCCGCCCTGCTCACCGGCGTGCTGCGCGAACTCACCGCCGCCCGCAAGCACCGCACCGAGAGCGAGCGGCTCGTGGAGTCCCTGACCCCGCGCGAGCGGGAGGTGCTGCGGTGCATGGTCGCGGGACTGGGGCGCAAGGCCGTCGCCGAGCGTCTGTACCTGTCCCCGCACACCGTCCGTACGCACATGCAGAACGTGCTCGGCAAGCTGGGCGTGCACTCCACCCTCGCCGCCGTCGCCCTGGCCCGGAGGGCGGGCGTCGGGCCGGTCGACCTAACCGGGGATGTTGTCGAACGGGGCAGTCAGCTGGCGTAGCAGGCCCGCCAGGTCGCCGCGCTGGGCGCGGGAGAGCTCGGCGAGGATCGCCCGCTCCTGCGCCAGCAGCCCGGCCAGCGCCTGGTCGCCGCGGTCGCGGCCCTCGTCCGTGAGGCGGACCAGGACCCCGCGCCGGTCGCTGGGGTCGGGCAGGCGCTCCACCAGACCCTTCTTGGTCAGGCGGTCGATGCGGTTGGTCATCGTGCCCGAGGTGACCAGCGTCTGTGTGAGGAGCTGCCCCGGCGAGAGCTGGTAGGGGGTGCCCGCGCGGCGCAGCGCGGTCAGGACGTCGAACTCCCAGGGCTCCAGCCCGTGCTCGGCGAAGGCCAGCCTGCGGGCCCGGTCCAGATGCCGGGCGAGCCTGCTCACCCGGCTGAGCACCTCGAGCGGTTCCACGTCGAGGTCCGGGCGCTCCCGGCGCCATGCTGCGACCAGCCGATCGACCTCGTCCTCCATGACGATCAGTGTAGTGGTTGTGTCGACGTGAAGTCTCTTGATGTCAAGATGCTTGTTGTCGAGTCAGTAGGTGCGGGACGCTGGGTACCCGTCGGCCGACTCCAGGAGGCTCCATGCCCACGGTCACCGATCCCCGCTGGGACCCCGCCCAGTACCTGCGTCACGCCGCTCACCGCACCCGCCCCTTCGCCGACCTCCTCGCCCGCGTCCCCGAGCTGCCCGGCGACCCGCCCCGCATCGCCGACCTCGGCTGCGGCGCGGGCAACGTCACCGCGCTGCTCGCCGAGCGCTGGCCGCGCGCCCGCATCACCGGTTACGACAACTCGCCCGAGATGCTCGACCGGGCCCGCGCCGACCACCGGGGCCCCACCCCCGGCGGCGGCCGGATCGACTTCGCCCACGCCGACGTCCGCACCTGGACGCCCGGGCCCGACCGGCCGTACGACCTGATCGTCAGCAACGCCACCCTGCAGTGGATTCCCGGGCACGCGGACCGGTTCGCCGACTGGGTCGCCGGACTCGCCCCCGGCGGTACCCTCGCCTTCCAGGTGCCCGGCAACTTCGACGCCCCCAGCCACGTCCTCCTGCGCGAACTCGCCCACTCCCCGCGCTGGGCCGGCCGCCTCGACGGCGTCCTGCGGCACGCCGACGCCGTGCTCCGTCCGGAGGCGTACCTGGAGCGACTGACCGGCCTCGGCTGTCCTGCCGACGTGTGGGAGACGACGTACGTCCATCTCCTCCAGGGCGAGGACCCCGTCCTGGACTGGGTCAAGGGCACCGGTCTGCGGCCCGTCCTCACCGCCCTCGCCGACGACCCCGGGGCGCGCGACGCCTTCGTCGACGAGTACCGCACCGCCCTGCGCGCCGCCTACCCGGCGGGCCCGCACGGCACCCCGTTCCCGTTCCGCCGGATCTTCGCGGTGGCCCGCACGCGGCAGGAGGAGACCCGATGATCACCGGTCTCGACCACGTCCAGCTCGCCGCGCCGCCCGGCAGCGAGGAGCGGCTGCGCGCGTACTACGTCGATGTCCTCGGCATGGCGGAGATCCCGAAGCCGCCCGTCCTGGCCGCACGCGGCGGCTGCTGGTTCCAGGCAGGCGGGGTCCAACTGCACCTGGGGATCGAGAGCGGGTTCCGGCCCGCGAAGAAGGCCCACCCCGGCATCGGGGTCACCGCGATCGAGGCGTACGCCACCCGGCTGCGGGACCACGGCGCTTCCGTCATCTGGGACGACGACCTTCCGGGCCACCGCCGTTTTTACTCCGAGGACCCGGTCGGCAACCGCCTGGAGTTCCTGGAACCGGTCACCTGAGAGCGATGCCCTCTCCCGAGGCTTCCTCGGCCTCCCACCGCTGACGGCTGGAAGCGGCCAGGGCCTCCTCCAGCTCCTGCATCACCCTGGGAGCGACCAGGAGCGCGACCACCCGCCCCTGATCGGTGAGCGCGATGGGTTCGCAGTTGCCGGACAGCCGACCGACCAGCTCCTCCGGCCGGGAGGCGGCCTCATCGATCGCGATTTCGGTCGTGGGTGGATGATTCCGGATGATCGGGTCCGCCGGTCCGTCGTCTCAGTTCTTCCGGTGCCCGATCAGCCGCGGCTTCTGCTCCAGGCCGTCCAGGCCGTGCCAGGCCAGGTTGACCAGGTGCGCGGCCACCTCCGCCTTCCTCGGCTTGCGGACGTCCAGCCACCACTGGCCGGTCAGCGCGACCATCCCGACCAGCGCCTGCGCGTACAGGGGAGCCAGCTTGGAATCGAATCCGCGGCTCTTGAACTCACGGCCCAGGATGTCCTCCACCTGGGTGGCGATGTCCGAGATGAGGGAGGCGAAGGAACCCGTCGACTGGGGGATCGGGGAGTCACGGACCAGGATGCGGAACCCGTCCGTGTACTCCTCGATGTAGTCCAGCAGCGCGAACGCCGCCTGCTCGCACAGCTCCCGCGGATGACCCGCGGTCAGTGAACCCGTCACCATGTCCAGCAGACGCCGCATCTCGCGGTCCACCACCACCGCGTACAGGCCCTCCTTGCCGCCGAAGTGCTCGTACACCACCGGCTTGGAGACCCCGGCCTTCGCCGCGATCTCCTCCACCGACGTGCCCTCGAAGCCCTTCTCGGCGAACAAGGTGCGGCCGATCTCCAGCAGCTGCTGACGGCGCTCCGCGCCGGTCATCCGGGTGCGGCGGGCGCGCCGCGGCTTGTCATTGCTCGAGGTGCTGCTGGAGTCGGTCGCCACAGCGACCATCATGCCGCCTCGGCCGTCTCCTGCCCGCGCCGGGCGCGGCCTTCCCCGGTCTCACGGCGCGAATCGATACGCGAGCGTGACGGCCAGCGCACGTCGTACGCCCAGCCCAGCATCTCGAACCAGCGGATCAGCCGGGCGCTCGAATCGATCTGCCCCCGCTCCACGCCGTGCCGCGCGGACGTCGGGTCGGCGTGATGCAGGTTGTGCCAGGACTCGCCGCAGGACAGCACGGCCAGCCACCACACGTTGCCCGAACGGTCCCGCGACTTGAACGGCCGCTTGCCCACCGCATGGCAGATCGAGTTGATCGACCACGTCACATGGTGCAGCAACGCCACCCGGACGAGTGACCCCCAGAAGAAGCCGGTGAACGCGCCCCACCAGGACATCGTCACCAGACCGCCGATCAGCGCCGGCAGCGCCAGTGACACCCCCGCCCACAGCACGAACTGGCGGGAAATCGCCCGCAGCGTCCGGTCCTTGATCAGATCCGGCGCGTACTTGTCCTGCGGAGTCTGCTCCTCGTCGAACATCCAGCCGAGATGAGCCCACCACAGGCCCTTCAGCAGCGCCGGCAGCGACTCCCCGTACCGCCACGGCGAATGCGGGTCGCCCTCGGCGTCCGAGAACTTGTGGTGCTTGCGGTGGTCCGCCACCCAGCGCACCAGCGGCCCCTCCACCGCCATCGAGCCGGCCACCGCCAGGGCGATCTTCAACGGCCGCTTCGCCTTGAACGAACCATGCGTGAAATGACGGTGGAAACCGATGGTGATGCCATGGCAGCCCAGGAAGTAGAAGAACACCAGCAGGCCGAGATCCAGCCAGCTCACCCCCCAGCCCCAGGCCAGCGGCACCGCTGCCAGCACGGCCAGGAACGGAACGATGATGAAGACCAGCAGTGCGATCTGCTCGATCGAACGCTTGCGCTCCCCGCCCAGCGTGGCGGAGGGGGCGGCTGCGGTGCCGGCGCCGGTGTCGGAAGACGGCGGCTTCTTCGAGGCTTCGTCGATGACATCAGAACGTGAGGTCATGCGTGTCCCTTGTGGGGTATGAGGGGTGAGGGTGATGCCGGGCTGCCGGAACCGAGCAGCGTTTCTTACGGGACCGTAACCTACGGCATCGTAAGTATGGCAGTGCGCGGCCCGGCGGCAAGAGCCCACGAGCCTGCACGTCCCGGCCGACACCTATCCTGGGAACCGGTCGGACAGCGCGGTCCGCTCTGATTACCTACTTCCCGGATGTCCGGCCCGTATGCGGCGCCAGCCGCCCGGAGACGCCGTCCGGGGCCCTCCAGACCAGCTTCCACACTGCAAGGAGCCGCACCTGTGAGCAGTGCCGACGACCAGACCGTGTCCACGGCGACCACGAGCAGCGAACTGCGGGCCGACATCCGCCGACTGGGTGATCTCCTCGGAGAGACCCTCGTGCGCCAGGACGGTCCCGAACTCCTCGACCTCGTCGAAAAGGTCCGCCGACTCACCCGCGAGGACGGCGAGGCCGCAGCCGAACTGCTGCGCGGCACCGAACTCGACACCGCCGCCAAGCTGGTCCGCGCCTTCTCCACCTACTTCCACCTGGCGAACGTCACCGAACAGGTGCACCGCAGCCGTGAGCTGCGCGCCCGCCGCGCCACCGAAGGCGGACTGCTCGCCCGCACCGCCGACCGCCTCAAGGACGCGGATCCCGAGCACCTGCGCGAAACCGTGCGGCACCTCAACGTCCGCCCGGTCTTCACCGCGCACCCCACCGAGGCCGCCCGCCGCTCCGTCCTCAACAAGCTGCGCCGCATCGCCGCCCTCCTCGACACCCCCGTCATCGAGAGCGACCGGCGGCGCCTCGACACCCGCCTCGCCGAGAACATCGACCTCGTCTGGCAGACCGACGAACTGCGCGTCGTACGCCCCGAACCCGCCGACGAGGCCCGCAACGCCGTCTACTACCTCGACGAGCTGCACGCGGGCGCCGTCGGAGACGTCCTCGAGGACCTCACCGCCGAACTCGAACGCGTCGGCGTCACCCTCCCCGACGACACCCGCCCCCTCACCTTCGGCACCTGGATCGGCGGCGACCGCGACGGCAACCCCAACGTCACCCCCCAGGTCACCTGGGACGTCCTCATCCTCCAGCACGAACACGGCATCAACGACGCCCTGGAGATGATCGACGAACTCCGCGGATTCCTGTCCAACTCCATCCGCTACGCCGGCGCCACCGCCGAACTCCTCGACTCCCTCAAGGCCGACCTCGACAACCTCCCCGAGATCAGCCCCCGCTACAAGCGCCTCAACGCCGAGGAGCCCTACCGGCTCAAGGCCACCTGCATCCGGCAGAAGCTCGAGAACACCAAGCAGCGCCTCGCCCAGGACACCCCCCACCAGCCCGGCCGCGACTACCTCGGCACCGGCGAACTCCTCGCCGACCTGCGGATCGTCCAGAGCTCACTGCGCGAGCACCGCGGCGCCCTCTTCGCCGACGGCCGCCTCGCCCGCACCATCCGCACCCTCGCCGCCTTCGGCCTCCAGCTCGCCACCATGGACGTGCGCGAACACGCCGACGCCCACCACCACGCCCTCGGTCAGCTGTTCGACCGGCTCGGTGAGGAATCCTGGCGCTACACCGACATGCCCCGCGACTACCGCACCAAGCTCCTCGCCAAGGAACTCCGCTCGCGCAGGCCCCTCGCCCCCACCCCCGCGCCCGTCGACGCGGCCGGCGAGAAGACCCTCGGCGTCTTCCAGACCGTCAAGCGGGCCCTGGAGATCTTCGGCCCCGAAGTCGTCGAGTCCTACATCATCTCCATGTGCCAGGGCGCCGACGACGTCTTCGCCGCCACCGTCCTCGCGCGGGAGGCCGGGCTGATCGACCTGCACGCCGGCTGGGCGAAGATCGGCATCGTCCCGCTGCTGGAGACGACGGACGAACTGAAGGCCGCCGACACCATCCTCGAGGACATGCTCTCCGACCCGTCCTACCGGCGCCTCGTCGCGCTGAGGGGCGACGTCCAGGAAGTCATGCTCGGCTACTCCGACTCCTCCAAGTTCGGCGGCATCACCACCAGCCAGTGGGAGATCCACCGCGCCCAGCGCCGGCTGCGCGACGTCGCCCACCGCTACGGCGTACGCCTGCGCCTCTTCCACGGCCGCGGCGGCACCGTCGGCCGCGGCGGCGGCCCCACCCACGACGCCATCCTCGCCCAGCCCTGGGGCACGCTCGAGGGCGAGATCAAGGTCACCGAACAGGGCGAGGTCATCTCCGACAAGTACCTCATCCCCGCCCTGGCCAGGGAAAACCTCGAACTCTCCGTCGCCGCCACCCTCCAGGCGTCCGCCCTGCACACCGCACCCCGCCAGTCCGACGAGGCCCTGGCCCGCTGGGACGCCGCCATGGACGTCGTCTCCGACGCCGCCCACGACGCCTACCGCCGGCTCGTCGAGGACCCCGACCTCCCCGCCTACTTCTTCGCCTCCACCCCCGTCGACCAGCTCGCCGAC
>NZ_LIQT01000164.1 GCF_001418415.1 Streptomyces hirsutus
CGCCCGGCTGGCCCGGCGCGGCGGCGCGGACGAGGCCCTCGCCACCGAGGTGGCGGACGCCAACACCGGCCTCGCCGCACTCCAGCTCTGCCAGGCGGCCGGGGTGCCGCTGGGCGACCTGGTCGCGACGGCGGCCCGCGACGAGGCGCTGGCCGTGCTGCGCGGGGCGCCGGTCGCGGTCGACGTGATCTGCATCGACCGGGCGGGAACGGTGGTGGGCCGCAGTTCCGTGGCCTGAGGGAGGCGGGTCCGGCCGCCGGCCGAGCCGACGGGCCGGATCCGCTGCGACCGGGAGGGCCTGGCCCGCCTGTCGGGACGTCCGGCTCAGCAGGTGTGCCTCTCCCGCTCGGGCGAGTACAGGTGGCTGTCGCGGAACTGCTCCGCTCCCAGCGTCCTCCCGACCATGATCACAGCCGTCCGCAGCACTCCCGCGTCCCTGACCTTCCCTGCGATGTCGTCGAGCGTGCCGCGGATGATCAGCTCCTCGGGGCGGGAGGCGTATGCGACGACGGCGGCGGGGCAGTCGGCGCCGTAGTGCGGCAGCAGTTCGTCGACCACTCGGTCCGCGTACTTCGCCGCCAGGTGCAGCACGATCAGCGCGCCGCTGCGGCCGAGGGTGGCCAGGTCCTCGCCCTCCGGCATGGCGGTCGCCCGGTTGGCGACCCTGGTGAGGATGACGGTCTGCCCGACCGTCGGCACGGTCAGCTCCCGCTTCAGTGAGGCCGCCGCCGCGGCGAAGGCGGGCACGCCCGGGACGACCTCGTAGGGCACCCCTGCCGCGTCCAGCCGCCGCATCTGCTCGGCGACCGCGCTGAACACGGACGGGTCCCCGGAGTGCAGCCGGGCCACGTCCTGGCCCTCCTGGTGCGCCCGGAGCAGCTCGGCCGTGATCTCGTCCAGATTGAGCTGCGCGGTGTCCACCAGCCGTGCGTCGGGCGGGCATTCGGCCAGCAGCTCGCGCGGCACCAGGCTGCCCGCGTACAGACAGACCCCGCAGGCGGCGAGCGTCCGGGCGCCGCGCACGGTGATCAGGTCGGCGGCGCCGGGTCCGGCACCGATGAAGTACACGGTCATGTGTCTGCTCCTGCTGTTCCTGGTACGGCTTCTGACGAGTCGGACGTCTTGTGTACCGCCCACTGGGTCACCGGCATCGCCTGCCGCCACCCGGTGAAGCCGCCCACGGGCACGGCGTGCGCCACCGCCAGCCGCACCAGCTCGCCTCCGTGCCGCCGTCGGGCGTCGGCCAGCAGTGCCTCAGACTCCAGCGTGACGGTGTTGGCCACCAGCCGCCCGCCCGCGGGGAGCGCTTCCCAGCACGCGTCCAGCAGTCCGGGTGCGGTGAGCCCGCCGCCGACGAAGACGGCGTCCGGCCGCGGGAGTCCGGCGAGGGCCGCGGGCGCCGCGCCGGTCACCACCCGCAGCCCCGGCACGCCGAGCCGTTCCGCGTTGCGGACGATCCGCTCGGCACGGACGGGGTCGCGTTCGACGGTGACTGCCCGGCAGGCGGGGTGCGTGCGCATCCACTCGACGGCGATCGAGCCGGATCCGCCGCCGACGTCCCACAGCAGTTCGCCGGGGGCGGGGGCCAGGGCGCCGAGTGTGGCGGCGCGGACATGGCGCTTGGTGAGCTGCCCGTCGTGTTCGTACGCCTCGTCCGGGAGCCCTGGTACGGCGCCGAGGCGCAGGGCGCCGGGGGCGCGGCGGCATGCGACGGCGACGACGTTGAGGGGGTCGGGGCCGTCCCCCGGGTGCGGCGGTGGCCAGTCGTCGGCGGAGGTCTCCCCGGTCGTCCGTTCCCTGTCGCCGCCGAGCTGTTCCAGCACCCGCATCCGGCTCGGCCCGAAGCCGCGGTCCCGCAGCAGGGCGGCGACCTCGCCGGGGGTGGCGGCGTCCGCGCTGAGCACGAGCAGCCGCCGGCGGTCGTGCAGGGCGGCGGCCAGGCGTGCGGTGGGCCGTCCCACGAGCGTGACGACCTCGGTGTCCTCCAGGGGCCAGCCGAGGCGGGCGCAGGCGTAGGAGACGGACGAGGGGTGCGGCAGGACGTGCACGGAGCCGGCGCCGAGCACCTCGGCGAGGGTGCGTCCGATGCCGTAGAACAGGGGATCCCCGCTGGCCAGGACGGCGATCCGGCGACCGGCGTGGGCGGCGAGCAGGCCGGGGACCGCGGGCCGCAGCGGGGAGGGCCAGGGGACCCGGTCCCCGCCGCATTCCGGGGGCAGCAGGTCCAGCTGGCGGGGAGCGCCGATCACCACGTCCGCCCCGAGCAGAGCCTTCCGCGAGGTGCCGGGGATTCCCTCCCAGCCGTCGGCGCCGATACCGACGACGGTCACTGCGGCGGTCGGTGCGGGTCGGGCGGCGGTCACTGCTCGGTACCTCGGGGGTCGGGAGGACATCGGAGACGCACTCTACGGGGCGACGGCCTGCGCGGAGTCACTTGGGTGCACCTCGCCGAAGACCCTGTCGTTCCCTGTCCGCAACCACGCCACCACGCGTCAAGTGCGGGACGGGCGGGCGGCATCGGTGCCGTCGCCGTCACCGCCGGGCCGGGCCCGCCCCGGGCGTCCTGCCGGGCATGCGGCGTGCGGCGGGCGTCACACACACGAGGAGAACAAGATCACAACCGCACCCACTGCGCTCATCTGCCGACCTGCCCTAGCATCCGAGCATGACGGTCCTGCCTGACGACGGGCTCTCCCTGGCGGCCGAGTTCCCTGACGCGACGCACGAACAATGGCGGCACCTGGTGACCGGCGTGCTGCGCAAGTCGGGCAGGGACGTGCCGGACGCCGAGGCGGAGCATGCCCTGTCCACCGCGCTGGAGGACGGGCTGCGCGCCCGTCCCTTGTACACCGCGCGCGACCTCGCGCCCGACCCCGGTCTTCCGGGCTTTCCCCCCTTCGTGCGCGGTGGCCGCGCCGAGGGGAACACGGTGGGCGGCTGGGACGTGCGCCAGCGGCACACGGTGGCCGGCCGCGGTCCGGTGCTGGCCGATCTGGAGAACGGTGTCACCTCTCTGTGGCTGGTCGTCGGCGAGTCCGCCGGCATCCCGGTCGCCGCACTCGGCAGCGCCCTCGAGGGCGTGCACCTCGACCTGGCACCCGTCGTCCTGGACGCGGGCGCCGAGACCGGGCCGGCCGCGGCGGAGCTGCTGCGGCTCTACGCGGAGCAGGGTGTCACCGGCGAGGCGGCGCGCGGCAACCTGGGCGCCGACCCGCTGGGCCACGAGGCCCGCACCGGCCGGTCGTACGACACCGCGCCCGTGGCCGAGCTGGCCCGGTCGTGCGCGGCGCGCCACCCGGGGCTGCGGGCGCTGACCGTGGACGCACTGCCCTACCACGAGGCCGGGGGTTCGGCGGCGCAGGAGCTGGGCTGTTCCCTGGCGACCGGCGTCGCCTACCTGCGCGACCTGACCGCCGCCGGGCTGGACACGGTGCAGGCCCTGGGGCAGCTGGAGTTCCGGTACGCGGCGACCGCGGACCAGTTCCTGACCGTCGCCAAGCTGCGCGCCGCGCGCCGGCTGTGGGCCCGGGTGGCCGACGTCTGCGGGGCGCCCCGGGCCGGTGCGCAGCTTCAGCACGCGGTGACGTCGCCGGTGATGATGACGCGCCGCGACCCGTGGGTGAACATGCTGCGCACCACGGTCGCCACCCTGGCCGCCGGGGTCGGCGGCGCCGACGCGGTGACCGTGCTGCCGTTCGACGACGCACTGGGCCTTCCGGACGCCTTCGCCCGCCGCATCGCCCGCAACACCTCCACCGTCCTCATCGAGGAGTCGCATCTGACCCGGGTGATCGACCCCGCGGGCGGGTCCTGGTACGTGGAGCGGCTGACCGACGAACTCGCCCATGCCTCCTGGGAGTTCTTCCAGGAGATCGAGCGGGCGGGCGGGCAGGCGGCCGGTCTGCGCTCCGGCATGGTCGGCGAGCGGCTGGCACGGACCTGGTCCGTGCGCAGCGCGAAGCTGGCGGAGCGGCGGGAGCCGGTCACCGGGGTCAGCGAGTTCCCTCACCTGGCCGAGAAGCCGGTGGTGCGCGAGCGGGCGCCCGAGCCGCCGTCCGGAGGACTCCCCCGGGTGCGGCGGGACGAGGCGTTCGAGGCGCTGCGCGCCCGTTCCGACGCCCATCTGGCCGCGACCGGTGCCCGTCCCCGTGTCCACCTGGCCGCGCTCGGCCCGGCGTCGGCCCACACCGGCCGGCTCGCCTTCGCCGCCAACCTCTTCCAGACCGGTGGCATCGAACCCGTCACCGACGGCACGTTCGAGGAGAGCGGGGCGCGAGAGGTGTGCCTGTGCTCCAGTGACGCCGTGTACGAGGAGCAGGCCGGGGCCGCCGCCTCGGCCCTGCGCGAGGCGGGCGCCGGGCACGTGTTCCTCGCGGGCCGTCCGGGGCCGTACCCGGGTGTGGACACCTATGTCTTCGCCGGTTGCGACGCCGTCGCCGTGCTCTCCGCCGCGCTCGACCGTATGGGAGTGTCCTGATGTCCATCCCCGACTTCTCGGCGATCGAGCTGGGGGCGCCGGCCGCCGCCGTGGGCCCGGACGAGTGGCGTACGGCGTTCGAGAAGGCCGCCGGCGGGGACGACCTGTTGTGGGAGACCCCCGAGGGCATCACGGTCGGGCCGCTGTACACGGGGCGGGATCTGGAGGGCGTGGACTTCCTGGGCACCTTCCCGGGCATCGCCCCGTACCTGCGCGGTCCGTACCCCACGATGTACGTCAATCAGCCGTGGACGATCCGTCAGTACGCGGGGTTCTCCACGGCCGAGGAGTCGAACGCCTTCTACCGCCGCAACCTGGCGGCCGGCCAGAAGGGCCTGTCGGTCGCCTTCGACCTGCCCACCCACCGCGGCTACGACAGCGACCATCCGCGCGTCACCGGTGACGTCGGGATGGCGGGCGTGGCGATCGACTCGATCTACGACATGCGGCAGCTCTTCGACGGCATCCCGCTGGACCGCATGACGGTGTCGATGACGATGAACGGCGCCGTGCTGCCCGTGCTCGCGCTGTACATCGTCGCGGCGGAGGAACAGGGCGTGCCGCCGGAGAAACTGGCGGGGACCATCCAGAACGACATCCTCAAGGAGTTCATGGTCCGCAACACCTACATCTATCCGCCGAAGCCGTCGATGCGGATCATCTCCGACATCTTCGCGTTCACCTCGCAGCGGATGCCGCGCTACAACTCCATCTCCATCTCGGGCTACCACATCCAGGAGGCCGGTGCGACGGCGGACCTGGAGCTGGCGTACACCCTCGCCGACGGGGTGGAGTACATCCGGGCCGGGCGGGAGGCGGGCCTGGACGTGGACGCCTTCGCGCCCCGGCTGTCGTTCTTCTGGGCGATCGGCATGAACTTCTTCATGGAGATCGCCAAGTTGCGCGCGGCGCGCCTGCTGTGGGCCAAGCTGGTCGGGCAGTTCGACCCGAAGAACGCCAAGTCGCTCTCGCTGCGCACCCATTCTCAGACGTCCGGCTGGTCGCTGACGGCTCAGGACGTGTTCAACAACGTCACGCGCACGTGCGTGGAGGCGATGGCGGCCACCCAGGGCCACACCCAGTCGCTGCACACCAACGCCCTCGACGAGGCGCTGGCACTGCCCACCGACTTCTCGGCGCGCATCGCCCGCAACACCCAGCTGCTGATCCAGCAGGAGTCCGGCACGACGCGGGTGATCGACCCGTGGGGCGGCAGCGCGTACGTGGAGAAGCTGACGTACGACCTCGCCCGCCGGGCCTGGCAGCACATCCAGGAGGTGGAGCAGGCCGGCGGCATGGCGCAAGCCATCGACGCGGGCATCCCCAAGCTGCGCGTGGAGGAGGCCGCGGCCCGCACCCAGGCGCGGATCGACTCCGGGCGCCAGCCGGTGATCGGCGTCAACAAGTACCGGGTGGAGACCGACGAGCAGATCGACGTGCTCAAGGTCGACAACTCCTCGGTGCGCACGCAGCAGATCGCCAAGCTGCGGCGGCTGCGCGAGGAGCGGGACGAGACCGCCTGCCGGGACGCTCTCGACGCCCTCACCCGGGCCGCCGGCGGCGAGGGCAACCTGCTGGAACTGGCGGTGCGGGCGGCGCGCGCGAAGGCCACCGTCGGGGAGATCTCGGACGCCCTGGAGAAGGTGTACGGACGGCACGCGGGCCAGATCCGTACGATCTCCGGTGTGTACCGCAACGAAGCAGGCGAGTCGCCGCACGTGGACCGCACCCGGGAGGTGGTCGACGCCTTCGCCGAGGCCGAGGGCCGCCGGCCGCGCATCCTGGTCGCCAAGATGGGCCAGGACGGCCACGACCGCGGCCAGAAGGTGATCGCCACCGCGTTCGCCGACCTCGGCTTCGACGTGGACGTCGGCCCGCTGTTCCAGACCCCGGCCGAGGTGGCCCGGCAGGCCGTCGAGGCGGACGTGCACATCGTCGGGGTGTCCTCGCTGGCCGCCGGTCACCTCACCCTCGTCCCGGCGCTGCGCGAGGCGCTGGCCGAGGAGGGGCGCGAGGACATCATGGTCGTCGTCGGTGGGGTGATCCCGCCGCAGGACGTGCCGACGCTGCTGGAGATGGGCGCGGCGGCGGTGTTCCCGCCCGGCACGGTGATCCCCGACGCCGCCCGCGACCTGGTGGCACGGCTGGCGGCCGGCCTCGGACACGGCGACCTGTGAGCCGGTGACGTCATGGCCATCGACCTCGACACGTACGTCAAGGGCGTGCTGGACGGGAGGCGGGCGGTCGTCGCCCGCGCGATCACCCTCGTCGAGTCCACCCGCCCGCAGCACCGGGAACTGGCACAGCGGTTGCTGACCGAGCTGCTGCCGCGCAGCGGTCGGGCGCGGCGGATCGGCATCAGCGGGGTGCCGGGCGTGGGCAAGTCGACGTTCATCGACGCCTTCGGCACGATGCTGACCGGGCTGGGGCACCGGGTGGCCGTGCTCGCCGTGGACCCGTCGTCCAGCCGGACCGGCGGCTCCATCCTGGGCGACAAGACACGTATGGAGCGTCTGGCCGTCGATCCCGCGGCGTTCGTCCGTCCCTCCCCCTCGGCCGGCACGCTCGGCGGAGTCGCGAAGGCGACGCGCGAGTCGATCGTGGTGATGGAGGCCGCCGGCTACGACGTGGTGCTGGTGGAGACGGTCGGCGTCGGCCAGTCCGAGACGGCCGTCGCGGGCATGGTCGACTCCTTCCTGCTGCTCACCCTCGCCCGCACCGGCGACCAGTTGCAGGGCATCAAGAAGGGCGTGCTGGAGCTGGCCGACGTGATCGCCGTCAACAAGGCCGACGGCCCGCACGAGCGCGACGCCCTCACCGCGGCCCGTGAACTGGCGGGCGCGCTGCGGCTGATGCACGGCCAAGACGCCTTCTGGAGTCCGCCGGTGCTCAGTTGCAGCGCACGCGAATCGACGGGCCTCGACACCGTCTGGGAGCGTCTGGAGCAGCACCGGACACTGCTGGACTCCACCGGACGCCTCGCCGACAAGCGCCGCGCCCAGCAGGTCGACTGGACCTGGACCATGGTCCGCGACAAACTCCTGGGCCGCCTGTACGCCGACCCGGCCGTCCGGTCCCTCACCCCTCGTCTGGAACAGCAGGTGAGGGACGGCGAGTTGACGGCCACCCTGGCTGCCGGCCGGATCCTGGACGCCTTCGCGGGCAGCGGCGGCGCTCCCTCTCCGTCCGGTTCCCCCGGCGACTGACCACGCCGCGGGCCGGGCCCCGGAAGGTGGTCGGTACGGCCCGGACCGCCGGACGCGGAGAGGTTCACGGCCGCCCTGGGCGCTGAACCGCCGAGCACAGGACCACCCGGCCCCGGCGTCACTCGCGACGCTCTCCCCGATCGCCCGTTCTCCACCGGTACACCATGCCAAACGGCTTACAGAGCGACCCATTTGTCCAATATCTAGCAAATGGGCCAAACAATTGGAAACTACTCCACCCCGAAGACCGTCGCGAACGGACCGCAGCTCCGCCTTCGCCGCGTGGCTTCGGCCACGAGCGACGCTGTGGGCCACGGCGGGTGTGGCGGCCCTCGGCTTCCTCGTCGCGCTGGAGCTCTCCGCGCGCCACTACGGCCTACCGGGGCCGATCACCCCTCAGGCACGAGAGGTGATGTTCGCCCCCCCATTCGGGTCCGCTGCTGTACGCCGGTCCGGCGTTGACGATGGTGGTGCTCACCTGGCGGGAACGGCTCGTCGCGGTCGGTGCCGCGATCGGCATCGACGTCCTCTTCTGGCTGGTGCGGTGGGCGATCGACGCCGAAATGAACTTCGGCAACGGCGCGTTGTGGGTGNNGCCGTCGGTCTTGCGCTTGAACAGGTCGTACGCCGTCGGGGCCCGGTCGAGCGAGAGAGTGCGGGTCACCAGGTGGGACGCCTCGGTCCCGCCCGCCGCCCTCCGCTCCAGCGGCATCGGGACGCAGCGCTGCCCGTGCATCCGCGCCCCGCACGGTGGGCCCGTTGTCGATCACGGTGCCGAGCGGGAACTCGCCGACGGCGCACGCGCAGACGCCCGGGACACACACGGGGCCGACCGCGCGGCAGGCGTGGACGGCCTGACGCACGGTGGTGGGCCGGTCCGTCTGCAGCCGGAGCCGTTGCTCGGCCTGGTCGTACAGGTGCGTCGGACCGTGGCTGCGGGCTTCCGCGCCGACGACTTCGATGCACACGTCGGGACCGCGTCCGCCGGTGCGTTCGCGCGGCTCGGCGGCGACGTCCGTGGTGGTGCAGTCGATGGTGCCCACGCCGACGTACTGCTCGGTCATGGCCGGCCGTTCGGGAACGCGGTCGATGGAGACGCCCCGCTCGGCGCCGGGCAGGATCGGCGCCCTGGCCGCCCTCCGCCCCACCGCCCACACCCACCGCCGGCCGGCCCGGCAGCGCCCCCGTGCCACCGGCGAGCCCGGAGGTCCGGGTTCACGGTTCAATCCTCGGGCTTGACTGTTGACACCCTATTGCCGCCCCGACCATGATGATACTCCGTAGTATGAAACAGGAGCGAAATGAACTTCGAAGGTCAGGTAGCGGTGGTGACCGGTGCCGGTGG
>NZ_LIQT01000165.1 GCF_001418415.1 Streptomyces hirsutus
GCGGTGGGATTTGAACCCACGGTGACTTGCGCCACACTCGCTTTCGAGGCGAGCTCCTTCGGCCGCTCGGACACGCTACCGGGAAAGACCTTACAGCACGCGGCGCGATGGTTTGAAATCGGTATTCGGGTGCGGTGGCCCCGCGTCAGCGGTCCCGGAAGAACGCGGTGAGCAGGCGCGCGCACTCCTCGGCGAGTACTCCTTCGACGACTTCGGGCCGGTGGTTGAGCCGCCGGTCGCGGACGACGTCCCAGAGGGAGCCGGCCGCGCCCGCCTTCTCGTCCCGGGCGCCGTAGACGAGCCGGTCGACCCGGGACTGCTGGATCGCGCCCGCGCACATGGTGCAGGGCTCCAGCGTCACCACGAGGGTGCAGTCGGCCAGCCGCCACTGTCCCAGCGCCGCGGCGGCCCGCCGGAGGGCGAGCAGTTCCGCGTGCGCGGTGGGGTCGCGGGCGACCTCGCGTTCGTTGTGCCCGGAGGCCAGTACCGTGCTGCCGTCCGGCGCCAGGACGACCGCGCCGACGGGTACGTCCCCGCCCCGGGCGGCCCGCTCGGCCTCGTCCAGGGCGAGCCGCATCGCGGCCCGCCAGGGGTCGCGCACCGGGTCGGGCGGGGTGGGCCCGGTCAGCGGACGGTCTCCAGGACCTCTGCGGCGCCCAGGACCTCGGCGATCTCGCCGAGGGCGTCCCCGGACAGCGAGCGCAGGTCCTTCTCGCTCACGCCCAGGTCGTCCAGGACCAGGGCGTCGCCGACCGGACCGTGCGGTACGGAATCGGCGGAACCGGTGTCCGCCGCGCCGTCCTCACCGGTGCCGGCGTCGTCCGGTTCACCGTCCTCCGTGCCGTCGAGGTCGAGGGCGTCCAGGTCGGGGCCGTCGACCCCGGGTTCCCGGCCGAGCAGCTCGTCGGTGAGCAGGATCTCGCCGTAGCTGCTGCGGGCGGCGGCCGCGGCGTCGGACACGTAGATACGAGGGTCGTCCTCGCCGTCCACGCGGACGACGCCGAACCAGCCGTCCTCCTGCTCGATCAGCACGAGCACCGTGTCCTCGTCGGGGGCGGCTTCCCGGGCCAGGTCGGCCAGATCCGACAGGGTTTCCACATCGTCGAGCTCCGTGTCGCTCGCTTCCCACCCGTCTTCGGTGCGCGCGAGCAGTGCGGCGAAGTACACCGTGACTCTCCCACTGGTCTTAGGTGTGCCGGTTGGGAATCCCCCCGGCGGAGGTGTGTGGACGAGGAGTGCTCTACGAGCCCCGCCCATTCGGAATCGTGGCAGAAACAAGGCCGACAGGGGACGTCTTCGGCTCCCTGTGTCCGGCAGTTTTGACCTCGCCCCGCCGAGTGTCCCCCCGGAAGCTGCCCGGGACCCGTCGGCGCGCTCGCCGCCGCCACAGCGGATCGTACGCGGCTCGGCCTGCCGTGCTCGTACGACCACGAGGCAAACACCCGCATGGGCCGCGATCTTCCCGCAGCCGGGCCCGTTCCCGCGGTGTTCGCGACATCCCGTTCCCCGGGAGCGTCCCGTCCCGGGAGGCCGTGAGCCTCCTACCAGCGGAAGGTCCGCATGCGCATCGCGTGCCGCAGCCGGGCCGCCTTGGCGCGGCGCGGCTGGACCCGGTCGCGCAGTTCCCGGGCCTCGGCGAGTTCGCGCAGGAACCGGGCGCGCCGCCGCCGCCGCTCGGCGTCCGTCTCGTCCGCGCCGGGCGGTCTGGTCATGCCGGGCACCCCGGACACTCCGGAGACCTCCGACGCGCGGGCCGTACGGGCCACGCCGGCCGCGCCCGATGCGCCGCGCAGGCCGCCGGGTGTCTCGCGTACCGGAGACTTGTCCCGGGAATTCCGCTCAGGCATTGCTTCATCACCCCAGTCCGTCCCTCCCACCTTCCCCCGGACGGGCGGTTTGACGCCAGCGAAGGAGTGGCGGCGGACAGTGGGGGCTTGCCGTGTGCGGGGGAGTCGGGCCCGGTCCTGCCCGGTTAATGTGGGGACATGCGTCTCCACGTCGTCGACCACCCCCTGGTCGCACACAAGCTCACCACGCTGCGCGACCAGCGCACCGACTCCGCGACCTTCCGCCGTCTCGCCGACGAGCTGGTCACCCTCCTCGCCTACGAGGCCACGCGCGACGTGCGCACCGAGCAGGTGGACATCCAAACGCCGGTGGAGCGGACCACGGGCGTCAAGCTCTCCCATCCGCGCCCGCTGGTGGTGCCGATCCTGCGGGCCGGTCTCGGCATGCTGGACGGCATGGTCCGGCTGCTGCCGACCGCCGAGGTGGGCTTCCTCGGCATGATCCGCAACGAGGAGACGCTGCAGGCTTCGGCGTACGCCACCCGGATGCCGGAGGACCTTTCCGGGCGTCAGGTGTACGTGCTGGACCCGATGCTGGCCACCGGCGGCACGCTGGTCGCCGCGATCCTGGAGCTGATCAAACGGGGCGCGGACGACGTGACCGCGGTGGTGCTGCTGGCCGCTCCCGAGGGCGTCGAGGTCATGGAGCGCGAGCTGGCCGGCACCCCGGTGACCGTCGTGACGGCGTCGGTCGACGAGCGCCTCAACGAGCACGGCTACATCGTGCCGGGCCTCGGAGACGCGGGGGACCGGATGTACGGGGCGGCCGAGTAGCCCGCCTGCCGGAAGTACGCGTTACGCATACGGGCGGCGGTGCCGGACCGGCCCGCCCGTTGGCAGGACGACCGCAGGACGAGGCGGCTGCTGCCGAGTTCCGTCCTCGGACTCGGGAGCAGCCGTCTCTGCTTCTGCTCAGGGCTCCTGCTTCCGCCTCCGGCGTCAGCAGCTCTTTTTGGCGGTGGGTTCGGGTTCGGGGGCGTTCAGCGCGGCCAAGGCCCGGTCGGCGTCCGCCTTGGCCGTCAGCCGGGTGAAGGCGTCACCGATGATCAGGTCGATCTCGACGCCCTTGCGGGAGGCCTCGGTGCGGCGTTCGGCGTCGGCGAGCTGGGTGCCGAGCACCGGCAGCGAGGTCTTGAGGGAGGACGCGGGGCCGAGGAGCACACCGGTGCCCTTGACCTTCTTGTCGTACTCCTTGGCCGCGTTGCCGACGTCGCCGATCTTGAAACCGCGCTTCTTCAGTTCGTCCGCGGTCTTCTTGGCCAGACCTGACTTGGTCGTGGCGTTGAGGACATTGACCGTGATCCGGTCGGGCCCGGGGAGCGCGGCACTGGGGCTCGGACTGGGCGAGGGGCTCGCCTTGGTGGCGCAGCCCGCCTTGACGCCGACCGCGGAGGCGGGGTTGCCGCCACCGGTGAAGACGTCGAAGAGCTGCAGTGTGCCCCAGCCGGCCACGCCGAGCGCCGCGACGGAGGTGATGGTCAGGACGACGAGCTTGCCGCGGCGTCGGGGTCGGCGCATCCGCGGGTACTTGTCACCCCGGATCTGGTACTGGCCGCCCATGCCGGGAGGAGTCAGCATGCTCATGGGCGCAGCGTAATGCGCTCCGGCGACGATGCCTACCAGATGATCATTCGATAGCGCGCAGTCCAACCCGAAAGGGTCAAACCCAGTGCCGAAAGAGGTGCGTCCGGTGGGGTCGAGGGGCCTGGACGGCGTGCCGGTGCCCTCCGTGTACTGACCGGTGACACCCGCGCGCAGAACGGAGTCGCCCGCGCGCCGGACGGAGTCGCCCGCGTGTCGGACGGTGGGCGGGGAGTGTCAGCCCAGATCGAGGACGCGGGCGTGCAGCACCTGGCGCTGCTGGAGCGCCGCCCGTACCGCGCGGTGCAGCCCGTCCTCCAGATACAGATCGCCCTGCCACTTCACGACGTGCGCGAAGAGGTCGCCGTAGAAGGTCGAGTCCTCGGCGAGGAGGGTCTCGAGGTCGAGCTGCTGCTTCGTCGTGACGAGCTGATCGAGGCGGATCGGGCGCGGCGCGACGTCCGCCCACGACCGGGTGCTTTCCCGGCCGTGGTCGGGGTACGGCCGGCCGTTTCCGATGCGCTTGAAGATCACACGGAAAGCCTACCGGCCCAGACGTTCCGGGCGCAGCCATGGCGGCGGAGTACGACACGGGAAAAAACGTCTCAGAGCGGGAGGAAGTGGAAACGGGTGAGAGGGGTCCGCGTCTTCTGCCGACCGAACCCGGGCAGGTCCTCCAGCCGCTTCAGCAGTTCATCGCCGGTGTCCACGCCGTGCCGGACGCCCTCGGCGTCGGCGTCGGGGTCCCGGCGAGGTGAAGGGTGACGTCCCTGCCGCGACGATCGGCGTGTCCGCGGGTCAGCTCGTGCGCCAGTACCCCAGGGCGTGCATCCGCTGCTTGGGCACGCCCTGCTCCTTGCGCAGGAACGCCGACAGGGTCCGGGTGGTCGCGGTGTCGCAGGCGACCCAGACGTACGGGTCGGGGTGGGCCCGCAGCAGGTCGGGCAGGTCGGCCCGGACCCGCTCGACGAGGTGGGCGCCGGAGTCCCGGCGCGGGACCTCGCGCACCTCGTGCCGCTCGGGGTCGGCCAGGCAGGGCAGCCCGTCCAGGGCGCCCTCGAACCAGATGGTCGCCGGGGCGGATCCCACGGCGCCCAGCAGGGAGTTGACGGCCGGGAGGGAGGCCGGATCCCCCACCACGAAGAGGTGCGAGGGGGCAGGGGCGGGCACGTCGAAGCCCGTCCCCTGGACGGTCGCCTCGATGGTGTCCCCGGGCTTCGCCGCCCGCGCCCAGTCGCTGGCGCACCCCTCGTGCAGGGCGAACTCCAGGCCGAAGGTGCCGGCCGCCGGGTCGGGATCGACGAGGGTGTACGCCCGTTGGTGCGGCTTGCCCGCGTTGTCGAACCACAGCCGCACCCACATCGTCGGGTGGACGCCGGTCGCGGCGAGCATGCCGCCGTCGGTGAAGCGCAACCGCCGGTAGTCGGGGGTGACGTCCTCGGCGCGCGTCACCGTGAACTCGAAGTCCTTGGCGCGCATCAGTTTGAGGACCGCGCCCTCCCAACCCCGCCCCTGCCTCATCGCTCGTTCACCTTTCGCGTACGATTCCGCCA
>NZ_LIQT01000166.1 GCF_001418415.1 Streptomyces hirsutus
GTCGGCGTCGCCGCGCAGTTCGTGCGGCAGGACCTTGCCCTGCGCGGTCCACTTCTCGCGGCCCTGGCCGCTGGGGAAGGTGCCGGTGACCAGTCCGGGGACGACCACGACGTCCCACTCCAGGCCCTTGGACTTGTGCGCGGTGAGCACCTTGACGGTGTTCTCGCCGCCGGGCAGCGCGTTGTCGAGGCCCTTCTCGTACTGGGCGGCGGTGCGCAGGAAGCCGAGGAAGGCGAGCAGGCCGGCCTCGGCGTCCCCGGCGGCGAAGGAGGCGGCGATGTCGAGGAAGTTGGAGAGGGTCTCGCGGCGGCGGGCGGCCAGGGCGTGCGGGGACGCCGACAGTTCGATCTCCAGGCCGGTGACGGCGAGGACGCGGTGCAGGACGTCCATCAGCGGGTCGGCCAGGGAGCGGCGCAGGTCGCGCAGTTCGGCGGCCAGCCGGGCGAACCGCACGCGCGCGTCCGGCGAGAAGGGCAGCCCGTCGTCGTCCCCGTGGCCGTCCAGCGGGGTCTCCAGGAACGTGTCGAGGGCGTCGGCGAGCGAGATCACCTCGGACGGGTCGACGCCCTCGACGGCTTCGGCGAGGCGGCGGTCGGGGTCGTCCTCGCCGTCCACGCGCGCGTGGGACACGAGCAGGCGCGCGCGGCGGCCGAGGAGGGCGAGGTCGCGCGGGCCGATGCACCAGCGGGGGCCGGTCAACAGGCGGACGAGCGAGGCGTTGGCACCGGGGTCCTGGAGGACCTCGCAGACGGCGACCAGGTCGGCGATCTCGGGCAGGTGCAGCAGCCCGGACAGGCCGACGACCTCGACGGGTACGTCCCGGGCGACGAGGGCGCTCTGGATCTCGGCGAAGTCGGTCGCGGTGCGGCACAGGACGGCGATCTCGCCGGGCTCCTTGCCGGTGCGTACGAGGTGGGCGAGGGAGTCGGCGATCCAGTCGAGCTCCTCGGCGTGGGTGGGCAGCAGGGCGCAGCGGACGGTGCCGTCCCGCTCGGCTCCCGGGGCCGGGCGGAGGGCTTCCACACCCGCGTGCATGGCCCGCAGGGGCTCGGCGAGGCCGTTGGCGAGGTCCAGGAGGCGGCCGCCGCTGCGGCGGTTCTCGCTGAGCGACTGGCGGGTGGCGGGGCCGCCGTCGGCCCGGGCGAAGTGTTCGGGGAAGTCGTCGAGGTTCGCGACGGAGGCGCCGCGCCAGCCGTAGATCGCCTGGCAGGGGTCGCCGACGGCGGTGACCGGGTGGCCGGTGCCGCCGCCGAACAGGCCGGCGAGGAGGACGCGCTGGGCGACCGAGGTGTCCTGGTACTCGTCGAGGAGGACCACGCGGAACTCGTCGCGCAGGACGCGGCCCACCTCGGGGATCCGGGCGAGCCGGGCCGAGAGGGCGATCTGGTCGCCGAAGTCGAGCAGGTCGCGTTCGCGTTTGGCGGCCCGGTAGCGCAGGACGAGGTCGGCGAGTTCGCGCCGCGCGGCGGCCGCTTCGGGCACTTTGCGCAGGTCGGCGTTGGTGAGCTTGGTGTTCTCCAGGGTGCGCAGCAGTTCGGTGTCGTGGCCGCGCAGGTCCTCGGGCCGTACGAGGTGCTCGGAGAGTTCGCCGTCGAGGGTGAGGAGGTCGCCGACCAGGTCGGCGAAGGAGCGGGTGAGGGCGGGGTAGGGGCCGGGGGCCTCGCGCAGCACCCGCGCGGCGAGCTGGTAGCGGGTGGCGTCGGCGAGGAGGCGGGAGGTCGGTTCGAGGCCGATGCGCAGCCCGTGGTCGGTCAGGAGGCGGCCCGCGAAGGCGTGATAGGTGGAGATCACCGGTTCGCCCGGCGGGTTGTCCGGGTCGATGGTGTCCGGATCGGTGACGCCCGCCTTGATCAGCGCCTTGCGGACGCGTTCGGCGAGTTCACCGGCGGCCTTGTTGGTGAAGGTGAGGCCGAGCACCTGCTCCGGGGCGACCTGGCCGGTGCCGACCAGCCACACCACGCGTGCCGCCATCACCGTCGTCTTGCCGGAGCCCGCTCCGGCCACGATCACCTGAGGAGCGGGCGGCGCGATGATGCAGGCCGTCTGCTCGGGAGTGAAAGGGATCCCGAGGAGCTCCTTGAGCTGCTCGGGATCGCTGATGCGTGCATGCACATGCAGAGGCTAGCGGCGGCCGCTGACAAAAAGGCCGTACCGTCCCTCACCTGCCGGAGAACCGCAGGTCGGCGCGGGTGGTGCGATGCGTCACGCCGACCGTCTGCGCCCCGCGCCAGGTCGTGTGTCCCACCTGGTCGTGCGTCCCACCAGGTGGTGTGTCCCACCAGGTTGTGCGTCCCACCAGGTCCTGTGCCTCCGGGCGTGCACCGCCCCTCGCGCGCCTCACGGGGCCGTGGGCGCCACCGCGACGATCCGCCCGGTCACTCGATCACGTGCCGGCCCTCGGGGCGGGCGCTGCAGGAGGCCCGGAAGGCGCAGTGGGCGCAGTGCTGCCCCGCGCTCGGGGTGAAGCGTTCGTCGAGGACCTTCCCGGCGGCCGTCGCCAGCAGGTCGCCGACCCACTCCCCCTGCTCCCCCTCCAGCGGCTCCTGGGCCTGCACCTTGGGCAGGGTCTCCCCGCCGTCCCGCTTGGCGGCCGGCTGGCGCAGCTGGACCAGTTCGGCGCCGCCCGTCCCGGGCCGCGTCCCGTCGAACACCTCGTCGACGGCACCCTCCTGCACGGCGAGCTGGTAGACGGCGAGCTGGGGGTGGCGGGCCACCTCGGCGGAGCTGGGTGCGTGCTTGCCGGTCTTGAAGTCGACGACGTAGGCGCGGCCCTCGCCGTCGGCTTCGACGCGGTCCATCTGACCGCGGATGCGGACCTCGTAGTCGCCGGCTTCGAGCCGGACGTCGAAGTCGTGCTCACTGGCCACCGGGGTGCGGCCGGTGCGGTCCATGACGTGCCATTTCAGGAAGCGTTCGAGGGCCACCCGCGCGTTCTGCTTCTCCTGCTGGGACTTCCAGGGCGCGTCGAAGACGAGTGCGTTCCACACGGAGTCGAGCCGTTCCATGAGGACGGCGAGGTCGGCCGGAGTGTGCCCGGAGGCCACCTCGTCGGCGAGGACGTGCACCACGTTGCCGAATCCCTGGGCGGCGGTCGCGGGGGCGTCGGCCTTCACCTCCCGGCCGAGGAACCACTGCAGGGCGCAGGTGTTGGCGAGCTGGTCGAGGGCGCTGCCGGAGAGCACGACGGGCTGGTCGCGGCTGCGCAGCGGCACCTTGCTCCGGGTGGGCTCGTACATGCCCCACCAGCGGTACGGGTGGGCGGACGGCACCAGGGGGCGGCCGTCCTCGTCGGCGAGGGCGGCGAGCCGGGCGAGCCGGCGGGCGGCGGCCTCCCTGAGGGTGTCGGAGACACGCGGGTCGACGGTGGTGGCACGCAGTTCGGCGACGAGCGCGGCGACGGACAGCGGGCGGCGCGGGCGCCCGGTGACGTCCTTGGGCTCGACGCCGAGTTCGGTCAGGAAGCGGGAGGGCTGGTCGCCGTCGTCGGCGGGGGCCTTCACGGCCGTCACGACGAGCCGTTCACGCGCGCGGGTGGCGGCGACGTAGAACAGGCGGCGTTCCTCGGCGAGGAGCGCACCGGGGGTGAGCGGTTCGGCGAGCCCGTCGCGGCCGATGCGGTCGGCCTCCAGCAGGGAGCCGCGGCGGCGCAGGTCGGGCCACAGGCCCTCCTGGACACCGGCCACCACGACCAGCCGCCACTCCAGGCCCTTGGCGCGGTGCGCGGTCATCAGGCGTACGGCGTCGGGGCGCACGGCGCGACGGGTGAGGGTGTCCGCGGCGATGTCCTCGGCGTCGATCTCCTCCAGGAAGTTCAGGGCGCCGCGGCCTCCGGTGCGTTCCTCCGCACGGGCGGCGGTGGCGAACAGGGCGCACACCGCGTCGAGGTCCCGGTCGGCGTTGCGGCCGGCCGCACCGCCGCGGTGGGCGGAGCGTTCCAGTCGCGCGGGCCACGGGGTGCCGTCCCACAGGTCCCACAGCGCCTCCTCCGCGGTGCCGCCGCTCGCCAGGCGTTCACGTGCCGTGCGCAGCAGCGTGCCGAGCCGCTGGGCTCCGCGCGCGTAGGCGGGGTCGTGCACGACCAGCCGCTCGGGTTCGGCCAGGGCCCGCGCGAGGAGTTCGTCCGAGGGCGGTGGCAGCACGTTGCCCGCGGCCCGCTCCTCCTCGCGCAGGGCCCGGCCGAGACGGCGCAGGTCCGCGGCGTCCATGCCGGCGAGGGGGGAGGTGAGCAGGGTGAGCGCGGTCTCGGTGTCGAGCCAGCAGGGTTGCTCCGACCCCGCCTCCTGTGTCTGTCCCTTTTCCCGCCCTTGTTCCTGCCCCGGAGCCTCCTGCCCCTGCCCCTGCTCCTGCCCCGGAGCCTCCGGATCCTGCTCCGGCCCGTCGGCCGCCTCCGCCGTCGCCACCGCTCGCAGGGCCGTGAGCAGCGGGGCCACCGCCGGTTCGTGGCGCAGGGGAAGGTCGTTGCCGTCGACGTCCACCGGGACGCCCGCCGAGGCGAGGGCCCGGCGGACGGCGGGAAGGGTGCGGGAGCCGGCCCGCACCAGGACGGCCATGTCGTTCCAGGCGACGCCGTCCTCCAGGTGGGCCCTGCGCAGGATGTCGGCGATGTTGTCCAGCTCCGTGCCGGAGGTCGGATACGTGTAGACCTCGGCCCGGCCGCCGTCCCGCACCGGGGTGAGCTCCCGGTGGGCGCGGACCTTCTCGGCGGGCAGCCGGGGCAGCGGCATGCGCTGGGTGATCAGACGGGTGGCGGCCAGCAGGGCCGCGCCGGAGCGGCGCGCGACGCGCAGCACCTCGACCGGGGCCGGACGGCCGTCCGCGCGGGGGAAAACGTCGGGGAAGTCCAGGATGCCGTTCACGTCCGCGCCCCGGAAGGCGTAGATCGACTGGTCCGGGTCGCCGAGGGCGACCAGGGTGCGGCCGCCGCCGGCCAGCGCCTGCAGCAGCCGCACCTGCGCCGGGTCGGTGTCCTGGTACTCGTCCACGTAGACGGCGTCGTAGCGCGCGGCGAGCTGCCGGGCGGTCTCGGGGCGGCGGGCGAGGAGCACCGCGCGGTGGACCAGTTCGGCGTAGTCGAGGACGCCCTGCAGGTCGAGGACGTCGAGGTACTCGGCGAGGAAGGCGGACGCCGC
Source organism: Streptomyces hirsutus (assembly GCF_001418415.1). GTDB lineage: Bacteria > Actinomycetota > Actinomycetes > Streptomycetales > Streptomycetaceae > Streptomyces > Streptomyces hirsutus. Next base: position 5,130 of record NZ_LIQT01000166.1, read on the forward strand.
ACGCCAGTCGGGGCGTCCGATGCGGCGGGCGAAGGCGTCCAGGGCGTCGGGGCCGAGGCCCAGCTCGCGGCTGCGGGCGAGCACCGCGCGGACCTCGTCGGCGAAGCCGCGGGTGGTCAGGCAGGCGCGCAGTTCGTCCGGCCAGCGCACATGCGCCAGGCCGAGGCGCTCCAGGTCGACCTGACCTGCGAGCAGCTCCCGGACAGTGACGTCCTGCTCGGGGCCCGACAGCAGCCGCAGCGGCTCGACGAAGAGGTCGCTGTCCTGGTGGGCGCGGATCAGGGCGTAGCACAGCGAGTGGAACGTGGTCGCCTGGGGCGCGTGCGCGGCCCCCGTGCGCAGAGCCATGCGGTCGCGCAGCTCGACCGCCGCCCTGCGGCTGAACGTCAGCACGAGGATGCGTCCGGGATCACCTCCGCGGGCGATCCGCGCGGCCACCGACTCGACCAGTGTGGTCGTCTTCCCGGTGCCCGGACCTGCGAGGACGAGCATCGGTCCGGTCCCGTGGTCAACCACGGAGCGCTGTGCGGCGTCAAGCCGAGGGGGGGATGTACGGGCCGGCGGGGTACGGACCAGTCGATGAGCGCCACGGTTCCCCCGCCGCACCTGGGGGTGCGACAGGCCATTGCTGGAGAAAGAGGAGCTCACGTGGTTCGCCGGTCCTGGTGGGTGTGCTGGTTGCCGTTCCACCGCGTGTGGAGGGCGGTGGCCGCGGGGTCGAGGGGGACACGTGCGGTTGACGCTACGCCGACAGAGAGTATGGAAGCAGAGCTTCCGTTTCTTCCCTCCCGGCACCTGCGGCACTCGTGCCACCCGCCTCACGAACGTACGTCATGCCACGGACGTGTCCTGTTTTCCCTGTACGGCTCACAGGCCGTACGGCGGTACGTCCGAGGGCGGAAGCCGGCCGATGTGATCCCCCGCGTGCTCGTCGCCGTCCGCGAGCCCGTCGCCGTCCCACCGCGCGCGCTTCATCTCGAGGCGCGGCAGGTGCCCCTCGGCGGCCCGGCTCGTCTCCTTCAGGGGAGTCCCCTCCGCGCGGTAGTGGTCGAGGGCTCTCAGCTCGTGGCCCGGCAGCAGCACCCCGTCCGCGCGGACGACCCGCCACCACGGGACGGCTCCCCCGTAGAGCGCCATCACGCGCCCGACCTGCCGGGGACCGCCCTCCTCCAGCCACTCGGCCACGTCGCCGTACGTCATGACGCGGCCCGGCGGGATCCGCTCGGCCACGTCGAGGACACGCTCGGCGTACTCGGGCAGGGCGTCCGCGTGCTCCGGACCGGTGTCGGACGGAAGGCGCTGCTGGCTCATCCGTCCCATCCTGCACCACTCCACCGACAACGCGGGCGGCGATGTGTCGCGTACCGGGGCATGTGTACACCTCGCCCGGGAACCGCGCTTCGGGCAGACTGTGCGACCCCGCGCGTCGACCCTGCTGCCCGCGTGCGACGGCGCGGCATGCCACCATCGTGCGGGCGGTGACTGGTGATAAGAGATCAAGAAGAGGCAATGACGGAGCAGGGTGCGCACCCCGGGGACACGGCGGGCACCCCTGCCGCTTCGTCGCGCCCGGACCCCGGTCGCACCGGTCCACAGGGCATCGATCCCATCGAGCCCATCGATCCGCAGAACGCCGACACCGAGGACGCCGACACCAAGGACGCCGGCACCGAGGCGGCCGGGAAGCAGGCCGCTCTGGACGCCCACCGCACCGACGGCACGAACGGCACCGATCCGGCGCACGTCGAGGAGGTCGAGGGCGACGAACCCCTCCTCCCCGCGCGCGTGCACCGTCCGTCCGATCTCATGCGGCTCCTGGTGGGCGTGCTCGCCATCGGGGTGCTGCTGGCGATCGCCGCGTTCGCCCACGGCACCACCTCGGGGCTGGAACAGGACATCACCAAGGGCACCGGTCAGGCGCCCGACCTGCTCATCAAGATCGCCGGTCTGGCCTCCAGCATCGCGATCCTCCTGGTGCCGGTCGCCTTCGCCATCGAACGGCTGATCAAACGGGACGGGCTGCGGATCGCCGACGGGGTGCTCGCCGCCGTCCTCGCGCACGGAGTGACACTCGCCACCGATCTGTGGGTCGCGCGGGCGGCCCCCGGCTCGATCCAGGAGGCGCTGACCCAGCCCTCCCCCGGCGACGTCCACGCCCTCACCGATCCGGTGCACGGCTATCTGGCACCCGTCATCGCCTACATGACGGCCGTCGGCATGTCCCGCAGACCCAGATGGCGCGCGGTGCTGTGGGTCGTGCTGCTGCTCGACGCCTTCTCGATGCTGGTCACCGGGTACACGACTCCGTTCTCGGTCATCCTGACGGTGCTGCTCGGCTGGACCGTCGCGTACGGCACCCTCTACGCGGTCGGGTCGCCCAATGTGCGCCCCACCGGGCAGACCCTGATGGCGGGTCTGCGGACCGTCGGCTTCCGTCCGGTGAGCGCGTCCCGCCAGGAGACGCCGGACGCCGTCGAGGCCGGGGACCGGGGCCGCCGGTACTTCGTCACCCTGGAGAACGGTCCGCCGCTGGACGTGACCGTGGTCGACCGCGAGCAGCAGGCGCAGGGTTTCTTCTACCGTGCGTGGCGCAATCTGACCCTGCGCGGCTTCGCCACCCGCAGAAGCCTCCAGTCCCTGCGCCAGGCGCTCGAGCAGGAGGCACTGCTGGCGTACGCGGCCATCGCGGCCGGTGCCAACGCGCCGAAGCTGATCGCGATGTCCGAGCTCGGGCCCGACGCGGTGATGCTCGTCTACGAGCACAGCGGCGGGCGCACCCTCGACTCGCTGCCGGACGAGGAGATCACCGACGCGTTGCTGCACGACACCTGGCGTCAGGTGCAGGCGTTGCAGTCCCGCCGGATCGCACACCGCAGGCTGGTCGGCGACGCGATCCTGGTGGATCGTTCCGGCACGGTGATCCTCACCGATCTGCGGGTCGGGGAGATCGCGGCCGGCGAAGTGCTGCTGCGCATGGACGTCGCCCAGCTGCTGGTGACGCTGGGGCTGCGGGTGGGCGCCGAACGCGCGGTGGCCTCGGCGCTGGGCGTGCTCGGCCCCGACGCCGTGGCGGACTGCCTGCCGATGCTTCAGCCGATCGCGCTGAGCCGCTCCACGCGCGCGACGCTGCGCCGGCTCGCCCGGGAGCGGGCCGAGCGCGAGCGCGAGGCGGTCCTGGAGGCCTCCCGGCAGGCCAAACTGCTGCGCGCGGAGCAGGCCGCGGACCTCTCCGGGGAGCCCTCGGCCGCCGGGCCCGCCGCCGCGGGGAAGCCCGACAAGAAGGCCGTACGCGCGGAGCAGCGGGCCGAGAAGCGGGCGCTCGACGAGGCGCTGGAGGAGGCCCGCGAGGAGGACATGCTCACGCAGATCCGGCACGAGGTGCTGCGGATCAGGCCGCAGGCGCCGGTCGAGCCGGTCCGCCTGGAGCGGGTGCGTCCGCGCACGCTGATCAGTTTCATCGCCGGCGCCATCGGCGGGTACTTCCTGCTGACGCAGCTCACCCACATCGAGTTCGGGCCGCTGATCGCCAACGCGGAGTGGGGCTGGGTGGCTGCGGCCGCGCTGTTCTCGGCCGCCAGCTACTTCGCCGCCGCCCTGGCGCTGCTGGGGTTCGTGCCGGAGCGGGTGCCGTTCGTCAGGACGGTGGCGGCGCAGGTCGCCGGTTCCTTCGTGAAGATCGTCGCCCCGGCGGCGGTGGGCGGTGTCGCCCTGAACACCCGGTTCCTCCAGCGTGCCGGGGTGCGCCCGGGGCTCGCGGTGGCGAGTGTCGGCGCCTCCCAGCTGTTCGGGCTGGGCTGCCACATCCTGATGCTGCTGGCGTTCGGCTATCTGACCGGTACCGAGAAGACTCCCTCGCTGTCACCGTCCCGTACGGTCATCGCGGGTCTGCTGACGGTGGCGGTGCTGGTGCTGGTGGTGACCTCGGTGCCGTTCCTGCGGAAGTTCCTCTTCACCCGTGTGCGATCGCTCTTCGCGGGTGTCGTGCCGCGGATGCTCGATGTGCTGCAACGCCCGCAGAAGCTGGTCACCGGCATCGGCGGCATGCTGCTGCTGACCGCCTGCTTCGTGCTGTGCCTGTACGCCTCCGTCCATGCGTTCGGCGACGGGACGACGTCGATCAGCCTGGCCGGTGTCGCGGTGGTCTTCCTCGCGGGCAACGCGCTGGGGTCGGCGGCTCCCACCCCGGGCGGTGTGGGAGCGGTCGAGGCGACGCTGACGGTCGGTCTGATCGCGGTCGGACTGCCCAGCGAGGTCGCCGCGCCGGCGGTGCTGCTGTTCCGGCTGCTGACCCTGTGGCTGCCGGTACTCCCGGGATGGCTGGCCTTCAATCACCTCACCCGCAAGGAAGCGCTGTAGCCGCAGCAGGCGGCACGAGCAGACAAAGAACACCATGAAACAGCAGGTCAGGAGGTTGTCCACAGGCTTCCGCGGCGAACGCGGGACCTGCCTACCATGGCCTGACCGCCATCCGCCGCACGGTGCGGACGGCCCGCGAGGGGAATGGGGCACATGACGCGTTTCGCACGGTGGACGGCTCTGGCGGCCTGTGCCGCGCTGCTGACGGCAGGGTGCAGCGGCGGCGGCTCCGACGACCACGACAGGGGCGGTACGGCGATCGACTGGGGGCGCTGCGAGGCCTCCGGGGACACGCCCGCGCCCGGTGAGGAATGGCAGTGCGGCACACTCCGGGTGCCGCTCGACTGGTCGGAACCGGACGGCGGGACGATCGGGCTGGCGCTGATACGGGCGAAGGCCACGGGGGACGACCGCCTCGGGTCCCTGCTGTTCAACTTCGGCGGGCCCGGCGGCTCCGGTGTCTCCATGATGCCCTCCTACGCCACCACCGCCTCGAAGCTGCGCGAGCGGTACGACCTGGTGAGCTGGGATCCGCGCGGGGTGGCCGCCAGCGAGGGCATCCGCTGCCGGGACGACGAGGAGATCCAGGCGGCCGAGTCGGTGGACTCCACCCCGGACACCCCGGCCGAGGAGCAGGCGTACCTCGCGGACGCGGCGGACTTCGGCAAGGGCTGCCAGGAGTCGGCCGGCAAGCTGCTGGCCCATGTGTCGACCACCGACACCGCCCGTGACATGGACCGCATCCGGCAGGCTCTGGGCGACGACAGGCTCAACTACTTCGGCATCTCCTACGGCACCGAACTCGGCGGCGTCTACGCCCATCTGTTCCCGAAGAGGGTGGGGCGGCTGACCCTCGACGCGGTGGTCGACCCGAGCGCCGACACGGTGGGGCACGCCGAGAACCAGACCCGCGGATTCCAGCGCGCGCTGGACAACTATCTGAAGTCCACCGGCCGGGACCCCGGGCAGGGGTCGCGTGAGATCGCGGAGCTGCTGGACCGGATCGACGCCGAGCCGCTGCCGACGTCCTCGAAGGGGCGGGAGCTGACCCAGTCGCTGGCGCTGACCGGCATCGTCCTCCCCCTGTACAGCAAGGACGGCTGGCCGGTGCTGACCAGCGCGCTGGAGGCGGCCGAGGAGGGCGACGGTTCGGAGCTGCTGGCGCTGGCCGACGGCTACAACGAACGGGACGCGTCGGGGAAGTACGGCACGACGACCCACTCTCAGCGGGCCATATCGTGCCTGGACGACAAGCAGCGGATGACCGCGGCCCAGACCGAGGAACTGCTGCCGGAGTTCGAGCGGATCTCGCCGGTGTTCGGCTCCTTCCTCGGCTGGGACACGGCCGGCTGGTGCCACGACTGGCCGGTCCCCGGTCAGCACGACAGCCCGGAGGTGAGCGCGCCGGGTGCCGCTCCGGTCCTGGTGATCGGCAACACCGGCGATCCCGCCACTCCGTACGAGGGCGCTCGGCGGATGGCGGACGAGCTGGGCGAGGGCGTGGGGATCGTGCTCACCTGGGAGGGCGAGGGCCACGGCGCGTACGGCAGTGGGAGCGACTGTGTCGATTCCACCGTGAACGCGTATCTGCTGGACGGCACGGTGCCGAAGGACGGCAAGGTCTGTTCATGACGGCGGCGGGGGCCCCACGCACCCGTGGTGCGTGGGGCCCCCGCCCGGGACCTCTGTCCGGGGTCGCGGTGGCGACCCGGGGCCTGCCGATCGGTCAGTAGATCGGCTTCGCCGGCTCGATCTGGTTGACCCAGCCGACCACGCCGCCGCCGACGTGGACGGCGTCGGCGAAGCCCGCGGACTTCAGGACCGCGAGGACTTCCGCGCTGCGGACGCCCGTCTTGCAGTTCAGGACGATCTTCTTGTCCTGCGGGAGGCTCTCCAGGGCGCTGCCCATGAGGAACTCGTTCTTCGGGATCAGCCGGGCGCCGGGGATGGAGACGATCTCGAACTCGTTCGGCTCGCGGACGTCGATGATCTCGATGTTCTCGCCCTCGTCGATCCACTCCTTGAGCTGCTTGGGAGTGATCGTGGAGTCGGCGGCCGCCGCCTGGGCCTCCTCGGAGACGACGCCGCAGAAGGCCTCGTAGTCGATGAGCTCGGTGACGGTCGGGTTCTCGCCGCAGACCGCGCAGTCGGGGTCCTTGCGGACCTTGACCTGGCGGTACTGCATCTCCAGGGCGTCGTAGATCATCAGGCGGCCGACGAGCGGCTCACCGATGCCGGCGAGGAGCTTGATGGCCTCGTTGGCCTGGATGGAACCGATGGACGCGCACAGCACGCCCAGGACGCCGCCCTCGGCGCAGGAGGGGACCATGCCGGGGGGCGGGGGCTCCGGGTAGAGGCAGCGGTAGCAGGGGCCGTGCTCGGACCAGAACACGGAGGCCTGGCCGTCGAAGCGGTAGATCGAACCCCAGACGTAGGGCTTGTTCAGCAGCACGCACGCGTCGTTGACCAGGTACCGGGTCGCGAAGTTGTCCGTGCCGTCGACGATGAGGTCGTAGTCGCTGAAGATGCCCATCACGTTGTCGGCCTCGAGGCGCTCCTCGTGGAGGATCACGTTCACGTAAGGGTTGATGCCCTTGATCGTGTCGCGCGCGGACTCGGCCTTGGGCCGGCCGATGTCGGCCTGGCTGTGGATGACCTGTCGCTGCAGGTTCGACTCGTCGACCTCGTCGAACTCCACGATGCCGAGCGTGCCCACGCCGGCCGCGGCCAGATACATCAGTCCCGGCGAACCCAGGCCACCGGCGCCGACGAACAGCACCTTGGCGTTCTTCAGCCGCTTCTGCCCGGCCATCCCCACGTCGGGGATGATCAGGTGGCGGGAGTACCTGCGGACCTCGTCTACGGTGAGCTCGGCGGCCGGCTCGACCAGGGGTGGCAACGACACGGGGACTCCGTTGGTCGGTCAATCACTACGGTTGTTCTTCCCTCCAACAGTGCCATGGCCTTTTTCATTCCGAGACACCCGTCCCGACCCGCGAGACGACCTCGTCCCAGTAGCCGGGCAGCGGTTCCCAGGGGCTGACGCGGCTGTCGCGGTCGGTGCGGTCGGTGAACCAGACGGTCGCGGCGCCCTGCCAGCGGGCGATGCGCAGCGCCTCCTCCAGATGTGGCCGGGGCACTCCGTGGACGAAGTGGCAGAAGCGCTCGGGCGGGTGGTCGACGGTCCACTCGGCCACCTGTGACCAGCGGTAGTCGTGCCACGAGCCGGAGAAGGTGACCAGCTGGTCGGCGATGTCGGCGTGGCCGGGGTGCGGGTGGGTCCCGTGGCCGAGGACGATGTGGGCGTCGTCCCGGATCACCCGGAGGGCATGGACCGCGCGCCGGACCGCGGGGAGCGCGGCGCGGTCCGCGGGGCAGCGGTCCAGGAGGAATCCGTCGGCCCGGTACCAGTCGATGAACCGGTGCGCGTCCGAGAGCAGCTCGCCGACGTCCCGGAGGCCGTATGCCGAGTCGAGACGGCCCAGAATGCGGACACCGGCGTTGCGCAGGCGGCCGACCGCTTCCAGGCAGCTCGGGTCGGGGTGTACTCCGGGCCCGTCGGCCACGTTCAGGACGACCCAGTGCAGAGGGCTTGCGCCTCCCGGGCAGGTGAGCGCGTTCCACTCGGCCGGGGCGAGAAGGGGGTGCGCCAGGCCGGGCACCCCGAAGCCGGTACGGGCACCGACGCCGGCGCCGGGCCTGCTGTCGCCCGCGGCGACCGGAGGGACGGGAAGGACCGGACCGCTCGGATGGCCTGGACCGCTCGGATGGCTCCGGTTGATCAGATACGACATGCCGCCTCCATCCAGATGTCGGCGAGGGACTCCTCGAGATTGATCCGGGGGCGCCAGCCGAGCCGGTCGCGCGCGGTGCGCACGTCCGCCTGCTGCCAGCTGCCGCAGCCGTCCGGGTACGGGAACGCGACCGATGCCGCGTGCGGGTCTGACTCGCCGCGTGGGTGCCCGATGGCCGGCCTGAGATGCGGGGTGTGGGCGATGTGTCCCGCGTGACCGCCGTGACCGCCGTGGGAGGCGTGGGCCCCGGGCGGGCCGTCGAGCTCCTGGAGGGCACCGCCGTAGCCGGCCACGCGGGCGAGTACCGCGGCGGCGTCCCGCAGGCGGACGGCACGGCCCGAACCGATGTTGATGACCCCCTGCGCGGCGGAGAGCGAGGCCGCGTGCACGGCCCGGGCCACGTCCCGGACGTCGACGAAGTCGCGCTGGACGCCGAGACCGCCGAGCTTCAGTTCGCCGTCGCCGGACTGCATGGCGCGGCGCATGGCCTCGGCGAGGCGGCCGAGCGGCGAACCGGCGGGGGTGCCGGGTCCCGCGGGTGAGAAGACCCGCAGGACCACGGCGTCCAGGCCGGAGCCGAGGACGAGTTCGGTCGCGGCGAGCTTGCTCACGCCGTACGGGCCGCCGGGGCGGGGGACGGCGTCCTCCGCCGTGGAGGAGTTGGGCTGGCTGGGGCCGTACTCGGCACTGCAGCCGATCTGCACGAGCCGGGCGCCGCAGCCGCTGCGGCGCCCGGCTCGTGC
>NZ_LIQT01000167.1 GCF_001418415.1 Streptomyces hirsutus
GTACGCGGGGGCGAAGCCGCGCGGGCGACTGTCCGGGGGGCGGCGGGCGCCGGGCGCACGATGGCCGTGAGGGTCGCCCCGACCCGCTCGAGATGGTGCGCCATCGCCTCGGCGGCGGCGTCCTCCGAACCGTCAGCCAGTGCCTCGACGACAGCCCGGTGCTCGCGGTTGGACTGCTCACGCCGGTCACCGAGCCGGTTGAGGAAGGCGGACTGACGCGCCAGCGCGTCCCGGATCTCCTCGATGACCCTGCGGAACACGGGGTTCCGGGTGGCCTCTGCCACTGCGAGGTGGAAGTGGGTGTCCAGGGCGGCCCAGGCGGTGGTGTCGGTCTCCCGGTCCATCCGGTCCAGCAGGTGGCGCAGGAGCTCGAGGTGCTCGGGGGTACGCCGCCGGGCCGCGTACCGGGCGACCGGGATCTCGACGTGGCGGCGCACTTCCAGCAGGTCGCCGGCCGTGTAGTCGCCGAAGGTGGGGTCCCCGACGGCGTCGGCGACGACGAAGGTGCCCTTGCCGGCCCTGGACGCGGTCAGGCCCATGGTCTGCAGCGCCCGCAGCGCCTCGCGCAGCACGGGCCGGGAGACCTCGAGGGTGCGGCACAGCTCCGCCTCCGAGGGGAGCTTGTCGCCGATGGCGTACTCGCCGCGCTCGATGGCGTCGCGCAGGTGGGAGAGGACCGCCTCCATCGCGCTGACGCGCCGCGGACCGACCCCACCTGTCTGGCTGTCTGACAGGTTCACGGGAGTGATGGTGCGGGGCGGACGCGAGGGGTGTCAAGCCGGACGGGGCGACGCCCGTGCTGGGGCTACCCACCCCCCGGTTCCGGGGGTCAACATCATTCTGCGGCGAGGCGTTCGTTCACATACTCACCTGCATGGCCAATCCAACGGTGCTCAATCCGCCGATGCTCACGGAAACCCCGACCGCTCGTGCACGCGAAAAGGGGAGCGACTTCGCCGAACTGTCGCGGCGCATAACCGCCGAAGGGCTGCTCAGGCGCCGCCCTCTCTACTACACCCTGCGCTTGGGGACCGTGGGTCTCACCCTGGCGGGAGGTGTCGCCGCCTTCCTCGTCCTGGGCGACAGCTGGAGCCAGCTGTTCGTCGCGGCGGCCCTGGCGGTGGTCTTCGGACAGCTCGCGCTGGCCGCCCACGATCTGGCGCACCGGCAGGTGTTCTCCCGCCGGCGACCCAGCGAGGCGGGCGGTCTGCTGGTGGCCGACGTGCTGCTGGGCATGAGCTACGGCTGGTGGATGAACAAGCACACCCGCCACCACGCGAACCCCAACCACGAGCAGAAGGACCCGGACGTCGCCCCCGACCTGCTGGTCTGGTCGCGCCGCCAGGCGAGCCGGGCGCAGGGTCCCGCACGGTTCATCGGCAAGCACCAGGCCGTGCTCTTCCTCCCGATGCTGACCCTGGAAGGCCTCAACCTGAGTTTCAGCAGCTTCAAGGCCCTGCGCGGCCCGGCCGTGAAGCGACCGGTCCTGGAGGGGACCCTGCTCGTCGCCCACTTCGCCGTGTACTTCGGCGGCCTGTTCACGGTGCTCTCCCCCGGCAAGGCACTCGCCTTCGTCGCCGTCCACCAGGGCCTGTTCGGGATCTACCTCGGCTCCGTGTTCGCCCCCAACCACAAGGGCATGCCGATGATCGAGGAGGGGCGGCAGCTGGACTTCCTGCGCCGCCAGGTCCTCACCTCCCGCAACGTCACGGGCGGTGTGTTCGTCGACCTCTTCATGGGCGGGCTGAACCACCAGATCGAGCACCACCTCTTCCCCAGCATGCCCACCCCCGCCCTCGGCCGGGCCCAGGTCATCACCGAGCGGTACTGCGCCGAACTGGGCGTCCCGTACTGCCGGACGGGGCTGTTCGCCTCGTACGCCACGGCGCTGCGCCACCTCAGGAGCGTGGGGGAACCGCTGCGCGAGGCCCGCTGACGGACGGCGGCGCACCCTCCGGCGGGACGACGGGCAAGAGCGGGCGGCCCACTACGCCCACAGCGCGTCGGCCGGGGCCGCGCCGGTGAAGGCAGCGCCCGGGCCGGCCGCGACGCCCGCCGCGACCTTCACGGCGGCCTGGCGGACGGCCCCCGTCCCGGCGAGGCGGAGGGTCTCGTCCCGGCGAGGCGGAGGGTCTCGTAGGAGAAGGTGGAGTACGTGGTCAGGGCGCCGCACAGACCGGTGCCGAGCAGCAACTGGAGCCGGGGGCCACCACGGCGACGACGGGAGCGCGCGCACGGAGGGGTGTGTGTGGAGGGCCTCGGTGGGCGGGGGGTCACGGGCGTGCGTCTCCTGCTCGTCGAGCGGCCCGGGACGTGCGGGCGCGCGTCTTCACCAGGAGGGACCGTTGGCGGCTGCTCCGCGGTTCGGAGACGGCGGGCCCCACCGCCGCGCCGCGAAGCGTGCCCGCGGCCGAGGGCCGGCTTGACGTCCGAGGCCGGGAAGGCCCTGGGCCGTATGCGCTACCAGCCCTTCTCGAACATCCGCGCGACCTCGGCGATCCGTACCTCGTCGCGCCGGTAGTACGGGCGCTCGGCGGCACCGCCGGTGCGCAGCAGGCCGACGGCGGTGAGCAGCCGGAGGTGGGTGAGGGCGACCGGGTGGGTCATGCCGAACCGGTCGGCGACGGCCTCCGCGGTGGCGCCGTGTTCGGCGTGGCCGGGTTCTCTCAGCCAGGCGAGGATGTGCAGCCGTGTCCCGCCGTCGGGAGTCCTGATCATGTCGTCCACCTCCACCCCGGCGTCCGCTCCGGGCCCTTCCACTGTCCCGCAGCCGACGCCCCCGTGTCAGGTGCTCCGGCACCCTTGCCGGGGCAGTCAATGCGCCTCAGCTGCAAGTTAGTTGAACGATGCGGCGACTCGACGGCACAACCGCTTCACGGCACAGCGGCGGACGGCCCGGCCGCACACGACGACGGTACGTGTGCGGCCGGGCCCCGGCGCGCGTCAGGAACTCATACGCTCACCGGTGGCCGAACCACGCCATCGCGGGCAGCGCCCGGTCGTCGTAGCCGAACAGCGCCTGGTTCTCCCAGCCGTTGCCCGAGGCCGGGTCGGCCGGGTCCCAGCCGTTGCCGGTGCGGGCGGTCCAGGTCGCCTCCCAGTAGAAGACGCCGAGGCCCCGCCCGTTCGGGACGGCCTCCACGATGCTCGCCACGTCGTTCATCCACCGGGTCTGGCCCGCCGTGGTCGCCGGGTAGCCGGGGACCAGTTCCCCGGTGAGGTCGATGATGTTCTCGAGTCCGTCCTCGCTGTCGAGACGGAACGGGTAGGCCGTCTCGGCGAGGAAGACCGGCTTGCCGTAGCGGGCTGCCGCGTCGTCCAGGGTGGTCTGGAAGTCGTGGAGCGTACCGTGCCAGTAGCCGTAGTACGACAGGCCGATGGCGTCGAACCTCACGCCCTGGGACACCGCGTTGTCGAACCACCAGCGGGTGCCGTCGAGGTCGCCGCCCTCGGCGAGGTGCAGCGCGACGGTCGTGGACGGGGCGACCGCCTTGACGGCGTCGTAGCCGGAGTTGAGCAGGCCGGCGAGCTGTGTCCAGTTGCCGGTGGACCCCTCGTTCCAGAGCATGCCGCCGTTGATCTCGTTGCCGACCTGGACCATGTCCGCGGTGGTGCCCTGCGCCTTGAGGGCGCTCAGGACGTCGTACGTGTGCTGGTACACGTCCGTCTTCAACCGGCTGTAGGAGTGTCCTGCCCAGGCGGCGGGTTTGGTCTGCTTGCCGGGGTCGGCCCAGGCGTCCGAGTAGTGGAAGTCGACCAGCAGCTTCATGCCCTGGGCCTTGACGCGCTGGGCCAGGGCGAGGACGCGCGCCTTGTCGTTGTAGCCGTCGGCCGGGTTCACCCAGACCTTCAGGCGGGCGTAGTTCATTCCGGCCGACCGCAGGATGGCGACGCCGTCGCCGGCGCTGCCGGAGGCGGTCCGGTAAACGCCGCCCTTGGCCTCGCTCTTGGGCAGGGACGAGATGTCGGCGCCCTTGACCGCGAGGCCGGAGGTGCCCGGGGCGAAGGTCAGGTCGTCGACGTTGATCCAGTTGTCCGCGGCGGCGTCGCTGTGGACGCTGATCGTGCACTGGTTGTTCGTCACCCTGACGGGCACGACGATCCGTATCCAGTCCCCGGCGGACACCGGCAGGTCGGTGCGCTGCTCGGTGCCGCCGCAGTTCTTGAGGGCGAGGTACGCGGCGTTCTGGCCGCCGCCGGAGCGGACCCAGGCGGTCAGCCGGTAGTCGCCGTTGGTCAGACCGGACAGGTACTGGTACGTCTCCACCTGATAGGCCGAGGACGACCAGTGGGACAGGCGGTGACTTCCGCTGCGTCCACCGGATTCGGTGTACGAGGCGCCGGTGGCGCCGTGCTCCGACCAGCCGGCCGGGGTCGCGGCTCCCGAACCGTCGGCTTCGAAGCCGCCGTTGGTGAGGGTGCTCGCCGCCGTCGCGGTCCGGTCGGGCGGTGCGGTGAGGGCCAGCCCTGCGGCGAGCGGCAGCATCAGGGCCCTGAGGATGCGTGTACGTGTGCACGTGCGTCTGGGATGGAACATCGGTGTCCGTCGTCCCTTCGACGTGGGGAGAGAAGCTGTCCCCGCCCGCTGCGGGGGCGGGGGCCTCCCTCCGGCCGCGGCGTGCGCTGCTGCCGCGGGCGGAGGGGAGTCGTGGCTCAGCCGTCGAATCGGACGACCCGGACGGCTCCGGCCGGGACCGCCAGGCGGCCCGCGGCACGTTCACCCGTCAGCAGCTCGGTGCCGGGGGTGTCCAGCGGCACCTTGGTGTCGCCGGCGGTGTGGTTGATCACGAACAGAAAGGTGCCGGACTCGCCGGTGCGGCGCACCACTTCGACGTCGCGGGGCAGATCGGCGCGCGGGGTGATCCCGGTGTCCTCGACGGCCCAGCCGAGCAGGGTGTCCAGTCCTTCGGCGCCCAGGCGGGTGGAGACGTACCAGGCGCTGCCCTCGCCGAGGCGGTGGCGGGTGACGGCGGGGTGGCCGGCGGTGAGGCCGTCGGCGTAGGTCCAGACGGTCTCCGCGCCGCGCGGCACCACGAACTCGGACCATACGTCGGCGCCGAGTTCGGAGCCGTCGGGGCCGGTCAGGCGCACCTGGGCGCCGGCGTCGAGCGGCGAGAACTCCTCCACGGTCAGGCCGAGGACGTCCCGCAGGGCCCCCGGGTGGGCGCCCTCGTGCACGGCGTCGTGTTCGTCGACGATGCCGGAGAAGTACGAGACGACGAGGGTGCCGCCCCGCTCGACGTACTCCTTGAGGTTGTTCCCCGCCGCCTCGGTCATCAGGTACAGGGCGGGGACGACGACCAGGGGATAGCGCGACAGGTCGGCTTCCGGGTGGGCGAAGTCGACGGTGAGGTGGCGGTCGTAGAGCGCCTCGTAGAAGGCGTCGGCGCGTTCGCGGGCGTCGTGGTCCTCGGTGGGGCGCCAGTCGAGGTTCTGCGCCCACCAGGAGTGCCAGTCCCACAGCACGGCGACGTCGGCCTCGGTGCGGGTGCCGCGCAGGGGTGCCAACGCGTCGACGCTCGCACCGAGTTCGACGACTTCTCGCCAGACACGGGTGTCCGTGCCGCCGTGCGGGAGCATCGCCGAGTGGAACTTCTCGGCGCCGCGCCTGGACTGGCGCCACTGGAAGAACATGGCGCCCTCGGAGCCGCGGGCCACGTGCGCGAGGGAGTTGCGGGCCATCTGGCCGGGCGCCTTGGCGGGGTTGCGGGGCTGCCAGTTGACGCCCGAGGTGGAGTGCTCGAGCAGCAGCCAGGGGGCGCCGCCGGCGACGGACCGGGTGAGGTCCGCGGACATCGCCAGGTTCACGTGGGTGCGGCGGCCGTCGGTGATCAGGTAGTGGTCGTTGGTGACGAAGTCGACCTCGCGGCCCCAGGCCCAGTAGTCCATGGAGTCGCACTGGCTGAGGGCCGTCATGAAGTTGGTGGTGACCGGGACCCCGGGTGAGAGGCGGTGCAGGATGTCCCGCTCGGCGGTGAAGTTCTCCCGCACGGTGGCGTCGGCGAACCGCCGGTAGTCCAGCGCCTGGGCCGGGTTGCCGACCGTGGGGGTGACCCGCGGCGGGTTGATCTGCTCGAAGTCCGTGTAGCGCTGGCCCCAGAAGGCGGTGCCCCAGGCCTCGTTGACGGCCTCGACGGTGCCGTGGGTCCGCGCGAGCCAGCGGCGGAAGTGCGCGGCGCACCCGTCGCAGTAGCAGGCGGAGACAGGGACGCCGTACTCGTTGTGGACGTGCCACATCGCGAGCGCGGGATGGCTCCCGTACCGCTCGGCGAGTGTGGTGGTGATGTCCGCGGCGGCGGCCCGGTAGTGGGGGTTGCTGTGGCAGATGGCGCCGCGCGAGCCGAACTCGTAGCGCACCCCTTCCGCGGTCACTGGCAGCGCGTCCGGGTGGGCGCGGTAGAACCACACGGGCGGTACCACGGTGGGTGTGCCGAGGTCGGCGCGGATGCCGTTCTCGTGCAGCAGGTCCAGGACCCGGTCGAGCCAGCCGAAGTCGTGGACACCCGGCGAGGGCTCCAGCAGCGCCCAGGAGAAGATGCCGACGCTCACCATGGTGACGCCGGCCTCACGCATCAGCCGGACGTCCTCGGTCCAGACGCTTTCCGGCCACTGCTCGGGGTTGTAGTCCCCACCGAAGGCGAGCCCGGTGAGGCCCAGGGGGGTGGTCTCCGGCATGGATTGTCTCCCGATATGTCGATCTTCTGGGAACGTGCACACACACTTTCGGCGGCGCGGAGCCAACATAACCGCACAGCAACAACCATTGACAAGTGTCCGGGATGTTTCTCTACTGTGAACGCTCACAGAGCAGCGCGAGCCACGGTACGAGCCGCGCGCAGCTGGGGCAGCAGGCCTTCGCGAGAGGCGGGGGCCCAGGTCAGGGGAGAGTTCCATGCGATACACGAAGCACCGTCGCCTCGTGAGTTCCGCTCTGGCGGTCACGCTCGGCGCCACCACGCTGGCCGCGTGCGGATCGTCGTCGGACGACGACGGCGGGGCCCGGTCCGGCCCGGTCTCACTGACGTACTGGACCTGGGCTCCGGGCATGGACAAGGTCGTGGACCTGTGGAACGAGGGCCCCGGCAAGAAGGAGCAGATCAAGGTCACGGTGAAGAAGCAGGCGTCCGGCGACACGCTGGTCACCAAGATCCTCACCGCGCACAAGGCGGGCAAGGCCCCGGACCTGGTGCAGGCGGAGTACCAGGCGCTGCCCACGCTGGTCAGCAATGACGCGCTCGCCGACATCTCGAAGGACGTGGGCGACGCGAAGAGCAAGTTCGCGGACGGCGTCTGGCAGCAGACCACGCTCGGCACCGACGCGGTGTACGCGGTCCCGCAGGACATCGGGCCGATGATGTTCTACTACCGCGAGGACCTGTTCGAGGAGTACGGCCTGACGGTGCCGACGACCTGGGACGAGTTCGCGGACACCGCGCGCAAGCTCAAGAAGAAGTCCCCCAAGACGGACCTGACCACGTTCTCCGCCAACGACTCGGGCCTGTTCGCGGGCCTGGCCCAGCAGGCCGGCGCGCAGTGGTGGACCACGTCGGGCGACCAGTGGAAGGTCGGCATCTCCGACGACGCGACCAAGAAGGTCGCCGAGTTCTGGGGCGGCCTGGTCAAGGAGGGTGCGATCGACAACCAGCCGATGTACACCCCGGCCTGGAACAAGGCGCTCAACACCGGCAAGCAGATCGCCTGGGTCAGCGCCGTGTGGGCGCCGGGCACGCTGAACACGGCCGCGCCCGACACCAAGGGCAAGTGGGCCATGGCCCCGCTCCCCCAGTGGACCGAGCAGGAGAACCGCACCGGCAGCTGGGGCGGCTCCTCCACCGGCGTCACCACGGACTCCGGGAACAAGGAGGCCGCCGCCGAGTTCGCCGCCTGGCTGAACACCGACGGCGACGCCCTGAACGCGCTGGCGAAGGAAAGCGGTATCTACCCCGCCTCCACCTCGGCCCAGCTCAGCGGCGCCTTCACCACCCCGCCGGAGTACTTCTCCAACCAGCCGGACTTCTACCAGAAGGCCGCCGAGATCGCGCAGACCACCGCGCCGTCCGCCTGGGGCCCGAACGTCAACGTGGCGTACACGACGTTCAAGGACGCCTTCGGCGCCGCGGCGAAGAACAGGTCCGACTTCGTCACGGCCGTGGACACCATGCAGCAGGACACGGTCGCCGACCTGAAGAAGCAGGGCTTCGAGGTCGCTCCGTGACATCCCCGGCACGTGGGAAGGCGTACGGGGTCGGAGGGGCCCCGTACGCCCGCCCGTCCCGCACCTCCGCACTGAGGCGCACCCGAAGCGCACCCTTCCTCTTCCTGGTCCCCGCGACGGTCCTCTTCCTGCTCTTCTTCGCGCTGCCCATCGGGTACGCGATCTGGCTCAGCTTCCGCAAGGTGCGGGTGTCCGGGCTCGGCCTGGGCGCGGGCGCCCGCAAGGAGGTCTGGGCCGGCCTGGAGAACTACACCGCCGCCCTCTCCGACAGCGAGCTGCTGGACGGCGCGCTGCGCGTGCTCGGCTACGGCTGCATCGTGGTGCCGGTGATGCTGGGGCTCGCCCTGGTGTTCGCCCTGATGCTGGACTCCGAGAGGGTGCGGCTCGCGCCCTTCACCCGGCTCGCGATCTTCCTGCCGTACGCCATTCCGGGCGTGATCGCGGCGCTGCTGTGGGGCTTCCTGTACCTGCCCGACGTGAGCCCGTTCTACTTCGTGCTCGACAGGTTCGGCCTGCCCCAGCCGGACCTGCTGGACGGCGGTCCGCTGTTCCTCGCCCTGTCGAACATCGCGGTGTGGGGCGGCACCGGCTTCAACATGATCGTCATCTACACCGCGCTGCGGGCCGTCCCGGCCGAGGTGTACGAGGCGGCGAAGCTGGACGGCGCCACCCCCCTGCAGATCGCGCTGAAGATCAAGATCCCGATGGTCGCGCCGTCGCTGGTGCTGACCTTCTTCTTCTCGATCATCGCGACGCTCCAGGTGTTCAACGAACCGACCACACTGAAGCCGCTCACCAACTCCGTCTCCACCACCTGGAGTCCGCTGATGAAGGTGTACCAGGACGCCTTCGGCAACGGCGACATCCACTCGGCCGCCGCCCAGGCCGCCCTCATCGCGCTCGCCACCCTGGTGCTCTCCTTCGGCTTCCTGCGGGCCGCGAACCGACGCAACAAGCAGGACGACAGTCAAGGAGCCGCCCGATGAGTTCCGTGACCCTGAACAAGGCCGAGCCCGTGGCCGGCACCGCCCCGGGCACCGGCCGGGGTCCGGCGCGGCCCCGCCGCATCGCCCTGGTCCCCACCCTGACCCTGCTGCTCGGCGCGCTGTACTGCCTGCTGCCGGTCGCCTGGGTGGTCATCGCGTCCACCAAGTCGGGCAGCGAGCTGTTCTCCACGTTCACGTTCTGGCCCGGCACCGGCTTCACCGAGAACCTCTCGGACCTGAACGCCTACCGCGACGGCGTCTACTGGAAGTGGATGGGCAACTCCGCCCTGTACGCCGGTCTCGGCGCCCTGCTGTCGACGTGCGTGTCGGCGGTCAGCGGCTACGCGCTGGCGGTCTACCGCTTCCGGGGCCGCGAGACGCTGTTCAACGTGCTGCTCACGGGTGTGCTGATGCCGCCGGTGATCCTCGCCGTTCCGCAGTACCTGCTGCTGGCGCAGGCGGACCTGACGGACTCCTACCTGTCCGTGCTGCTGCCGCAGATCCTCTCCCCGTACGGCGTCTACCTGGCGCGGATCTACGCCGCGGCGTCGGTGCCGTCCGACGTGGTGGAGGCCGGGCGGATGGACGGTGCGGGCGAGTGGCGGATCTTCACCCGGGTCGCGCTGCCGATGATGATGCCCGGACTGGTGACGGTCTTCCTGTTCCAGTTCGTCGCGATCTGGAACAACTTCCTGCTCCCGTACATCATGCTCAGCGACGACGAGAAGTTCCCGATCACGCTCGGTCTGCACACGCTCCTCGAACAGGGCGCCAACACTCCGGCGCTGTACACCCTGGTGGTCACCGGTGCGTTCCTCGCGGTGTTCCCGCTGGTCGCGCTCTTCCTGGTCGTCCAGCGGTTCTGGAGCCTGGATCTGCTGTCCGGGGCCGTAAAGTCATGACCATGAGCAACACGGGGGGCAGGCGAAAGCCGCCGACGATCCACGACGTGGCGCGTGAGGCCGGTGTCTCGCGCGGCACCGTCTCACGCGTGCTCAACGGCGGCCACTACGTCAGTCCGTCCGCGGCGGAGGCGGTCAACGCCGCGATCCGCAGGACGGGGTACGTGGTGAACCGGCACGCCCGCTCGCTGATCACCGGCCGGTCCGACTCGGTGGGCTTCCTGCTGACGGAGCCGCAGGAGCGGTTCTTCGAGGATCCCAACTTCAATGTCCTGCTGCGTGGTTGCACACAGGCGCTGGCCGCGCACGACATTCCGCTGCTGCTGATGATCGCCGGTACGCAGGCCGAACGACGGCGCATCGTGCGCTACATCACCGCCGGGCACGTCGACGGGGTGCTGCTGGTCTCCAGCCACTCGGGCGATCCGGTGGCCGAGGAGCTGCGGGCGGCGGGCGTGCCGCTGGTCGCGTGCGGCAAGCCGATCGGGCTGGGTTCCAAGGTGAGCTACGTGGCCGCGGACGACCGGGACGGCGCCCGTGACTTGGTGCGCCACCTGCTGGGGCTGGGCCGGCGCAGGGTGGGCGTGGTGACCGGCCCGCTCGACACCCCGGGCGGCGTGGAGCGTCTCGCCGGGTACAAGGAGGTGCTCGCCGAGGCCGGCCTCGGGATCGACGAGCGGCTCATCGTCTCCGGCGACTACAGCAGGGCCAGCGGCGAGGCGGGCGCGGAGCGGCTGCTGGCCGGTGCGCCGGACATGGACGCCGTGTTCGTCGCCTCGGACCTGATGGCGCAGGGCGTGCTGGCGGCCCTGCACCGCGCGGGACGCCGGGTGCCCCAGGACGTGGCGGTCGGCGGCTTCGACGACTCCCAGGCCGCCGTCGCCGCCAGTCCCGGCCTGACCACGATCCGCCAGCCGTGGGACCGCATCAGCTCCGAGATGGTACGGGTCCTGCTCGCCCAGGTGGGCGGCGAGGACCCGGCCACGGTGATCCTCCCGACGGAACTGGTGAAGCGCGAGTCGGCGTAGGGGCGCGCACCGGCCACGGGGCGTGACGCGGGGGCCCGCGCATGGCCGTCACCGCCCAACCATTAGTTGAACTTCGAACAAGTGTTACCGTTCACTCATGGCAGCGGAGACGGCCGGCATCCGGCTCGAGGAGCGGTGGCGGGAGATCCTGTCGGTGCACGCGCGCACCCTCGGGGAGATCGACCGCGCGCTGCATCCGCACGGCCTGGGAGCCTCCGACTTCGAGGTGCTCGACCTGCTCGCGACCGCGTCGCCCGAGGAGGGCGAGCAGTACAGGGTGCAGAACCTGGGCAGGCGGGTCCACCTCAGCCAGAGCGCGCTGTCCCGCC
Source organism: Streptomyces hirsutus (assembly GCF_001418415.1). Taxonomy (GTDB): domain Bacteria; phylum Actinomycetota; class Actinomycetes; order Streptomycetales; family Streptomycetaceae; genus Streptomyces; species Streptomyces hirsutus. The sequence continues at coordinate 11,461 of NZ_LIQT01000167.1, forward strand.
TCATCGCCCGGCTGGAGAAGGACGGCCTGGTCACCCGCAGCCTCTGCAGGGAGGACAGGCGGGGCGTCTACGTCACGCTCACCCGCAAGGGCCACGACCTGCACGCCGAGGTACTGCCGCTCCAGCGCGCGGCCCTGGCCCGCGCGCTGGGCGAGTAGTCCGCCTCCCGGGACGGCCGCGGTACGCCCGGGATCTCTCGTTCGGAGCGTGCCGGACCCGCGCGGGTCCGGCACGCTCCGCATGAGAGGCCCTAGGGGCGGGCCAGCAGGGTGCGCACCCCCTCGGACGTCAGTGTCAGGCGGTGCTCCGAGCTGCCGTCGATGGTGAGGGACAGCTCGTCGGCCGGCCACTGCGCGGCCAGCGCCCCGAGCGGCACCAGGCGGTAGCGGGAGACGAACGGCAGCAGCCCCGACATCTCCAGTTCCGAGGTGAAGACCGGCACCACCTGGATGCCGTCCGGCTGCTCCATCACCGGCAGCGCGACCGCGCCGGGGTCGGCGGCCTCGTCACCCGCGTCGTCGGGCACGGGGATCAGTACGTCACTGTTGGCGAGGGCGTCCAGCGCCGCCGTGTCCTGGGTGTTGTCGGCGAGAGCGTCCAGAGCCCGCTGGGCGGACGTGGGGGCATTGTTCTCGTGCGCGGGTGTCTCCATGGCGGTTTCCCTCGTAGCGGCGGTCGTACGGACCCGCCCCGGACGGAATCGGCGACGGCCATCGGCGATCCGCGACGAGCGATCCGCGGGCGGCGGACCGGCAGAAGGCGGATCGGCCGATCGGACCGGAATCCGCTCCGGGCACGGTCCTGCACGCGTACCCGATCGCGCGGTCCGCAATCCTCCCGCCGGCGGATGGGAGACCCCGGCGGAGCTCTCTGACCGGCATGGCTATCATATGAGCGCCACCTAGCTCGAAAGATGATCCTGTGACTGTCAATGAAGACTCGTTCACCAGCTGGAAGCACCGCGAGGAGATCGCGGAGTCGATGATCCCGATCATCGGGAAGCTGCACCGCGAGCGGGACGTCACCGTCCTGCTGCACAGCCGCTCCTTGGTGAACAAGTCGGTGGTCTCGATCCTCAAGACCCACCGCTTCGCCCGCCAGATCTCCGGCCAGGAGCTGTCGGTCACCGAGACGCTGCCCTTCCTCCAGGCACTCACCACACTCGACCTCGGTCCGTCCCAGATCGACCTCGGTCTCCTCGCCGCGACCTACCGGACCGACGACCGCGGACTGTCGGTGGCGGAGTTCACCGCCGAGGCCGTCGCCGGAGCCACCGGCGCCCACAAGATCGACCGCCGTGAGCCGCGCGACGTCGTCCTCTACGGCTTCGGCCGCATCGGCCGGCTCCTCGCCCGCCTGCTCATCGAGAAGTCCGGCTCCGGCAACGGCCTGCGGCTGCGCGCCATCGTGGTCCGCCGGGGCGGCGAGCAGGACATCGTCAAGCGCGCCTCCCTGCTGCGCCGCGACTCCGTGCACGGTCAGTTCCAGGGCACGATCACCGTGGACGAGGCGAACAGCGCGATCGTCGCCAACGGCAACACCGTCAAGGTGATCTACGCCGACGACCCGTCGCAGCTGGACTACACGGCGTACGGCATCAAGAACGCCATCCTCATCGACAATACCGGCAAGTGGCGCGACCGCGAGGGCCTCTCGCAGCACCTGCGCCCCGGTGTCGACAAGGTCGTGCTGACCGCGCCCGGCAAGGGCGACGTGCCCAACATCGTGCACGGGGTCAACCACGACACCCTCAAGCCGGACGAGCAGATCCTTTCCTGCGCCTCCTGCACCACCAACGCGATCGTCCCGCCGCTCAAGGCGATGGCGGACGAGTACGGTGTGCTGCGCGGCCATGTGGAGACCGTCCACTCGTTCACCAACGACCAGAACCTGCTGGACAACTACCACAAGTCCGAGCGCCGCGGCCGCTCCGCGCCGCTGAACATGGTGATCACCGAGACGGGTGCCGCCTCCGCCGTTGCCAAGGCGCTGCCCGACCTCGACGCGACGATCACCGGCAGCTCGATCCGGGTCCCGGTGCCGAACGTCTCCATCGCGATCCTCAACCTCCAGCTGGGCCGCGCGGCCGACCGCGCCGAGGTGCTCGAGTACCTCCGCGAGGTGTCGCTCACCTCGCCGCTGAAGCGCCAGATCGACTTCATCAGCGCCCCCGACGCGGTCTCCAGCGACTTCATCGGCTCGCGGCACGCCTCGATCGTCGACGCCGGCGCCCTCAAGGTCGAGGGCGACAACGCGATCCTGTACCTCTGGTACGACAACGAGTTCGGCTACTCCAGCCAGGTCGTCCGGGTCGTCCAGTACGTCTCGGGGGTGGAGTACCCGACCTTCCCGGCGCCGGCTGCCTGACCGGCCAGGCAGCTCGACGGTGTCCAAGGCCCTGTTCAGGGCCTTGGACACCGTCGAGCTGCCCGAACCGCGTCACTCTGTGGTGCGGATCGGTAACGATCGGGTCCTATCGGTTGCCGGACCCGAAACTGTTCCTAGTCTGCGGGCATGGCGCTCTTCAGTAGTCGTACCGGTAAACGTCCCCACCTCGCTCCCGCCCTCGACGACGTCGCCCTCGCGCGCGTCCTCCGGCAGGTGAGCAAACGCGGTGGAGGCGTCAAGTCGACGGAGGTGAACCTCGTCGCGGCCTTCCTGGAGGAAACCGGGGACAACTGGGACCGGCGCAGCCATCGGGTGACCGTGCTGGCCGGGGAGACGGCCGAATCGAAGTCCGACCTGGCCTCGGCCTGGCTGACCAGGGAGCCGAAGAACCCCGACGCGCTGGTGTTCCACTCCTGGGTCGGTCTGATGCGCGGCCTGCGGGACAGACACCTGGAGGACGCGGCACAGTTGGTGACCCAGTGTCATCGGGCCGCGGAGCTGAGGCCGGCGGATCCGCTGCCCTGGGTGGCCCTGCTCGGCATGGCCCGCCTCGAGCGGTATCCGCAGAGCGAGGTCAACGCCATCTGGCGGGAGGCCACCGGACGCGACCGCTGGCACCGCGAGGCCTATCTGCAGATGCTCGCCCATCTGTCGCCGGAGGAAGGGGGCTCGAGCGCGGCCGTCCTCGACTTCATCGACGTGGTGCGTGCCCGGATACCGGCCAACGCGCCGTGCGCCGCGATCGAGCTGACCGCGGCCGTCCGGCAGTACCAGGGGCTGGTGGCGCAGGGCGGCGTCCGGGCCATGACGGCCGGTCAGCTGTGGGAGGGCGGGCAGATCGCGGCCTCGCTGGAGCAGGCCGCCTCCCTCTGGGCGAAGCCGGGATTCTTCCAGCACGCGGCGGCCCAGGCGGACCTGAACGTCCTGGCGTACGCGCTGTGCGCGGCCGGCCGGGCCGTCGACGCCAACCATGTGTTCGAGGCGCTCCAGGGCACGGTGACCCCGTGGCCGTGGAACGACGACGGACCCGCGGTCCAGCGGTTCGAACAGCACAAGGCCAAGGCGGAGCGGGGACGGCAGGGCGGCGTCGGAGGAGCCTGACGCCGCCTCGCCGCGCGCACCGTCAGCCGTCAGCCCCGTTCGCGGGCCAGGATGTCCGTGACGGCCTTCCGCAACACCGTCGCGGGGTCCGCCACGGCCCCTTCGGAGCGCCACGCCACGAATCCGTCGGGGCGGACCAGGACCGCGCCGTCCCCGGTCACGCCGTGGGCCTGTGCCCAGTCCACGCCGTCGTCCGGCGTCAGGTCCGCGGCGGGGCCGGTGCCGATCCGGTAGGCGTCGAGGGGCACCCGCAGGTGCTGTGCCGCCTGCGCCGCGGCGGCGTGCCAGGCGGCGTCGCCGGACTCGCCGGTCAGCAGCACCAGGGACCGCTCGTACAGGTCGAGGGTGGAGATGCGGACTCCGTCGCGGTCCAGCCACAGGTGGGGGGCCCGGGTGCCCGGCTCCCCCGTCAGCCGCAGGTCCTCCGGGACGATCGGCGCCGCCGGGTCGCCGCCGACGACCGCGCCCTGCGGATAGCGGTAGCCCAGCGCCACGTTGAGGATTCCGCCCTTCGGGCCCTTGGTGCCGGCGCCTGCCGCGGGCGTGTAGCCGGGGTGGCTGTGCTCGACCGAGCGGTTCGAGGCGCGGGCACTGGTCGCCTCGGCGACCGGCCGGCGCTCGGCGTCGTAGGACTCCAGCAGTCCGGGGCCCGCCCAGCCGCCGTGGACGGCTGCCAGCTTCCAGGCGAGGTTGTGCGCGTCCTGGATGCCGGTGTTGGAGCCGAAGGCCCCGGTGGGCGACATCTCGTGGGCCGAGTCGCCGGCGAGGAACACCCGGCGGTCGGTGTACCTGTCGGCGACCCGCTCGGCGGCGTGCCAGGCGGCCCGGCCGGTGATCTTGACGTCGAGGTCCGGCACGCCGACCGCCCGCCGGATGTGGTCGATGCACCGCTCGTCGGTGAACTCCTCGATCGTCTCGCCGTGTTCGGGGTGCCAGGGGGCGTGGAACACCCAGTTCTCGGTGTTGTCGACGGGCAGCAGCGCCCCGTCGGCCTCCGGGTTCGTCAGGTAGCAGACGATGAACCGCCGGTCGCCGACGACGCCCGCGAGATCGCGTGAGAAGAAGGTGACGCTCACGTTGTGGAACAGGTCCCCCGGACCGTTCTGACCGATGCCGAGCCGCTCCCGCACGGGGCTGCGCGGACCGTCCGCGGCGACCAGGTAGTCCGCGCGGATGGTGGTGTGCTCGCCGGTCTCCCGGCTCTTGACCCGCGCCGTCACCCCGTCGTCGTCCTGGTCGAACGACATCAGCTCGGTCGCGAAGCGCAGATCGCCGCCGAGTTCGCGGGCATGGGCCAGCAGCACCGGCTCGAGGTCGTTCTGGCTGCACTGGCACCACCCGCCGGGGCTGAACCGGGCCAGGCCGCCCCCGGGGTCGATCTCCTTGAACAGCCACTCGCCGTCGCCGTCCGCCAGACTCGGCGTCTGCATGATGCCGTGGTTGTCCGCCAGGACCGACGCGACCTCCTTGATCTGCTGTTCCACTCCGGCCACCCGGAACAGCTCCATGGTGCGCACGTTGTTGCCGCGCCCGCGCGGGTGGATCGACGTGCCCGGGTGACGTTCGACGAGCGTGTGCGGCACGCCCAGACGCCCCAGGAACACGGACATCGACAGGCCCACGAGGGAGCCGCCCACGATGAGGACGGGCGTGCGGTGGCCGGTCTCGCCGGCCTCTTGCGATCGGTTCATTGAACTGCCTCCATCGTCGCCCTGGACGGGCGGGGAAAGGACGCCGCATTCATGCCCGGTACGGGCCGCTTCGCGTCCCGGTGGCACCCGGTTGACGCGGGGTTCACCCACCTGCCCCGTGTGTCTCGCGCACCTCGCGGGGCGCGTCGACGATCGGTTCAGGGTCGGCCCGGCCGTTTCGGCGACGGGCTGCTCCCGACCTCCACCGAAGAGCCTTTCGTGAAAAAGAGAAGAGGTGCGCCGGATGACCACGACGGAACGCACGACGGGACCCACGGCGGGACGCATAGCGCATTCGGCGTTCGACGGCTCCAGACTGCGGGTGATTCTGCTGCTCGACCTGTACGACGGAGCGCAGGAGCAGTTCCTCGAGGCTTACGAGCACATGAGCAGCAAGGTCGCGTCCATTCCCGGGCACATCCAGGACCAGCTCTGCCAGTCGATCGAGAACCCCTCGCAGTGGCTCATCACCAGCGAGTGGGAGAGCGCGCTTCCCTTCCTCGCCTGGGTGAACAGCGAGGAGCACATCGAGATCGTCCGCCCGATGCACAGCTGCGTCCGCGACACCCGCTCCATGCGCTACAGCGTCCTGCGCGAGACGGAGCCGCGCCCCGGGGCGAAGAAGCGGTCCGGTCTGCAGGCGCAGGTCCGCGTGGGCGACGGAGTGGCCCGCCACGCGCTCACTTTCACCGTCAAGCCGGGCAGCGAGTCCAAGGTCTCGGAGCACCTGGCCGGGTACACGTCTCCCAAGGCCCAGCTGGAGGCGGACACGAGGCTGCGCCGCACCTCCGTGTTCATGCACGGCAACCGCGTGGTGCGGTGCATGGAGGTCGAGGGCGACCTGGCCGCGGCCCTGCGCCACGTGGCCGACCAGCCCGAGATCCGGGCCATCGAAACGGCCATAGACCCCCACCTGGAGCAGGAGCGGGATCTGTCCGACCCCGGCTCGGCGCGGGTGTTCTTCACCCGGGCCGCACTCCCCTCCGTGCACCACGTCCGCGCGGACGGCCCCGAGCCCGCCGGTCTGCGGCGGCACGCGCTGTACTACCCGGCCGTCGAGGGACAGGGCATGGAGCTGGCCCGGTTCCTCTCCCATCAGGACGAGGCCGCGGTCGGCGACCCGGACAGCCACATCTTCACGAGCACCGTCTTCCAGCGCGACGACATCGTGGTCCGCATGGTCGACGTCACCGGCGCCTTCGACACCGACCCCGAATGGGCCCTGGGCGTCAAGGGCGCGGGGAAGGCGGCGGAACTGGAGCGGCTCCTGGACGGCGCGGCGGTCGGCGTCGACGTCCCGCTGAACTCGGAGCGCAACCTGAACCGGCTGCTGTCGCACGCCGACATGCTGCTCGTCACCGACCGCAGCACGGCGGATTCCTGACGGCAAACCGTGATGACGTCCGCGGCCGCCCCGCCCGGACGTCCCACGCCCCACCCGGAGGTACCAACCATGTCCCAACAGCATCCACGCATCGTGGACCTGAGCGAGACGGAACCCAACAGAAGGCGCGGAGGCGATCTCAGGACCCTCCTCACCCCGGCCACGGTGGGTTCCACCAGCGGCTTCATGGGTCTGGCCGTCATCCAGCCCGGTGAGCGCATCGGCGAGCACTACCACCCGTACTCCGAGGAGTTCGTGTACGTCGTCAGCGGCGCGCTCGAAGTCGACCTGGACGGGGAGCCGTTCGCGCTGCGGGCCGAGCAGGGTCTGATGATCCCGATCGACATGCGGCACCGCTTCCGCAACGTCTCCGACGCCGAGGCCCGCATGGTCTTCCACCTGGGCCCGCTCGCCCCGCATCCGAGCCTCGGGCACGTCGACACCGAGGAGAACGCCGGCTCCGAGGCCGGCCCTCAGCTGACCGTGGGCGGTCCGGTCGCATCCGGGACCGGGCAAGGCCGGCCGGCCGGACCCAGTGAGGCCATAAAGTGACCCGCCGGGTGGCCGTCACCGGTATCGGGGTGGTCGCTCCGGGCGGCACCGGGGCGACGGCGTTCTGGGACCTTCTGTCCGCCGGCCGCACCGCGACCCGCGGCATCACCCTGTTCGACCCGAGCGGGCTGCGCTCGCGGATAGCGGCCGAGTGCGACTTCGACCCGTTCGACCACGGTCTCGACCCGGACCTGTGCCAGCACGCCGACCGGTACATCCAGTTCGCCGTGGTCGCCGCCGGCGAGGCGGTCCGCGACTCCGGGCTCGACCCGGGGGGCGACGACGGCTGGCGCACCGCGGTGTCGCTGGGCAGCGCGGTCGGCGGCACCACCCGGCTGGAGCACGACTACGTCCAGGTCAGCGAGCACGGCTCGCGCTGGGACGTGGACCACCGGGCCGCCGACTCGAAGCTGCACCTGGCGTTCCAGCCGAGCACGCTCGCCGCGGTCGTCGCCGAGCGGTTCGGCGCGCGGGGCCCGGTGCAGACCGTCTCCACCGGCTGCACCTCGGGACTCGACGCGGTCGGGTACGGCTTCCACACCATCGCCGAGGGCCGGGCCGACGTCTGCATCGCCGGGGCGTCCGACTCGCCGATCTCGCCGATCACGATGGCGTGCTTCGACGCCATCAAGGCGACGTCGCCGAACAACGACGACCCGGAGCACGCCTCCCGTCCCTTCGACGCGCACCGCGACGGCTTCGTGATGGGCGAGGGCGCGGCGGTGCTGGTCCTCGAGGAGTACGAGCACGCACGGGCCCGCGGGGCACAGATCCACTGCGAGATCGGCGGGTACGCCACCTTCGGCAACGCCTACCACATGACCGGTCTGACCACCGAGGGCCTGGAGATGGCGCGGGCCATCGACAGCACCCTCGACCAGGCCCGTCTCGACCCCACACTGATCGACTACGTCAACGCGCACGGTTCCGGCACCCGGCAGAACGACCGGCACGAGACGGCCGCGGTCAAGCGGTCCCTCGGCGCCCACGCCTACGACACGCCCATGAGCTCCATCAAGTCGATGGTGGGGCACTCGTTGGGCGCGATCGGCGCGATCGAGGTGGTGGCCTGCGTGCTCGCCCTGAAGCACCAGGCCGTACCGCCGACGGCGAACTACGAGACCCCCGACCCCGAGTGCGACCTGGACTACGTGCCGCGCACCGCCCGCCCCCGGAAGCTGAGGAACGTACTCTCCGTCGGCAGCGGGTTCGGCGGCTTCCAGTCCGCGGTGCTGCTGACCGGGCCGGGCGGGAGGAACCGATGAGTACTCAGCGCACTCAGCGCCCCCGCCGCGCGGCCATCACCGGCATCGGTGTGATCGCGCCCAACGGACAGCGGCCCGACGCCTACTGGAAGTCCGTCAGCGAAGGCATCGGCGTGCTGGACCGGATCACCCGTGAGGGCTGCGGTCATCTGCCGCTGCGCGTGGCGGGCGAGGTCCGCTCCTTCGACGCGACGGCCCTCATCGAGGACCGGTTCCTGGTCCAGACCGACCGGTTCAGCCATTTCGCGATGGCGGCGGCCGCCCTCGCCCTCGACGACGCCGGGCTCGGCAGCGGTGATCCCGCGGAGCCGTTCTCCATCGGCGTGGTCACCGCGGCCGGTTCCGGCGGCGGTGAGTTCGGGCAGCGTGAGCTGCAGAAACTCTGGGGGCAGGGCCCTCGGTTCGTCGGCCCGTACCAGTCCATCGCCTGGTTCTACGCCGCGAGCACCGGCCAGATCTCCATCCGCAGCGGTTTCAAGGGCCCGTGCGGGGTGGTGGCGAGCGACGAGGCCGGCGGCCTCGACTCCCTCGCGCACGCCGCCGGGGCGATCCGGCGCGGCACCGACACGATGGTCGTCGGGGCCGCGGAGGCCCCGCTGGCCCCGTACTCGATGGTCTGCCAGCTCGGTTATCCCGAGCTCAGCACCGTCGAGGACCCGGACCTCGCCTACCGTCCCTTCACCTCGAAGGCCTGCGGGTTCGTGCCCGCCGAGGGCGGTGCGCTGCTCGTCGTCGAGGACGGGAACCGCGCCCGCGAGCGCGGCGTGCCGGTGCGGGCCACCCTCGCCGGCCACGCCGCCACCTTCACCGGCGCCTCCCGCTGGGAGGAGTCACGGGAGGGCCTGGCCCGTGCGATCCGCGGCGCCCTCGACGAGGCGGGCGCCGCGCCGGAGGACATCGACGTGGTGTTCGCCGACGCGATGGGCGTACCGGAGGCGGACCGCGCCGAGGCGCTGGCCATCGCCGACGCCCTGGGCGCGCACGGCAGGCGGGTCCCCGTCACGGCGCCCAAGACCGGTTTCGGACGGGCCCACTGCGCGGCACCCGTGCTGGACACGGTGGCCGCGGTGCTCGCCATGGAACACGGTCAGGTGCCCCCCACCCCCAACGTGTTCGACATCTGCCACGACCTCGACCTGGTGATGTCGCGCGCTCGGCCCGCCGAGCTGCGCACGGCCCTCGTCCTCAGCAGAGGACTCATGGGCTCCAACGCGGCGCTGGTCGTGCGCCGCGGCGAATCCGCCCGGTAGGCCCGGGCGGGGAAGGAGCAGACACTCATGATCACCACCGAAGTGACCGTCGACGAACTGGCCGTCCTGATGAAGAAGGCGGCCGGCATCACCGTCGACCCGCAGGAGCTGAAGCAGGCCGCGGGGTCCCCCTTCGACTGCTTCGGCCTCGACTCGCTCGGCCTGCTCGGCATCGTCGGCGAGCTGGAGAACCGGTACGGCCTCTCCCTTCCCCCCGACTCGGAGCGCTGCAAGTCGCCCCGGGAGTTTCTGGACCTCGTCAACAGCACCCTCAAGGCTGGAGCCTGAAAGTGGCAGGACACACCGAGAACAGCATCACCGTCGACGCCCCGTTCGACCTCGTCTGGGACATGACCAACGACCTCGAGAACTGGCCGAACCTGTTCAGCGAGTACGCGTCGGTCGAGGTGCTCTCCCGCGAGGGCGACACCACGACGTTCCGCCTGACGATGCACCCGGACGACAACGGGAAGGTGTGGAGCTGGGTCTCCGAGCGCACCCCCGACCGGGGCCGCCGGACCGTGCACGCCCGTCGCGTCGAGACGGGTCCCTTCGCCCACATGGACATCCTGTGGGAGTACGAGCAACTGCCGAGCGGAGTGCGGATGAGCTGGACACAGGACTTCGCGATGAAGCCCGACGCCCCGGTCGACGACGTCTGGATGACGGACAACATCAACCGCAACTCGCGTACGCAACTGGCGCTCATCCGGGACCGGATCGAGCAGGCCGCCGGCGAGCGCAGGAGCCCCGCGTCCGCCACCTCCCGCTGACCGCCGACCGATCCGGAAAGGACCGTCGATGCACCACGCACTCATCGTGGCCCGTATGGCGCCCGGTTCGGCGTCGCAGATCTCCGATGTGTTCGCCGCCTCCGACCGGGGTGAACTCCCTCACCTGATCGGGGTGAACAGGCGCCGGCTCTTCCAGTTCGGCGACGACCTGTACCTGCACCTCATCGAGTCCGAGCGGGATCCGGCGCCCGCGATCGCGAAGGTGGCCGGGCACCCCGAGTTCCGCAGCATCAGCGAACAGCTGGAGGCGTACGTCAGCCCGTACGACCCCCGGACCTGGCGCGGCCCCAAGGACGCCATGGCGCAGTGCTTCTACCACTGGGAGCGCGGCGCCGGCTCCTGAGCGGACAGCCCGGAAGAACCCCGAGGCCGCCGGTCCCGTGTACGTCACGGAGCCGGCGGCCTCGGGGTCGGCCCGCGTACGGAAGGTGCCGGCCGGACGGTACGGGCCGGTGCTGATCAGCCGGGGACGGTGCACTCGAAAACACGCAGGCAGGCGTTGACCGGCTGGACCTCGCCGATGACCAGGCCCGCGTCGGTCCGCCGGTCGGTCATGCTCTTCCGGGTGTGCTTGGCGCCGCCGTCGAGGAGCAGCAGGTCCATGGCCGTGGTGAACCGCGTCGACGGGGTGCGGCCGGCTCTTCACCGCCTCCGCGAGGTCGTCCACGGCCATGGGGGTGTCGTCGAGTGCGTCCGCCACGCCCAGGCGTACGGCGGCGCGCACGGCGGCGGCGCAGGCCGCCCCGAAACGAGCTCCCGCAGCCGCATGGGCGGTGGGGGAGCCGGATCGACGGCCGTCATCCGTCGCCTCGCTTCTTCTGTCGTGCTGTTGAGGGGGGAGGTGAGGTGCTGAGGGGTGGGGCGGTGGCACGGCGGGGCGTTCAGCACAGACCGGCGGGCTCGGAGAGCGTGCAGGTGTTGCCGCTGAACGTGTTGGTCGTGGCGGTGTCCCGGTCGGCCAGGTCGGCCGGGCTGTTGCCGGTGACCAGGTTGTCGCGGACGGTGCTGCGCTCGTTCGCGGCGCCCATGAGGCTCTTGAACAGCACGATGCCGCCGGACAGCGGGGAGGTGCCCTTGTTGTTCTCGATCCGGTTCCCCGCCACGAGGGTGTCCTCGGCTCCGGTGAGGACGACGCCCGTGCCCTGCAGGAAGGGCAGCCCCGGGGTGGCGGCGCAGTGCTTGTTGTTGGCGCGGAGGTGATTGCGGGTCACCCGCAGGGCGCCCGCGACGGGCTTGGACTCGTCGCCCACCACGAACACGGCGGCGCAGTTGCCGGTGGCCTCGTTGCGGTCGACGGTCAGGTTCCGCAGCCGCCGCACGATGACGCCGACGCGGTTGCCGAGCATGCGGTTGTGGCGGATCACCGTCTTGCGGGCGTCCCGGGCGCCTTCCTCCGTGTCGGTGGTGTCGGCCAGGAACAGTCCGGCGTCGCCGTTCTCCTCGACCACGTTGTGGCTGAGCACGCTGCGCACCGAGCGCTCCTCGGCGATGCCCCACTTGCCGTTCCTCTCGGCGGTCACGCCCTGCACCCGCAGCCGGTCGGTGCCGGTGGCCCACAGCCCGCTCCCGGTGAAGCCCCGCAGTGTCAACGAGCGTACGGTGACGCCCCGCAGGGGCACCTTGTCCGTACCGGTCACGCAGATGCCGTGCCCCGCCTCGGCGCAGGCGCCCCGGTCCGCGTCCGTGCCGGGCACCAGGACGGTGTCGGGCACCAGGACGGTGCGGTGGGCACCGGAGCCGCGCAGGGTGACGTCCGACGTGGTGAGGTCGACGCTCTCCTTGTAGGTGCCGGGTGAGAGGACGACGGTGTCCCCCGGCTTCGCGGCGTCCACGGCCTTCTGGATCGATGCGCCGGGCTGCACCCGGTGCACGGTGGGCCGGGCGGCCGACGGCGTCGCGGCCATGCCCGAAGCCAGGACGACCACGGTGCAGGTGAGATACGTGAGGTGGCGTTGGGTCATATGCCGAAACTAAGAGGGAATATGACGACCCGCCACCATTGGTCCTCCAGGTGGGCAGCGGCAACGCGCCGCCCGGCGACGGGCCTCGCGGGAACCTCCGGGGAACGTCGCGGGCGGCCGCCGCCGGGCGGTGGGCACCGGTCATCTCCGCTGCGCGGGCAGCGTCGCGTAGTGGAACTCGATACCGCACAGCAGCACGGTCTGCCCGGGCGAGCAGACGATCTCCCGTTCCGGCCGGTCGGCGGTGCGGCAGCGCAGCCGGATGGGCGGCTGCTCGCGGAGCGGGCCGGGAACGCTGCGGATCCTGACCGATCCGTCGCCGTCGAGGAGCGGGGAGAGGTCCACGGTGACCTCGCCGCGTCCTTGCAGAGGGATCCGCACGGGTTCCCTGGTGTCGACTCCCTCGGCGGACAGCGTGCCCCGGACCGGGCGGTACCGGCGCAGCAGCACGACGCCCGCCAGGACGAGGACGAGCAGGAGGACACCCAGTGCGGCGGCCCAGCGCACCGGGTCGACGGTGACCTGCGCCGTCCCCCGCACCGCCAGGGACTCTCCGGCCGGGGCGGTGGCCAGCCGGGCCCGCCGGTCGACGAACCGCTCCGAGGCCCGCGCCACCGGGGTGCTCACCCGGCCGTCGACGGACAGCTGCCAGGTCTCGGTGCGGGGCCCGCTCGCCCACCCCTCGCGCTGCGCGGTGGTGGAGCTGAGCGTGACGTCGATGTCCCGGCTCTCCCCCGGCCGGAGGTCGACCGAGCGGGGCAGTCCGCCGGTCGGTTCGACGCCCTCGGGGAGCCCTTCGATCCGCAGGTCGGTGACGCGCACGGGCAGCGCGTCGGTGGTGGCCGTCAGCCGCAGGCGAAGGGCCGATCCGGCCGGCACCGGCCCGTTGCCGGGCCTGTCCGGCCAGGAGACGGCCACGCCCTTGCCCTTGTCCCCGGTCACGGCCCGGGCGGCCTGGAGCAGACGGGTGTCGTCCTGAGCCGCCGTCATCGCCTCCCGGGTGCGGGATCCCGACGCGTCGAGCATGCGGTAGCTCGGGAACACCTTGGCCAGGACCTGCTCGACCTCGGCGCCGGGGGCCAGGGCGATGCCGTAGCCGGTCAGGGTGCGGTCGGCGGGCAGGCCCGAGGCCTGTTTGCGCAGGGCGGGCCAGCCGCTCGCGGTGAAGTCCCGGTACTTGACGTCGTCGGGCGCGTGCATCTGCGCGTCGGACAGCAGCAGTACGCCGCCGACATCGGTACCGGCCCGTTGCAGTCCGTCCAGCGCCTGTTCGAAGGCGCGCCCGAAGTTGGACGCGGAACCCTCGGGGGTGGCGGGCAGCGCCTCGTCGAGTTCCGCGAGCGCCTCGTCGCGGGAGACCATGTCGCAGGCGCGCGCGCTCCCGCTGAAGGGGATCAGGCAGACCAGGTCCTCGGGGTGCAGGGACTCGAGGAACGCGGGAAGTACCGAACGGACCTTGTCGTACGAGCCGTTGTTCGCCATGGACTGCGAGGTGTCGACGACGATCGCGTAGCCGGCGCCGCGGGTGCCCACCACCGAGTCCAGGAACCGCTCCAGGTCGCCGGAGTCCGCGGCACGGGCGGGGGTGAGGGGGCTCAGCGCGGGCCCCAGGGTGAGGAAGGCGGTGGCCAGTGCCGCGGCGAGTGCGCGCCTGGCCGTCCGGGAACGGTCGTTGCTCATCGGGCGGTGCTCCCTCTGTTCCACTTCTTGGGCTTGCGTGGCGTTCCCGGTACCAGGTTCACGTGGGCCATCAGCCGTATCCAGCGCAGTTCACGCACCCGCGAGCGGCGTGCGCGCAGGTCCCGTTTCGCCTCCCGGAGCACCGGCCCCGCCTGCCATCCGCCGCCGCTGTGGCCGGAGGCCCGGCCGGCCATGACCAGGCGCCTGATTTCGTGCAGGATGTCCGCGGTGACGTCGATGCTGCACTGGTGCTCGGTGAGCAGCGCGCGTTCCAGATGGCCGAAGAGTGCGGCGCGTTCCTCGTCCTGGGCCTTCTCCCACCAGCGGCCGGCCGCTTCGAGGGCCTGGCGGCCCGCGGCGGATTCCAGGTCGAGGGTGAAGGGCGCCCACATCGCCGCGACGTCCCGGGAGGAGCCGACGTGCGTCGCGGCTCGGGCGAGGTCTTCCAGAGGGCCGGGCCCGTCGCCCGTCCGGCCGGGGCCGCCGAGGACGGGCGGGCGTCCGTGGCCCGCGTGGGGGCCGGTGGCCGCCGCAGCGGGGCGGGGACCCGTTCCGGTCGCGAGGCCTGTGCCGGGGTGCCGTTCCAGGGCGGCCTTCTGCGCGGCCTGGCTCTCCTGCGCCTGGCGGGCGGCGCGCAGGTGGGCGTTGTGGGCGGCTTCGCGCTCGGAGAGCCGTTGTGCGTGGACGGCACGCTCCCGCTCCTGGGCGGCCTGCCGGCGCCGCCGTTCCTCGTCCCGGGCGGCGACGCGCCGGCGCAGGTTCGCGGCGGCCGCCTCGTGCGGCACCTGGAGGAGGGCCTCCAGGACGATGGACTCGCCCTCCTGGGCCCAGGGTTCGTCGAGCACCGGCCCGGCGAGCTCGTCCACGAGCAACTCCAGGAAGGGTGCCAGGCTCCCGTCCCGGAAGACCTGGTGCAGGCTCCGTGCGTAGGCGAGGCACGCCTCCTCGCGCCACAGGGGCCCGACGGGAGGGAGGCCCACCAGGCAGCTCAGGACGTCGGCCGACGCCCTGCAGTGCCGCCACGCCTCCGGATCGGCGGCGAGCAGGTCCCGCACCGTACGCGCGTCCGGAGGGCCGAACGGGGCCACCAGGGCCACCGGGTCCGCGCGGTCGGCGGGGGCGGCCGAATTCGGGGAACCCGGCGGGCGCCCCGGGGTCTTCGGGATCTCCGGCATGTCCGGGGCGTCCGCTGTCCCGGCCGAGGAGGGTTTCCGCACCCCGTCCCGGTTCCGGTTCCGGTTCAGGAAGGGAAGCCTGAAGGTGGCTCCGTCCTCGTCCGGGCGTCCGCCGTCCCCCGGCTCGGTGGCGACGGCATACAGCTGCGGCCACAGCCATCCGACGGCCTCCGCCGCCCAGTCGGGCCGGCGCGCGCGGACGGTGGCGGTGAGCACATGAACGGCGTCCTCGGCGGTGGGACGCGGCTCGGCCCGGGACGCCCGCCTCGCCTCGCGCACCGACAGCACCGCCCAGGCGCGCAGCCAGGCGGGGGCCTCGGGCGCGTCCGGCACGAGCGGGGTCAGCCAGGCCACGAGCCGTGCGGGGTCGGCCGACACCCGCGCGAGCACCTCCAGGGTGAGCCGCCGCGTGTCCCGGAGCGCGCGCACCGCGTCGGCCCGGCCGTCGGCCACCCTGTCCGGGCCCAGCAGGCGCAGGCACTCGACCGCACACCCCAGGCGCCGGCCGTCGGCCGGCTGTTCGGAGCCGGGCAGCAGCCGCAGTACCTCGGCCTCCTTCCGGCACTGTTCGACCAGCCGCCACAGCGCGTCCAGCCTGACGCGGCACGAGGTGCTGTCCATCGCGTGCCGGGCGCCGCTCAGGACCACGTTGAGGAGGGCTTCCGCCATGAGGGCGGACACGCGCGGTCCGGTCCTCTCGTGCGTCCAGTGACGGTGCAGCGCCTCGTGCAGCTCCCGCCCCCCGGGTTCGACCGCGTAGGCGATCCCCCACTCGACGAGCCGCAGGAAGTCGTCGGAGTCCGTGTCCTCGCCGTCCGTCAGGCTGTTCAGCCCTTCGGCCACGACCCGGACGGACTGCTTCCCGGCCTCGACGGCGCTCACCGCCGCGCGGAACGGGTCCAGCCGGCCGAGGGCGCCGAGCAGCGCCCCGTGGTCGGCCGGTGCGACGGGTGCGTCGAGCCCGCGCAGTCCGGCGGTGACCGCGTCGAAGCCCACGACCTCGATCAGGCGGGTGAGCTGACGCCGGTAGTCCTCCGGAGGGCCGGCCGGCACCTGCGGCGGGGTGCCGAGCCGCACGCACCGGGCGGACGGCGTGTGCTCCGGTCCGAAGGCCAGTTGGGTGGGCGGTTTGTCACCCCCGTCGACGCAGCTGCCCACGCGCAGCCCGCTGCGTACCCCGTACGGCAGGAGGCCGACGACGGCGTCGAACACGGCCAGCCGGGCCCGCGCGCCGAGCCGGCCGCCGCCGGTGACGACGACGGGGTGGCCGCACAGCAGCAGTGCGGCCACGGACACGGCCCAGTCCACGGCTTCCTCCCGCCGCTCTCCGGTGCCGGCGGTTCCGGTGCCGCCGTGCACATGGTCGGCGATGGTGTCCAGTCCTTCCGCCAGTCCCTCGCCGGCCTGTGGGGACACCTCCAGCAGGATGCTCTCGTCGTGCTCCGGAGGCAGCCGTACGGGGGTGACGGCGTCCCACAGGGTGGTGTACTCCACCCTCCGGCGCACCAGTTCGGTGGAGTCGATCAGCATGTAGCGGGTCGGGGTGACGGCCCGGTTCGCGCCGTCGCGCAGGGTGGAGGTCTCCATCACGGAGATGCCGGTCCACAACTGGTCGGGGAAGGGGAGACCCATCACGGAGATCCAGGGCAGCCGGTCCTGCACGGCCGCCGCGGCGGGCGGGTTGCCGAGGCTCGCCGCGATGACGTATTCGGAGAACATCGCGCGGCGGGGCGCTCCTCCGGTGCAGCGCATCACGTCGTACTCGGCCAGCGAGCCCGCTTTCTTGCCGTACCAGGCCCACAGCGCTTCCACGGTGAACGCGTCGTTCACGGACGGCCTCCGTTCCGCATGCCGAGCAGCAGGGTCACCAGCGGTTCCATGACGTTGTACGGGCTGAGCGGCCCCACGATGCGCTCGTTCCCGTCGACGACGTTGACGTTCCCGAAGCGCCGCAGGTCGACGGAGCCACCGGGCAGGGTGCCGAACCCGATCGCCGAGGAGGTGAAGAAGTGGAGGCGCGAGGGATGGAAGTTGGCGCGCAGGGTCTGTCCCACCAGGCGCATGGTGCTGCCGTGCAGGTCGTCGGCGAGCCAGTCGAAGAAGCCGGCGGGGTCGGACACCACGGGCACGCCGTTCGGCCCGAGGTCGGTCCAGCCGCCGCGCCGGGCCCGGTGGAAGATGTCGGGGTCGTCGAACTTGGTGAGGCAGACGGCGAGATGGTGCGGGAGGTAGGGGCCGTCCAGCCGGTTCTCCTGCATGCACAGCCGCGTGATGCGGGTCAGGGTGCCGTTGAGGAAGGCGAACGAGTCGTTGTTCCTCGCCTCGCGCACCGGGTCGAAGAGGTAGACGAGTCCCTGGGCCCTGGCCAGGTGATCGACGCTCCGGGCGGTGAGGCCGTCGCTCCTGAGATCTTCGTAGACGCCCCCGGGCACGTCGAGTACGTTCAGCTCGAACTCCATCCGGTTCGAAGGCCGTTTGCGCAGCAGGCGGCGCCTGCCGAGGGCGGTGCCGCTCAGGTCCCCGCGGAAGCGCCAGGCGTACGGGCGCACGGCCTGGGTGGCCGGGGGAAAGACCTTGTCGATCGCCAGTTTCTGGGCCGTCTCCACCAGGAACCGCTCCGACACGTCGTCGGACGGCACCACCTGCCACCGGCCGAAGGGACCGGACGGGTCGAGGGCGGCGAGGCGCAGGGCACCCAGGAACGTCGTCTTGCCGGAGGCCGGAGAACCCCAGACGCCGATCCGGGTCTCCCCCTCCCCCACCCGCGGTTCCGGAGTGAACTCGACCGGAGCGACGTACACCGGCTCGCTGCCGACGTAGTCGGCCTCTCCGTCCGCCGCGTTCCGCTCGTACGTCTTGCTCATCATTTCCGGCGGTGGGAACCGGGGTTCGTCCGGCTTGTTCTCATCCATGGTGCTCACTGTCTTTCTGACTGGGTGGTGCCGCCGACGAGTCGGTGCGCGCGCCGTGCCGGCGGGCCGTTCCGAGGGCCGCCGGTGCGGTGGCGGGGTCGGTCAGCAGCCCGGGGGCCTCGGCGGGGCGTCCCAGGGCACGGTCGACGCACGAGACGACGTCTTCGGGTGTGTGTGTCCCGAGGGTGAACAGGTGGTCGCGGCCGAGGTCGCGCCAGATGTGGCGGAGCCGCTCGCGGGTCTGGGGGCGCCAGCGTCCGGAGGTGTCCACGGCCGCCTGATCACGTACGCCGATGACGGTCAGGTCGGGACAGACCACCGTACGCAGCCGTCGCAGGGCTTCCTCGTAGTCGTACCGGTCGGGGCAGGGCAGGCTGAGGTCGGACTGCTGGCGGGTGGGGTGGGGCGGCCGGCGGGCCAGCACGAGCAGCAGGTGCCGGGCTCCGTCGCGCCAGTGCGGCCAGTGGGCGGCCGCGTGCAGGGCGTCCTCCAGCGGTGCGCCGTAGTCGTGCCGTACGGGCCGGACGGGGAACCGGCGGACGGCCTCGGCGGCGGCTTCGGCGGAGCCGGGGCCCCAGACGCTCAGCACGGAGTCGCCCTCCGGTCCCGCACGCACGGGCAGGACCTTGTGGTCCTCGTATCCGACGAGCCCGATCCGCAGGCCCGTCCGGGCCTCGGGGGTCTCCCCGCCGGGGCGGCCCGCCCCGGGGTCCGGCGGACCGGTGGCGCCGAGCCGGCGGAGCACCGACCGCAGGAAGCGGACACGGCGCTCGGACTCGGCCTGAGTGCCGCCGAGTTCGAGCAGGAGCAGCACATCGACGGCGGCGGCTCGAGGCGGCCGGGACGCGTTCGTGTCCGCGTCGGTGGCATGCGGCAGCGTCCGTCCGTCCCGGCTTTCGGCGAACAACTCCGGTTCTGTGAAACGGAGTTGCCCGTGACCGTCGAGGGCGACGGTGACGGTGGTCCGGTGTCCGGGCCGTACTCGCGCACGCCCCGTGTGCAGCACCGGCCAGTCCTCGGTCCGGATGCCCCTGGCCGTCACCAGGGGAAGTGCGAACACGCCGTCCCGCGTGCGGGCTTCGGCATCAGGGCGGGGGGCGGCGTCGGGATGCTCGTCCGTATCCGCGTGATCCGCGTGCGTGCTCGCGTCCCCGATCCCGCCTCCGCCCGCGTCCGCCTCCGCTTCTGCCAGCAGTTCGACGGAGGCGAACAGTTCGCCTTCCTCCGGCAGCGTCGTACCGCCCGGGAAGAGGATGCGGGCACCGGTGTCCGTCCGCCGGCCCGGCGAGTCTTCCGGGGCGGGCCGGGTGAGCAGGGCGTAGCCGTGCCGCAGGGGAACCTGGCGGCAGACGCTGCGAACGATGTCGTCCAGGGTGCGCGGGTCGGAGGCGTCGAGGAACATCCGGGCCGCCGCCGGCGCCCTGGCCGTCAGTTCCTGCGCCGCGTGGCCCGGCCAGCGCCATCCGCGGGCCTGGACGACGAGGACCAGCGGCACCGCACGGCCCTGTGCGCGTGCGGCGTCGAGGGGGGCCAGCGTGGCGTCGAGGGCGTGGCGGACCGCGGGCTCCCACGCCTCGTCGGTGGCCCGGGGCACCCCGTGTGTTCCGTAGGGGGGTGTGAGGCCGATGCCGCCGGCCAGCAGGAAGGCGCGTTCCGCAGGCGACGCGGGCAGCCAGGGCGCGAGGTCCGGCCACCGTACGTCGTCGCCCGGGGAGTTGTGCGTCCATCCGGTCCCCTGCGAGCAGCGGGCCAGCTCCCGCAGGGTCAGTCCGGCGGTGGAGATCCCGAGGACGCAGACCGCGTCGTACTCGCCGGCCGTGAGCGCGGTGAGCAGGGACACGGCACCGGCGGGGCTGCCCGCGGCGGTGTCCCTGCGGCCCTCCGCGCCGAGCGGGTCGAGGATGCCGAACGGGTCGAGGGGGCCGAAGGGGCGTGGACCGGGTATGGCCGTCGCGGGGGCGCGGCGGATCAGCGGGCCCAGCCGGAGGTCGACGGTGCCGCCCGGCGTCGCTCCGCGGGAACGGCCGCCGGCCGCCAGGTACCGGGTCGCGAGGACGGCCGCGGACATGTCCCAGGACCAGCAGGCGGCGATCTCCGCGTCCCGTGCCGCCGAACCGGCGGCCGCCGTCGCCTCCGGCTCCCAGCCGCAGGCCCCGCACCGTCGTCCGGTACCGCCCGACCAGCAGACGGGGCAGTGTCCGGGTGGCCCGGCGGCGGTGTACCCGGCATCGGTGGACCGCGGCCGGCCGTGCTCGGGTCCGTCGCGGCGGACGCGCGTCACGGGCGGCGCCCACGGGGCGCGGAAAGGCCGTCGTTCATGGGTGCCGGCCCTGCGTCGGGCCATCTGTCGCTGTTCACGGTTCCCCCCTCGGACCGCAGTCCCCGCCGCCGCCCCGGATCGCGGAATCCCCGGTCACGGGCTGCGAACTGAGAATGCGTCAGCGATCGTAGCGGGGCGCTTGCCCTGTTGTCCGAGGAAAAGGCAGAATCTTTCCTTCTCTTTCCTGAAATGCATGCACCTCACATGATGGGGCGATATAGCTGCATTCAGTCCGCGGCCGGACTGCGTCCCCCTCCGAGGACCAGCCGGCGTACCGCGCCGTCGAGTCCGACCGCGATCAGCCCGTCCTCGGCCGGACGCAGTCCCGAGACGGAAGGCAGTTCCCAGCGCCTCAGCAGGCGGCCGTCGCGGACGGCGAGCAGCCGGATCCCGTGCTGGTCGGCGACGCACACCGCCGAGCCGTCCACCAGGACGTCCAGAGCGCGTGGCGCCGCCCCACCGGTCGCCGGCGCCGTCCACAGCGGGCGGCCGTCATCGGCGTCCAGCGCCGTGACCGAGCCCTCCGTGGTCGCCACCACGACAGCCCCACCGCAGCCGACAGCGGCGGCGGCGAGGTGCACGGTGCCGCCGGCCGGCGTCGCCCACACCGTCTCTCCCGTGGCACGGCACAGGGTGGTCACCGTGCCGTCCGCCCCCGGCACGACGACGGCGTCCTCCAGCGCCGTCACCCCCGCCGGACCGGCGGCCGGCGGACGCACGCCCCACAGCCGGCTCCCGTCGTCCATCCGCCGGCACACCACCCGGCCGCGATCGGTGCGGTAGACCACGGTGCCACCGGCGACCACCGCTCGTCCCGTCACGACTCCCGCGTCCTCGACGGTCCAGCCGCAGTCCCCGGAACGGAGGTCGAGGACGCGCACGCTCCGTCCCTNNAGCCGGTCCGGGTCGTCGCCGGGGGCACCGGACCAGCCCACCGCGTGCACTCCCGCGGAGAACCGGTGCCGTGCGTGCTCGGGACCGGTCGCGGCCAGCCGGACATGGTGCACCGCTCCGTCGGCGGCGCCCAGGACCACCGCGTCCCGCGCCGGGATCAGTCCGCCCCGTACCGGTGCGCCGAGGTCCAGTCGCCACAGGGGCCGCCCGCTCCGGTACTCGACGCCGTACAGGACCCCGCCCGCCGTGGCGATCAGCACCATGTCCCCCATCAGCCAGGGGGGTACGCGCAACCAGTCGTGGCAGTGCCAGACCCAACGCTCGGCGGTGGCCGGTGCGGGAGTGGGCTCCGGCGCGGGCGCCGGGGCCCACTCCGATGCGGGTACGGGCGCGGGCTCCGGTACCGGCACGGGGGCCGGCGCGAACGCGGGCACGGTCGGCACGAGGCCGTCGTCCGTCCGGTTCCCCGGGCTCCACTGCTCCCCGCCCGTTTCCCGGCC